>JAEDLK010000001.1 GCA_016295355.1 Clostridiaceae bacterium
ATCGACAAATTTTCTTTGAAAATTTGCTGCCAAATCGAAGATTTGGTGTCGAAATGGTGTGTTTAACCACTATTTCGACTATCTATAACCATTATAGGCAAATTCATGGGAAATTCAAGCCTTTTTTATACTTTTTTCCTCCATAATAACAGTCGGCAGTCACCCCCAAAAAGGGCAACTGCCGACTGTTTTGTCTCTTATGAAAAAACTTACTTCGTCAAGTGTTTCTTTTAATACTTAACGGTTTTTCTTCGCCATTTTTCAGGCGAATGATGTTGGCCTTGTGTCGGCTGAAAACAATGACACCGAATAGAATGCTTAAAACAATAATCGGTACATCAATCCCACCTATAATCCCATTCACAATGCATGACACCACCACCGCCACGGTAGCGGCAATCAGCGTGCTTAACGAAACAATACGGGTGATGAGCATACTGACGGCATAGCAAGCCATACCAAAACAGAAGGACAGCGGACAGCATACCGTAAAAACGCCCATACCGGTAGCCGCACATTTACCGCCGGCAAAGTTGAAGAACAGCGGATAAGCATGTCCGATCATACAGGCAAGCCCACACACATAGCTTCCTAAACGGCAAAGCTCTGTCTGATCCTTTCCAAAGGCCAATCCAAACAGAAACATCCCAATCAAGCAGGATGCGGCACCCTTAGCCGCATCACAGATAAAGGTGAGAATACCGGCTTTAACCCCAGACACACGCAGCACATTGGTGGTGCCGGCATTGCCGCTGCCGTGGGAGCGGACATCCGTACCCGAAAAGCATTTGGTAAAAATCACGGCAAAACTGATGCTGCCCAAAGAATAAGAAATAATGGGTGCAAGAACGGCCAGAATGATCATTTACTGTCTTCTCCTCTTTCCCGAATAACAAAACGGATCGGTGTCCCCTCAAGGCCGAAAATGGAACGAATTTGATTCTCAAGATAACGCTGATAAGAAAAATGGAACAACTCGGCCCGGTTGCAAAAACATACAAAGGTGGGCGGCTTGGTGGAGGCCTGCGTCATGTAATAAATCTTCAACCGTTTTCCTTTATCAGTCGGCGGCTGTACTCGTGCCGTGGCGTCCGCCAAAATGTCATTGAGCTTCCCGGTGGAAATACGCATATTGTTTTGCTCGTACACATAATGAATCAAATCAAAAAGCCGATCCACTCGCTGTCCGGTTTTTGCTGAAATAAAGATGAAGGGTGCGTATGGCATAAACGAAAAATCATTCATCAGCCGCTTACGGTACTCATCCATCGTGCTGCCGTCTTTTTCAATTAGATCCCACTTGTTTACGGCAATGACCGTTGCCTTGCCCTGCTCCATGGCCAGCCCCGCCACCTTGGAATCCTGCTCGGTGAAGCCGTCCACCGCATCCAGCATGACCACGCAGACATCGCTGCGTTCAATCGCCATTTGAGCCCGCAACACACTGTACTTTTCAATGCGGTCATCCACGCGACTCTTACGGCGCAGTCCGGCCGTGTCAATAAAATTATAGACAGCATCGCCCTTTTTAATACGGATATCAATGGCATCCCGCGTTGTGCCGGCTACCGCAGACACAATAGAACGCTGTTCACCGGCCATATAGTTTATCAGTGAGGACTTACCGGCATTGGGCTTACCGATAACGGCCACCTGAATCACCTGTTCGTCATTTTCCGGCGAAAACTCCTCATCCAAATAGGCAAATACAGCCTCCAGCAAATCACCCGTCCCGTGACCGTGAACCGAGGACACCGCCACCGGATCACCCAAGCCGAGGTTATAAAACTCGTAAAATTCCGGCGGAGTCTGACCGATGCTGTCACACTTATTCACACACAGCACCACCGGCTTACCACTCTTTTGCAACATGGCTGCCACTTCGGCATCTGCGGCCGTTACCCCGGCCGTCATATCGGTCACAAAAATAATCACACTGGCCGTTTCAATTGCCAGCAAAGCCTGCCGGCGCATGGAACGCAGAATAAAGTCATCGGTTTTCGGTTCAATACCGCCGGTATCCACCAGCATCACCGTACGGTTCTGCCATTCGCAATCACCGTATATCCGATCTCTGGTAACGCCGGGCGTATCATCCACAATGGACAGGCGCTGTCCGATCAGCTTATTAAACAACGTGGATTTTCCCACATTGGGGCGACCAACCACCGCTACAATCGGTTTTGCCATTTCAGTTCCCGTCCTTTCCTAACAAAGCATCAATCAAAGTATACGCATCATTCGGCACGGCGATCAGCTTTACACCGCATTGTGCCTCCACATCCTCGACACTGACATTGTCTAAAAACAAATCATTTTCAAACCGCAACATACATTCGGGGATCAGCAACCGCTGTCCGTGCGGTATGGCATTAAGCTGTTTGATTAAATCTCCACCGGTCACCAAACCGGCCACCGTGATGCGTTCGCCGAAAAAGTCATTTCTCACAGGTAGCACCGTGCAATTCACCATCGGCCACCGCTCTTTTAGTTTGTCCACGATTTCCTGCATTAAAGGCGCCGCCAGCATACCGGTTGCCAAAATTGTCGGTTCAACATCCTGCGGTTTTTCGGATTCTTGAATGGCCTTGAGCGCCTGCGAGCGCATAAGTGCCCACATACCGACACCGTTATCCAACTGATCAAAGCTCCCGTAAAAGGAGGCAGGCGGTATGTCGCGTTTAGCCGTCAGATAAAATTCATCCGAGGCATATGCCCGCCGTTCGCCGGTTTTTGTCAGACTCTCCTGCCCAAAGGCCTCCATCATATCAATGACCTGACCGGCGGTTTGTTGGTTGAACGGCTCCAGCGCCGGCAGATTCTCTCGGTATTTCGTCAACCCAACCGGCACCGCTGCCACGCTTTGCACATTCTCGTACGCCATCAAATCGGTCAGCGTACGCCGCAATTCTTCCCCGTCATTATATCCGGGCACCAACACCAACTGACAATTCATTTTGATACCGGCTTCGTCAAAGCGGGATAACAACGATAGTTTTTCACCGGCAAAGCGATTGTGCATCATGCGACACCGCAATTCGGGATTGGTGGTGTGCACCGAAATATTGATGGGGCTGATATGCATGGTAATGATCCGCTTGATTTCATGCTCGCTTAAATTGGTCAATGTGATATAATTGCCGAACAAAAAGGACAGCCGTGAATCGTCATCCTTAAAGTATAAACTCTCCCGCATACCGGTCGGAAGCTGATCAATAAAGCAGAAAATGCAGTTATTGGTACAGGCGTGCTCGTGATCCATCAAATAGGTTTCAAATTCAAGACCCAAATCCTCGTATTGGCCCTTGTGAATGCGCACCGTCCGCAAACGGCCGTTTTCACTGCGAATTTCCAGTTTGAGTCTCTGTTCATCCTGATAAAACCGATAATCCAATACATCCAAAATGGTGTTCCCGTTAATGGTAAGGATTTCATCCCCGCTTTGTATTCCCTTTTTGAACGCCTTGGATGCCGGTTGAACGCTTTTAACCGTTACAGCCACGCCTTTGCCTCCTTTCCCCCGAATGCAAGAAAAAGGGCAGAGAGAGGAAACCCCCTATTCTGCCCTTATCATGCTGACTGAAAGATATTAGTCCTCGACCTTGACAACCTCGCGGTCACCGTAATAACCGCAGGAGGCGCAAAGACGATGCGGTCTTTTATATTCGCCGCAACGAGGGCATTTCACCAATGCCGGAGCCTTCAGCTTCCATAAATTATTGCGTCTTTTATCACGACGGGCTTTGGATACTTTTCTCTTAGGTACTGCCATAGCTTATGCAACTCCTTATTCCATATCAATTTTCATTTTCCAGTAAATCGGCTAAGGCCTGCAAACGAGGATCAATCTCTTTTTTGTTGCAGGAACAGGGACCTTCATTCAAATTCTTACCGCACTTTTCGCAAATTCCCTTGCAATCAGTTCGACAGAGGTGTTTCATCGGAAGGGATAAATACACCTCACTGGATATCAGCTCGTCCAAATCCAACTTGTAATCCGGAACAAGCAAAATATCATCGGAGTCATCCCCTTCGGTTTCGGGAGCCAAGGACTTTTCAAAACGAATACTGTAACAGGTATCGGTTGGTAGTCCGCACCTGTCACAGCCGGCTGAAAAGACATACACCATATTGAGTGAAATGGTCACCAGACCGGCTCGGTTGGAAACGGAACCGGAAGCGGTAACAGGCGTTTTGAGCGGATAGTCGCCCATATAGTCCGTCCGACTCATATCCAACGAGTATGTGATCGGCAAGACTGCGTTTTCGGTGATAAAAATATCTCTGCAATCCAAAATCACGCAGTTATCCCCCAATCGTCACCAAAGTATTATAAAAGAATCCATGGCGTTTGTCAATACCTTTTAAGCAAAGAAACACAAAAACATTCTTTTGAACAAACCAGTGTTTTAACATAGAATACCCGTTCATCTCTTTCACTTAAGCGGGTTATCCCTTTTCCTCACGGGGACGCATCGGCACATAAGGTTGCGGTTCACGGCCGGCCAAATCACGCACCAAAATGAAAGGCGTGAGTTCATCGTCCTGACCGGCGGGATTATCCCGTACCAAATCGCCCAAGCGCTCACCGGATACAAAGTCCAAATCATCACTGCGGCCGAGAATTTCGACTGAAATATCATTGGCATCGATAATCATACAGGAAAGGCCGGTCTTTTCACGCAAGATCCGGCAAGCACCGTCCGGGTCTTTTGGATTGAGCACCGCCAAATCATGATAGGTTTCAAAAGCCGAGTGCATATAAAAGCCGTCAATGCCGGCCACATCCTGCCCGACAATTTCATAAAAGACACCCCGTTTGCCGAACAGCTTGCAAACACCGCCGGCAAAAGCCGCCCACAAAACGAGGGGAGCCCCCTTCATATTGATCGCCAACTGCAATTTATACGGCTCGCCCATACCGATACCGGCATCGCTGTTTTGCTTGGCAAAGCGGGACAAGGTGCGAGCCAAAAAGCCGATTTTCACATTTTTCTTTTCTACGGTATTATCCTGGCACATAGACACAACCTTTTCACCGATGGCCAAAATGTCGCCCTCCTCGGACAAAGGCAACACATAGCGACGCACCAATTCAACCAAGTCCTCACCCCGATTGATAAAGTGTGTGTGCACCGCATAGCGCTCATACACCTTGTCCTCGACCTGTACCGTACCCCGAATATAATACTCTATTCCGTCTTTTTCTCTTTTATTCTCCGGGTAATTCTTATTCCCGTCATACCAAAATGCCATGATTTTGCTCCCTTTATTTGTTTTCTCCAGTATATCCTTTTGAGGAACACTTGTCAACCGCTCAATCGACCGATCATCTCCTGCGTCGACAGCCGAAAAATGAGGGGCATGTCAAACCATCAAACCCAATTCATTCAAGAATAAAGACGCTTAATGATTGGGGTGCTACGTTCATTGGGGCGCATTTTCCGTGCAGCAAAATGTTGAGCATCCGCTCACGCGTATCAGTGTTGACGGCAAACAGCACCACACGACCGTCCTTTTTCTGCACGGCGGCGGTTTTGATCTTTTCATCATAACAACTGGTGGCCAGCGAAATATCGCCGGGGGATACCTTTGATGCAAACGCCTCAATCACCGAAAAAATGGCATCCTTCGACAGTGCTTTGCTCTCTTGATCCACATAAACCGGCGCATAACAACCGCCGGTATTACGACAATGGAACGGGCCCCCGTCCGGAACATCCAGAATCATATTCCAGTCGCATACAGCCGCCGTCCCGTGATGCAGATCCATGCAATACTCCACAGCATAATCCATGGCACGCTCATCCGGGGTCTTATCATGGCTATCGCCGTGGCAAAGCTCGGTTTCCACCACCACCTTATCGGGGAAGGCTTGGCGGGTCAGCGAAATGGTATCAAAATGATTGCCGGAATACCAATGGAAACCGGTTCCCCAAAGAGCCTCTTTGGCACCGGGATAGGCATAAACGGCCGTGGCACGATCAAACAACGATTCCTTATTATGATCCCACACAAGAATTTTGACATCCTTCAGGCCGGCCTTATCGAGTGCCGGGCGCAGATAATCCACGGCAAATTCGGCCTCTTGCTGTGCCGTAAAATGACAGCTTTCCCAGGTTTGGCAAGCCTCGGGTTCATTTTGTACCGTCACAGCTTGAATGGTCACGCCCTCTTCGGCGTAGGCCTTAATAAATTTCACAAAGCACTGCGCATACGGTTCATAATACTCTTTTTTCAGTTCACCGCCGTGAAGCAGAGATTCATTGGTTTTCATAAAGGCCGGAGGGCTCCAAGGAGAGGCAAACAGGAACAGTTCATCGCCTGCCTCACGCAAGGCGTCCTTAACAAACGGCAAAACGTACTTCTTGTCCCGTTCAATCGAAAAGTCCGACAAATCGGCCTTGCCCACAACACTGTACTCCGAAAGAGAAAAATCACAAGAGCCCATATGCACACGGCAGAAACGGTAGCCCATGCCTTTTTCAGCACTGAAATACCATTCAATTAACTTTTGTTGATCTTCCTTTGTGAGCTGTGCATAATTATAGGCCGCCGCCTCTGTAAAAGCACCACCAAAGCCATAGAGTTCGCTTAAACGGCAGGACGGGTAAACCTGCACGGCGCAATATTCACGAAACGGTTCGGTCACAGAGCAATTCTTTACGGTAACTTCCATTATATTAAGCCTCCCTTTGTATATGTCTTGTTTGACTTGTATCAACCGATGCCGATATCCGGCAACGCATAAAAAAGGATGGCTCTGTCCCAAAACGACCAAGAGCCATCCGCTGTATGATCAGTTAGCAAACGCTAAAACGCCGGCTGGCAGATCCTCACGCTGAGCCGAAATAGTGAACACAAAATTCACATTGCTTTCCTCGCTCAAAGCCTTGATTTTACCGAGGAAGGCCTCCAATTCTTTAACATCCCGAGAACCAATCCGCAAAGTGGCATCGCCGAAAATGTGGGTCACATCATAGTTGCCGGCACAAATACCGCACAGCATTCCGTAATAAGCGTCAAAGCCGCTGATCTCGTAATGATCGGCATCGATCAAACGTACCTTATGTGTCAAACTGAATTTCAGGGTATCACCTTTTTCAACGCAAACAACATTGCCGTTGCTCTGTTCAGCGGCAACATTCACGAGATCCAACAACTCTTTTGTTTTGCCCGAACCTTTTTTGCCTACTATCACTTTTACCATAGATGATCATCTCCTTTTATATTTCACCGTCTAAACGGTTGTTTTACTGAATATTACACCAACAAACGAGCTTCCAGTTCCGCTTTCTGCTCATCATAACCGGGCTTGCCCAGCAAAGCAAACATATTCTTCTTGTAACTTTCCACACCGGGTTGGTCAAAGGGATTCACGCCCAGCAGGTAGCCGGAAATGGCGCAAGCCTTCTCAAAGAAGTAAATCAAACGGCCCAGGTTTTCCTCATCGGCACGATCCACATGAATGACCAGATTCGGCACGCCGCCGTCGGTATGAGCCAACACGGTGCCCAAGAAAGCTTTCTCATTGACCTCAGTCATGGTTCGGCCGGACAAAAAGTTCAGTCCGTCACCGTTGTTTTGTTCCTCTTCAATGGTTACATCACAGCCGGTATCGCCGATGGTCACCACGGTTTCAAACATCAGACGCGTACCGTCCTGAATAAACTGACCCATCGAGTGCAAGTCGGTCGAGAAGGTCACCGAAGCCGGGAATAAACCCTTATGATCCTTGCCTTCGCTCTCGCCGTATAATTGCTTAAACCATTCCGACATCATGGTAAAGCGAGGCTCATAGCTGACCAAGAGTTCAACTTCCTTGCCCTTGCGATAAAACGCATTACGCAAAGCAGCATAGGTATAACAAGGATTATCGGAAAGACTGCGAAGATTGTACTCCTTTTGAGCGGCAGCCGCACCGGCCATCAAGGCGTCAATATCCGCCCCGGCGGCGGCGATGGGCAACAGACCCACGGCGGTGAGGACCGAGAAACGGCCGCCTACATCGTCCGGGATAACAAAGCACTCATAGCCCTTTTCTTTAGCCAACTGCAACAAGGTGCCTCTTGCACGGTCGGTGGTGCAGTAAATGCGGGAAGCCGCCTCGGCCTCGCCGTACTGCTCCTCCAAATAGCGACGCAACACACGGAAAGCCACAGCCGGTTCGGTGGTGGTACCGCTCTTGGAAATAATGTTCAGCGAAACCCGCTTGCCCTTGCACATTTCCAAAATATCCGACAGGTAAGAACCGCTGATGGAATTACCGGCAAAATAAATCTGCGGACCGTCCTTGGCCAATTGGTTGTAATACGGGCCCTTCAAAAACTCAATGGCCGCACGAGCGCCCAAATAGCTGCCGCCGATGCCGATCACAATGAGAATGTCGGTGTCGCGACGAATTTTTTCAGCCGCCTTTTTGATACGGCCGAATTCCTCATGATCATAATCGGTCGGCAAGGTCGTCCAACCCAAAAAATCGTTGCCCAGACCGGTTTTGCTCTCCAGCAAATCATGTGCCAGATAAACAGAAGGTTCTAACCCCGCAAGATCATTCGGGCGAAGGAACGCTTTCGCATAATGACTGTTGAATGTAAGTGCCATCTTCAAGACTCCCAATGTTTTTTGTATCTTTTATATCTATATTGTACTATAAAGCGGTCACTTTTTCAACAGTCATTATGCAAAAACAGAAAAAAAATTAAACTTTGGTCACATAAGAGGGCTATAAGGCAACCAACATAGAAAAGATCAGCTTAACAGCCCGTGCAAAATCCAGACATTCGACATCCTGTTCGGTCACCACATCAACCTGACCGATTTCACGGTCTTTTAGAAAAAACCGCACGCTGCCAACCGCCGTACCGGCCTTTGCCGGTGCTGTCACCTCATCAATCAACCCCATAGACTGCGTAATCGCCCCGACCTCGCTCTTTTTCAGCAAAACAGAAAAGGAATCGGCAGCCTTCACCGGCACACACTCTGTCAAGCCCTTTTTTACCGGAACGGTCTGCCCCTCGGGAATCTCGGGTGTCACCGTGACATAGGTATAATGAGCAAATCCGTAATTCAACAGTTTTTGCGCCGAAGCAAACCGATCGGGACTGGTCTTGGCATCCATAACCACCGCCACCAAAGACAAATTGTTCCGTTTAGCACTGGCGGCCAAACAATATCCGGCGGTTGCCGTTGTGCCGGTTTTCAAGCCGGTACAACCCTCATAAAACCGCACCAGCTTATTGGTGTTCACCAGTTGTGAATCCCCACCTCGCAAGGTATCCATCCACACGGTCGAATACTCGCTGATTTTCTCATGCCGTAACAGCTCGCACGCCATCAAAGCCACATCGTGTGCCGTGGTGTAGTGATTCTCGGCATCCAATCCGGTGCTGTTGACAAAATGCGTGTTATTCATGCCCAATGCCGCCGCTTTTTCGTTCATCATCACAGCAAAGCTCTCCTCACTGCCGGCCACCGCCTCACATAAAAGAACCGTGGCATCGTTGGCAGACACAATGGTGACGGCCTTGAGCAAATCACGCACGCTCATCTGCTCCCCCGGCTCCAACCAAATTTGCGAACCGCCCATAGCCGCCGCACTGTCCGAGCAGGTCAGGACCGTATCCTCATTAAAATGTCCGGCCTCCATGGCTTCAAAAATGAGAATCAATGACATGATCTTGGTGATAGAGGCCGGCGCACAACGCTCATCCGATGCCGATTCGTATAAAACCTGCCCGGTGCATTGCTCCACCAAAATGGCCGATTTGGCCGACAGCTCCAGAATTTCTCCCTCGGCGGCGGTCGGCACGGCCTCTAACGGAGAATTGTCAATGGGTTCCTCACTGAAGGTCTGCGCCGAAACCGTCCAAGACAATAACATAACCACACACAGTACACCGGCCATGATTCGTTTCATAAAAAAGCACACTCCCCTTGTCGGTTAATCAACCATTCCAAGAAAGAGTATGCTTAAAGAAACCAATTCATGCCTTGCGTCGATGTAAAACCGCCGTCGGACAGCTTTAATAGCCCAGGGCCTCCTCGCACAGAACAACCTTCACACGGTCGGGGTGGCGTTGATAGGCACTGATGACATACTGACAACAAATGCGTTCACCGACACAGCCCGAGCCGGGGGCAGATTTGCCGTTGTCCAACGCCACACAGTGTCCGGTTTTGGCACAATAAGTATTCAGCTTAAGCCGACGGCAGTTAAGAGGCGCCGCCACCGTGCGAAGCCGATGAAAACCAGCCTCGACATCCGGCACGATTTTATTGGAACCGGCCACCACAATGATCCTTTCGGGCCCATAAACGAGGGCCGCCAAACGGTTGCCGTTTCCGTCTGCATTTAGGAGAACGCCGTCTTGTGTTACGGCATTGGCCGACAGCAAATACACATCCGCCGTCAGGGCCTGTTTCATCATCTCGGCTCGCTCTTGTGCCGAAAGTCCCGGACGGTTTCGATCGAGAAATTCATAATTTCCTTGGCGAATATTATCCAACACACCGGCCTGCTCAAGACTCACCGAGCCACCGGCCGCCACACGACTGCCCACAGGCATCAGCTGACTGACAATGGGCCATATGTCTTCCTTTTTCCGGCAGCAAAAAGTTTCCATACGGTTATGGCGCAAGGCCGCCGCCGTGATTTCCATTTGTTTTGTCATTGTTCTTCTCCCTTTCTTCTTTCGGTATGAAATGCGTTCATGATCGCCGCCGACCATGTCGCTTTCTTACAGAATGGTGCCCCCGCCGATGACCAAATCTCCGTCATACAAAACAGCCGCCTGACCGGGTGTCGGGGCCCGTTGCGCCTCATCAAAAACCAGTTGCGCCGTGTTTTCGTCAACCATGGTTACCGTAGCCGGTTGGTCGGTATGCCGATAGCGTAGCTTGGCCGTCACCCTCAAGCTCCCATCAAGGCGCTCAAACGGAATAAAGTTCAGTTGGTTAATACGCACCGTCTTGGTATATAGATCCGGCTCTTTACACAGCACAATCTCGTTGGTCTGTGCGCGTTTTTCGCAGACGAACATCGGCTCACCGAAGCTGACACCCAGCCCTTTGCGCTGACCGACCGTGTAATGAATGAGACCCTTATGCCGACCCAACACATGTCCCTGTCGGTCAACATAATGGCCGGGCTGTGGCTCATGACCGGTCAGACGCCGAATAAAGCCGGCATAGTCGCCGTCCGGAATAAAGCAAATATCCTGGCTGTCCGGCCGATCGGCATTGACAAGTCCCCACTCGGTTGCCATTTGGCGAACCTCTTCCTTTGTATAATCGGCCAACGGCATTAGGGTACGCGACAGCACCTCTTGGGGCAGTCGGTACAACACATAAGTTTGATCCTTACTGCGATCCGACGGACGGTACAACAGGGTACGCCCACTGCCGTCCTTTTTAATTCGGGAATAATGACCCGTGGCTATATACGGTATACCGTCTTGCGTGGCTTTTTGCAAAAGTGCCGAAAACTTGACCTGCCGATTGCAAATCAAGCAAGGGTTGGGTGTCAAGCCATTCTCATAGCTTTTGACAAAGTAAGACACCACCTCTTGCAAAAAAGTCTCTCTGAAATCGGCGGTCATATAAGATAATCCTAACCGCTCGCAAACCGCTTTAGCGTCCTGCACATCCCGACTTTGTTGCTGTTCGTCTTCCCTATACATTAACAGCGTGGTTCCGGTAACATCATATCCCGACCGTTTCAGCAAGGCCGCCGCTACCGCGGAATCCACCCCGCCGCTCATTCCGATTAACACTTTTTCCATGCGTCACACTACTTTCAGGCCGGCCTTGCATAACAAAGCAAACGGCGTTATAATATAATAAGAAGCTTTTACATAAGGAGGAATAGCCGATGTTCCGTGACATGGCAGAGAAAGACTTCAAAGAAAACGTTATTTCCTTGATCAGCAAGGAAACCATGCTGATCACCGCCGGAGATGAATCCGGATACAACACCATGACCGCCGCTTGGGGCTTTATGGGTGAAATGTGGGGCAAAGACTGTGCGGCGGTGGTGGTGCGTCCGCAACGGTACACCATGGAATTTTTGAACCGCTTCGACACCTTTACCCTCAGCTTCTTCGGGGACAACAAAGATATTCCCCGTATTTGCGGCACCAACAGCGGCCGTGATTGCGACAAGGCCGCCCTGGCCGGTTTGACGCCGGTTTTCAAGGACGGTTATACCCTATTCAACGAGTCCCGTTTAAGCATGGTTTGTCGCAAATTATATGTGCAACGCATGGACGAATCCTGTATGCTCGACAAGGCTTTGTCCGAAAAATGGTATCCGCAGAAGGATTGGCATAATTTGATCATCGGTTCCATTGAGCGGATGTACGCCACCGAACGGGACGCCTAACACCATATAGGCCTGCCGCCCCCGAGTCAGTCGTTTCTTCGTCCCTTATAGCGTGAGGGTGGACTGCCCTTAAAGCGTTTGAATACGGTGCTGAAATACTTTGCATCAAAAAAGCCCGATTCGGCGGCCGCCTGCTCCACGGTATACAAACCGCTGTTTAACTTTTCGGCCGCCTGCTCGATTCTTAACGAATTGATATAATGATTGGGCGTACTGCCGAAGGTTTCACAGAACAAACGCCGAAAGCAGGTGTCGCTCAAGCCTGCAATTTGAGTCAGACACTCCACGCTTAAAAGCGGATCGCACAAGTGCGTGTGCATATACTCAACCGCCGGGGCTATACGACGGTAGGAAGCATTGGTATCCTGTCGATAAAACTGTCGTTCCATCTGCTCGATAATATGATAAAACACCGAAAGCGCCCGGAAGCCGTATCCGGGCTTTTTCTTTTGCCAAATATCAAAAAGAGAGGTAAATAAATCCCGAAAGACAAGTGGATTGACCGGCTCATACCCCCGGAACTGCAAGGCCTCATTCTCCTTTTCCAGTTGAAAGTGTACACAAATCAGTTGCTCTTTTCCGCTGGTCAAGTGATAAGACGCTCCGGCCGGCATAAACAATATCCCGTTATCTCCCACAGTGACTTCATGAGTATCATCCGAAAAGCGGGAATCGCCCTCAAGGCGGAAGGACAAAGCATGAAACGGACGGGGCGCCACCGTTGCTTCGGTTTGATTCCAGGAAAGGTTCAAAACAGAAAGGATTTTTACGCTATTTTCTTCGTCAAAAAACATGATAAAATGCTCCTTTCCCTTTTGTTTCCTTTATTATACCAAAACAACGGATCTTTGTAAAGTTCGGAAAATCAAATGTTTTGTTTCCTTTTATCGGTGGTCAAATGACGCATTGTTTTCTTATAATAAGGAAAAAAGAAAGGATGATTTTATGGCTATTAAACACACCGCTGTCAGCTACTACGGTCTGAATTATGTCGAGCACGCCGAGAAGGACTTTCTGGAGATGAAAGAGCACGGTTGTGACACGGTCATTCTGGCCATCACCGAATTTGACATGGACTTTTGGTTCCCGAATCTAAACAACATCATCAAAACGGCTCACCGTGTGGGTCTGAGGGCCATTGCCGACCTTTGGGGCATCGGCAAATATTTCGGGGGCGAACAAGTCAGCCTCTTTTTGCAGAATAACATCCACCACAGACAAGTGTCGGCTTTGACCGGCGAGGTCTTGCCCAACGCCTGCTTCAACACACAGTCCTTCCGTGATTATTTCACCGGCCTATGCTTAAAAATCGCCCGCAACACCGAAATCGACGGTTTTTTCTGGGACGAACCTCACTATGCGCTTCCCAAATCCTACGCCTCTATTACCGGCGGTGCCGGCGATGACTGGAGCTGTCGTTGTGGGGAGTGCATGAAAAAATTTGAGGAGTATTACGGCTATGAAATGCCCCGCATCATGAACGACGATGTCAAGCAGTTCCGTTGGAGAGAGGCCTTAAAGACCTTGGCCGATGCCTCTAAGGCTATTAAAGAGGTTAACAGCCGTTTGGAAATCACCTGTTGCGTTCATGCAACCATGAATTCCTATTATGTCACCGAGCAACGCGGTTATGACAACTGGGAAATGGTGGCCGCCTGTCCGTACTTTGATGTGTTTTCCACCACCATCATTAAATGGACACTGCCCGAGAGCTTCTTTAAGAACATCACCGCCCGTACCGTGGCAATGGCCAAAAAGTACGGAAAGGAATCCGAACGCTGGCTGATGGGCTACAACGAACGCCCGGCCGATTTTGGACAGATCGACAAGGTTGTTGATTTGTACGAATCCATGGGAACCGACCGTTTGGCAACCTGGACCTACCGCGGCGGTTACGGCACCGTTGTCGCCGCCGAGGACGCCCTGGAGCTGTGGGATCACATCGGCGAAAACTACCGCCGTGTTCTCAAAAAATAAATCTGTTTTTGCAACCCGTGCTGTTTAGCAACCTTATATAACTGAAAAAGGAGACTGCATCATGAACGATTACGGTTACTATCAAAGCATTATCGACAATCTGCAAAAGGTCAATGAAACCCAAAGCGAGAACATCCGCAAGGCGGCCGAGCTGATGGTGGCTGCCATCAAAAACGATCGGCTGATTTCGGTCTACGGCGGCGGCGGTCACACCACCCTGCCGGTCGGTGAAATGTTCTTCCGTGCCGGCGGTTTGGCCAACATCAATCCTATTATGGAAACCGGTCTTTCGGTATTTAACCAAGCCCTGAAATATTTAGAGTTGGAACGCACCGTCAACTACGGCTCGGCCATTCTCAAGTATTATGATTTACAAAAGGACGATGTGCTGATTATCTTCCACAACATCGGCATCAACCCAGCCACCATTGACGCCGCCATGGAAGCTAAAAAACGCGGTGTGAAAATCATTGCCGTTTCCAGCAGTGCTTGGCAAACCGAGATGCCGGCCGACCACTTTATCCGTCACCCCAACAAAACCAATTTGTTCGACTATGCCGATGTCGCCATTGAGGACTTCAACCCCGTGGGCGATGCCGTTGTTACCGTGCCCGGCTTTGATACCCCAATCGCTCCGGCCTCGAACATCGTCGATTTCTACATAGCTCATTTGTTGGAGATTGAAACGGTCAGCCAGTGCGTTAAGCAGGGCATCACACCGCCGGTATGGTCGAGCGCCAACACCCCCGGCGGCGACGAAAAGAACGCCGATTATCTCAAAAAATATCGTCCTCGTGTAAAAATGTTATAAAGTAAAGTAAGGAGGTTTTTTTCCTTGGAACAGCATTTGAATCAATTACTGACAAAATATCAACTGCCGACGCCTGTTTCCTTAGAGGCTGACCGCTATGTCCTCACACAAAGCGGTCATTATCCTCTGTTTCCCTACACGGCCGAACGCCGTTTTATGGAGATGAAAGGGTTAATCACCAACGGTCAGGTCACCGGAATCAGCGTTTTACGCACCCTTTGCGTGACTGAAAAAGGCACTGATTTATGGGATGTTTTTTACCGTCAGGCCGGCATCGCTCATTATCTGTTGGAGGATGACATGGCCGACATTTATGCCACCGGCGACGGCAAAACCGTGCTGAATTTAATCGGAAAAACCGCCAAGGGCTATGTCTGCTCCTTTGAGTTGGCCGCCACCCTGCCGGACGGTCAATCGGCCATTGACAAGCACGAAATCATTGCCCAAAGCGGCGTGGTTTGCGACCGTGTGGTAGACACACAGATGCCGGTATCTTCCGTGTATCTGTTCAGTGACAATCAAACCGAAACCTTCACCGATACCGATGCCGAACTGTACGGTCTGGACGAATATGCCTGTTCAGTGGTGCGGGATGCCTTTGCTGTGGTCAAAAACGGCCTTGACCGCAAGAATGAGGTTTCCTATTTAGACATCCTTTGCGAAAAGGCAAAGGAGTCCTTAAAGTCAGACATCAATGTAAGGGGGATTACCTATGAAACCCGTTAAAATCGCCATGATGTCCTTAACCCATGGGCATACCAGAAAGTATTATCAGGTGCTAAAGGACAACCCGAATTTGGAATGGATCGCCGTATCGGCCGCCAACGCCGATGTAAAAGAGCTGTTTTTGAAGAGCGTACAGGGCATCCCCTGCTATGACAGCGAGGAAGAAATGCTGGCGGCACATCCCGAAATCGAAGCCGTTGTGCTGGCCAGCGAAAATGTCGATCATTTGCGTCAGGTCAAGCTGTGCTGTGAAAGAGGCATTCATATCCTGTCCATGAAGATTCCGACCTTTGACGAGTCAGAATACGACGAGATGATTCGCTTAACCGAAAAAGCCGGCATTGTTTGCCAGGTTGAATTGGAACTGCACTATAACCCCGTTGTGATGCGTATGAAAGAATTGGTAAAGCAAAAGGCCATTGGTGATATGACCTCCTTCCAGGCCACCAACATCACCCTATCCCCCGTTTGGGCCTTCCCTTGGCAGGGTCAGCCCGACAAGAGCTACGGCAAGGTCGTTCCTCTGTGCGAGGGTGACACCCGTTTCCGCGGCGGTGCCTTGTGCGACCATCCCCATATTTTCGATATGGTGCGTGAGGTTACAGGCAGTGAGTTTGATACCATTTTTGCCAGCGTGGCGCCCAACATCCGTCCTGATATTGTGGAGGAAGATATGCTCAGCGTCACCGGCAAAATGAAGAACGGCGTCAGCTTTTTATTAGACCCCTCTTGGTCACGCATGGAAAACAGACTGACAGCCCCCGGCCCGGGTTGGGAAGTCTTCCCCAAGCGTATGGAGGTCAACCTGGTGCTCAACGGTACCAAAGGCAGTCTGTTTGCCGATTGTTTTGGCCCCAATGTGTATCATTCCGCCGCACCGCAATCCCGTTACACCGTCCAGTACACCTACTTTGACGAGTGGGTCGGACTGATCGACGAATTTGTGGGTTGCATCCGCAACGGCGGAACACCGCAGATTAACCTGCGTCGCCATCACAATACCATCAAGGCCATGAACGCCTGCTACGAAAGCATTGCGACCGGTCAGCCGGTCAAGCTGTAATTCAACCGTTAAGGGGACTGTAAAACCTGCGTTTTACAGTCCCCTTTTTCCCTTATGTTTTCTTTTGCAGCATATCCGTTATTCAATAAAGCCATGTTTGAGCCATAAACTTCCCCTTGTTCAGCCATGTTTTGACTATGATATCCATTCAGAGCCCGTCATAAGCGATAGGAACAGCTTTGATGTATTTGCATAAATTTATATGGGTTAATGCGAAAACGCTCTGATACGGCTGTTTCGGACATGAAAACACGCTCGCCAACAGGCAAGCGTGTTTTCTTTGCTTTCATCAATAAACAAAGTAAATATAGACATCCCGTCGACCGAAGGCACGACAAGCGGCCTCGCTGGTGAAGAACAAATCGACATTGGTCGGACGACTTTTTATAAAGCCACCGGTATCGGCCGCCACCGCATACCCATAGGTATACCGTCCGTCAGCCGAAACAATATACATCTTGGTGCCGTACGGAATGACCTTCGGGTTTACGGCAATATAACCCGGTTGCGGATTAACGCCGGTTGAACAACGGAAGCCTGTATAGGTATAGGCCGTCGCCTGCACCCGTGTTACCGAGGTATAGCGAATCGGCAAACCATCCTCATCCAACGGAATATCAATATCCGGCGTCAGGGTGGAAATGGTTGCACCGGTAGATGTTACCGAAACATCGGTAGCGGTTGCCAAGGCAGGAGCCGGATTCACCCGAACCGGTTGGGGTTCGGGCTCCGGTTGGGGCTCCACATACGGAACCAAGTCAATGTAGCTTTCTTTGGTCAGCAAATCCTCACGGTCATAATTGCACATATCCTTTTCGCCGAATACAAAACCGGCTGCCTCAACAGCCTGTGCAACCGTGCATTCCTGCATGACCACCGATCGGGTTTCCCCGTCACACGTCACATAAACGTTGAAGGTTGGTGTCACCTGAATGGACAGACGATTGCCATCCTTTTGTGTGTCAACCACTTGATATGTGTCATTATAGCCGGCGTAGCCCAAAATACTGCGAATATCCGACTTAAGTGTGTAAACCTTATGAATACCGGTTCCGTCATTGATGAAAACAATGTTCATGGAAAGACAGAAAAAAGTTCCGACAAGCGCAATCAAAACCGCCATGCCGATTAACCCGATGGTTCGGCTATGGAAATAAATGAATGCGTGAAGGCTACTCATCAAATGTCTGGTTTTACCTATCATCCAAAAACTCCTTTTATCATCGCAACAGACAGTTGCCATGGCTCGCTTTTCTGGCGAACGAGCTCTATTATACCGTCGAAAAATCAAATGTCAACCCATTTTATCTTTATATTTTTGTACAATATGCCTAAATTACAAAATAATTTCAAAGTGTTACAAAGCTGTAACCTTTGGATTTGTTCCAAATTTTGCCAATTATTAACAATTCGTTTGTGCAAAGTCACAATTTGCAACTCCCCCGTTTTTGAGGCTATTTCAGGGGTATTTCAGCTCAAATCAGCCTTTTTCGCCCTTATCGCCAAAAAAGTTTATCTTATTTTATTTTTCCTACTTTACAAGTCAGCCTTGCTGTGGTATAATACTTTCGGTAACAAAAAAGCAACCGCTTTATATAGGTTACCCCATTTGATGACTTTTAAGTCGGTACGAGATACCGAGAAGGTTGTTATCACGCACGGGCGCTGTATGCGTCTGCGATTTATCATGATCCCTTCTCCGCCGACTTAACCGTTCGGCGGTTTTTTTATGCCGTGGGCGTGAATGCCCCATATATTTATATGTAGGAGGACTTGCCATGGAGCACTACAAAGCCACCTTAATGGATGAGGCGGCTGTCGGTCGGGCGCTGAAGCGAATTTCACACGAAATTTTAGAGCGCAACAACGGCTGTGAAAATATCTGCTTAATCGGCATTAAGCGTCGCGGCATCCCCTTGGCACAGCTGATCGCCGATAACATCACCGCCATTGAGGGCATAACCCCGCCGGTGGGCGTCATAGATATCACCTTTTACCGGGATGATTTGCGCCAATCTTTTCGGGATCCGGTCGTCAATCATTCCGATATTCCGTTCTCCATTGAGGGGAAAACCGTTGTGCTGATTGACGATGTTCTGTATACCGGACGCACGGTTCGGGCGGCATTGGACGCCTTGACGGCACTTGGCAGACCCGATGGTGTCCAATTAGCCGTTTTGGTCGACCGCGGCCATCGGGAATTGCCTATTCGGGGTGATTTCGTCGGCAAAAATGTCCCCACCTCGTGCAGTGAGATGATTTCGGTTAAAATCCCGCCCTATGACAACTGTACCGCTGTGGAGCTGTATGAACGCGGTTAACACAGGATCACCTGTTTAACATACTATATTAATTCGTTCTGGAAAGGGCGAAATATGGAGGTAAAAACATGAAACTCGTCTACAATGTCAAAGATCGTCCGAAGTTCGGACAGCTGATCGTCTTTGCGTTTCAGCAACTGTTGGCCATCATGGCCGCCACCATCGCCGTACCGCTGATCACCAACAGCAATGTTGAGAAAAGCATCGCTGACGGCGTGATTACCTGGGGCTTTACCCATCCCATGAGCACCGCCGCCGCTTTGTTCGGTGCCGGTGTCGGCACACTGATTTATGTGCTGTTCACCAAAGCCAAAAGCCCGGTATTTCTTGGTTCGTCCTTCGCCTTTTTAGGCTCCATGGCCGCCGCCTTCTCGGGTGCGCTGTCCATGCAGGCCGGTTACTTGGGTCTGATTCTCGGTGCTGTCTTTGCCGGTCTTGTTTATGTGGTGATTGCGCTGGTTGTTAAGCTGTGCGGAACCGGTTGGGTCAATAAACTCATGCCCGTTGCTGTTATCGGCCCGACTGTTGCCATCATCGGACTCGGCCTTGCCGGCAACGCTGTGGGCGATCTGCAGACCGCTCCGGCCGGTGGCAGCCAGTGCGCCGCCCTGGTGTGCGGTCTTGTCACACTGGCTGTGGTTATGCTGACCTCTACCTACGGCAAGAAGTTTACCAAGTTGATTCCCTTTGTGTTAGGTATCCTCGCCGGTTATGTTGTTGCCCTGGTGATGACCTTAATCGGACAGGCTCGTGGCATTCAAGAATTAATGATCATCAACTTAACTCCGTTCAAGGCCTTGGTTGCCGACGGTGTAACGCTGAAAACCTTCTTTGATGTGCCGGACTTCACCTTTATTCAGGCTCTCAAGGGTGTGAAGGACCTCGATGTCAGCTATGTCCTCTCCTTGGCGGTTGCTTATGTGCCGGTTGCCTTCGTGGTCTTTGCTGAGCACATTGCCGACCACAAGAACATCTCCTCGGTCATTGAAACCGATTTGTTGGAAGAACCGGGTCTGCATCGTACCCTGTTGGGTGACGGCGTCGGCTCCATGTTCGGCGCCTTCTTCGGTGGTTGTCCGAACACCACCTACGGTGAATCGGTCGGTTGCGTGGCCATCACCCGTAATGCCTCTGTCGTAACCATCGTGACCGCCGCCATCGGTGCCATGATCATTTCCTTCCTAACTCCCTTCGTAACCTTCCTGTCCTCTATTCCGAACTGTGTCATGGGCGGTGTTTGCATGGCTCTGTACGGCTTCATCGCCGTTAGCGGTTTGAAGATGATTCAGAAGGTTGACTTGGATGAGAACCGCAACCTGTTCGTGGTTTCCACCATTTTGATCGCCGGTATCGGCGGATTGTCCCTCACCTTCGGTAAGGTCACCCTGACCTCCATCGCCTGTGCGCTGATTCTGGGCATCTTAGCCAATGTGATGCTCTCCGGCAAAAAAGGCCAAAAGACCGAAGAAAAGGAAGAAATTAACGCCTGATTCCCCCTGTTATAACACACGACCCGGCCGCAGATCATGATCTGCGGCCGGGGTTTCTTTGCCGGCATAGCACGATGCCCAAAACGCCGAAATGTTGCTGTTTGGGCGGTTATGTATCGGCTCACTATTTCCTTTTTATCAATGATTGCGCTTGTTTGATTGAACATATAAATGACCCATACTTATAATAGCCGTTTTGAAAAACAAAGCACACAGAAAACCCCGAAAACCGTGATGGTTTCGGGGTTTTGGAATACTCTTTGAAATAAGAAATTATCTCTTTGAGAACTGGGGTGCGCGACGGGCACCTTTGAGTCCGTACTTCTTTCTTTCCTTCATACGAGGATCTCTTGTGAGGAAACCGGCCTTCTTCAAAGCAGAACGCAGTTCCTCATCATACTGCAACAGACCACGGGCAATACCGTGACGGATAGCACCGGCCTGGCCGGTAACACCGCCGCCGGCAACACGGCAAACGATGTCGAACTTATCGGCAACGCCGGCCAAAACCAACGGCTGACGAACGATGAGCTTTAAGGTTTCCAAACCGAAATACTCGTCGATGTCACGATCGTTAACGGTCACCTTGCCGGTTCCGTTATAAATGCGTACACGGGCAACAGAACTCTTTCTTCGACCGGTACCGTAAAAATAAGGTTTTCCTTCAAACATGATTTCTGCTCCCTTCTTTATTCTACCACTTCAGGCTTCTGAGCGGTCTGATCATACTGTGCACCCCTATAAACGTGCAAGCGGGTCAGAGCCTTGCGACCGATGGTGTTATCCGGCACCATGCCCTTGATAGCCAATTCCATCGCCAATTCGGGACGGGTAGCCATCAAAGTAGCATAACGGACCTCTTTGAGGTGGCCGATATAGCCGGTGTGATGACGATAATACTTCTTTTCCAGCTTCTTGCCGGTCAGCACTGCCTTTTCAGCATTGATAACCACAACGAAATCGCCGCAGTCAACATTCGGTGTAAACTCGGGCTTGCCCTTGCCGCGAAGCAAATCGGCAACCTTAACAGCGGTACGACCCATGGGCTTATCCGCTGCGTCTACAATATACCATTTACGCTGAATGTCAGCAGGTTTTGCTAAAAATGTAGACATAACATAACCTCCAATATTTCTTGTACCTTGGGTATCTTACCACATCCGGTAAGCCTTGTCAACCATATTTTCTTCAGAATTTTATTTATTTTTACAGTTCTTTGATTTTCTTTTGTTTTCTTTAATTTCCTCTCTTTTTCTCATGTTCTATTTTTGATTTATGCAAATCATAACCACCCGTCAAATGCAATAGTAAAATAAAGGTAGACACATGGAAAACCACCATGTATCTACCTTTTTCTTATGCTAAAATATAATAGGGAGGCATGAAAATGAAAAAAGGACAAAAAAGACGATTATGGACTAAAGAACAAACATGAGAAATCATCGGCAAACGTTTGAACGAACATATGTCTGTACGAATACTTGAAAAAGAATATCATGCTGACAGAAGTATGATCTGTCATTAAAAAGTAAATATATGATCATTGTTTAGAATGTTTCATAGATAAAAAGAAAGAGCAGACCTACCCGGTCACACTTCACACCGACCAAGGTAGTGTCTAATCATCAGCAGGCTTTTATCAAACCCATAAAGATTATACTAATATTACACGCTCAATGTCAAGAGCCGGAACTCCAACAGACAATCCCATGATCGAATCATTAAATGGTTGGATAAAAGAAGAAATGAGAATAGACTTTGATTCAAAATCCGTCGAGGGTATACCCTCGTTTATTGAAAGGTATGTTCATGACTTTAATAACGAAAGATTATCTTACAAACTCAATGACAAAACCCCTGTTCAATATAATATTGAACAAGGGTTTGAGTAACTGGTGGTTTTTACTGTCTACTTTTACTTGACAAGTTCATTAACAGGTGGTTTTCGTTACACAAAAAGAGATCACCGATGATCCGACCGGATCATCGGTGATAATTTATATCCTTATAGAGAAAAGCTCTCAGTTTTGCCCGTAGCATCATACGGTGTCATCACAACACCGGCCGACCGAAGCATCCGTTTGGCGGCCAAATTGCCGTCGGTGCCGTTATATTTATCGGAATAATAAATAATTTCGCTTACCCCGATTTGAATGAGTGCCTTAGCGCATTCGTTGCAGGGAAACAGTGTGGTATAAACCTTGCAGCCCTTGAGTGCACCGACCCCGCCGGCCGAATTCAAAATGGCATTCAGCTCGGCATGGCAAACATAGGGGTACTTGGTATCATTGGCTTGACCCTCTCGCTCCCACGGAAACTCATCATCATCACAGCAACGGGGCATTCCGTTATAGCCGACCGACAAAATGCGGTTTTCATCATTCACCAGACACGCCCCTACCTGCGTAGAAGGGTCCTTGCTCCGCCGAGCCGACAAGAGGGCAATCCCCATAAAGTATTCGTCCCAACTGATGTAATCGGTTCTTTTCATGCTTATTCTCCTTCTTTACGCCCTGCCACAGGTTTGTTAACCCCTTGTTTACGGTAAGGCGGTTTTTCAGAATTCTCGGTGGCGGTTTGGGTAAGCATTTTACCCAACTTCAAAGCCCCTCGTTGATGGTGTGAATCAAATCGGCAATTTCCTGCGGTTGCGACACCAAAAACCGTGCACCGGCGTTCTTTAGCTCCGTTTCATCACGGAAGCCCCACAAAACACCCACGGGTACATTGCCGGCACTGTGAGCCGTCATCATATCGGTGGCGCTGTCCCCCACGAACAGACATTCATCGGCATTGACGCCGATTTCGTTCATGGCTACATACGCCATATGCGGTTGGGGTTTCAGCGGTATATCGGGCGTTTGACCCACCACCGCATCGAATAGCGAGGTGTCCCCGAAAACCGCCGGGACCACTCTATTGGTCATGGCGGAAGCCTTGTTGGTCACCACGGCGGTATGAATCCCCTGTTTCTTTAATCGGCGAAGCAACGGTACAATTCCTTCATATGCCGTGGAATAATCGGACGGATGTTGCCCGTAATAATCAAAAAAGGCCTGCTTGACCTGCTCGATGATTTCCGGCTTTCTCCCCTCTTTAGGTAAGGCGCGTTCCATCATCACAGCGTTTCCATTCCCGGCATACTGCCGGAAGTTTTCCACCGGTCGAGTGGGATAGCCGAACTGTGTTAATGCATGGTTGGTAGCCACTGCCAAATCCTTTAAGGTGTTGACCAAGGTCCCGTCCAAATCAAACAACACTGCTTTTATCATGTGTCTTCCCCATTTCAACCGTTTTAATCAATATACCATGTTTCATCCCTTTTTTCAACCGTTCAACCGAAAAAAGGAACTTTTTCGTCCAACAAAAAAAAGACTTGCTTTTTGCCATGCAATCTGTTACAATAACTGTTGCGAATGTATTGTTCAAAGGAGGTTAGAACATGGCTAAATGTGATATCTGCAACAAAGAGATTACTTTCGGAATCAAAGTTTCCCACTCACATCGTCGTTCCAACCGTACCTGGAAGCCCAATGTCAAGAGAGTAAAAGCCATTGTTGACGGTTCTCCCCGTCGCATTTATGCTTGCACTCGTTGCTTGCGTTCCGGTAAGGTTACCCGTGCGATCTGATAAAGAGTTTTCTTTGTAGATGAGAATTGAGAGCGGCCTTTTGGCACGCTCTTTTTCTTTTGTCCGCCGGTTGACCGAAAGTCTGTCAGTGACACACAAAAGGAGCTGTAAACAGATTGTTTACAGCTCCTTAATTTCTGTAGGTACAGTGCAATTGCACCGTTTTCAGAGGATTCTTATCAATCCAAAGCATCCAATCCGGCCAAAGACCGTTTAAGAATCGTTAAATCAATGGTATCAACCGAACCATCCAAATTGCAGTCATAGCCCGCATCAGTGTCAACCGATATCAATCCTGCCAATCGCTTTTTCAGTAACACCAAGTCGGCGGTATCCAACGAACCGTCACCGTTGCAATCGCCCCGTTTAACGCTTCCCAAAATCGGAATGATTTTTTGCCGAACCGTTTCACCGCACAACAGACAGTGGGTTTCTTGCAGACCCTCTTGCTCTTTTGAAGCCGGTTTAACCGTGATAAAATCACTTTCGATATGTCCGTCGGCACATAATTCGCAAACAATCACATAATAATTATCCGCCATAACTTCCTCGGAAGCCTGTACCCATACCATACCGCCATCGGCACAGCTTCCGTAAATATGCACATTACCCGGCACTGTGGCCCCGCCTTCGGGATTGTTAAAGTCTACAACCGTACCTTTGGCCGCCAGTTCTTGCAATGAAATGGTTTTGACAACCGTCCCGGTTTTGGTATCCCAAACCTTAACAGCCGAATCGGTGTTGTAAACCAAGCAGTCACCGGCTTTACCGAGTCCCGACAAGAGCATGGGATAATACAGACCCTCCTGTGAACAACCCCAGCGTAATTCTTCCTGCCATAACGGTGTAGCATTCACAAAATCGGTTGTTTTGCTGATAATAGCCTTTTCGTTTTCGTAGTCAGGTTCATAGAAATACCAAGCACCGTTTACATTGACAAATCCGGTAACGCTTTGGGTAAAGACACTGCCTTCGAAACGGTCGCTGCGGGCAGGCTGTGATTCATAATAATCCACGTACCAATTATAATGACTGCCTCCCTCGGCACCGTCCTCAATTTCAGCGTCGCTTTTCAAAAAATAATCATGGGCAACATAGCCCCGACGGTCCAACAGCGAAACAATCGACTGTTGCTCGCCGGTTGTGGGATCGACGACAGCGTCGGCCAAAACAGGGTCATCCTGGGTTACATCAATATGGTACCACTCGCCGTCAAGTTGCACCATATTCCATTGGTGTGCGGCATCATCACTGCTGACATACCGACAAGGAATACCCAATTTGTCCATAATGTACTTGAAAGTACCGGCATAAGCCTGGCAAACGCCCGTTCCCTCCTTTAATAACTGATAGATAGAACGGTTTACTTGATCGGCCGTTTCCGGGAAGAACAAACGGATATCATACTGGAAGGTTTCGCACATCCCGTCATGAACATATAAAACCTTTTCAAGCGGCGTCCAGGACTCATCAATGCCGGCCAAAATGCCCTCTTGTACCGTTTTCTCAACCCACTCAACGTCCTCTTTGGTGTAGGACGCATAATTGATTTGCAAATATTGCACCTTGCCGCCGATGGAAGCAGAAGACATTTTCTCCAAATACCAAATATCACTATATGCATACAACAGTTGGTTTTGTAAGTCTGCTGTATCAGCGGGAGAAACATCATAATCCGTCAGTTCAATTCTTGTGCTGAACTCCAAAATCTGCGAATGGATGTACTCCAACACCTCTGGGCTGACACCCTGTGATTCGGCCGAAACCGGCATCGTAATGGACGCCAGCAGCAAGCAAATCACCATCAAACAAGATAAAACTTTTTTCATTATGTACCCCTTTCTGTCAAAGACAGCACCTATATTCTTATGGTATCAAATACCATAGTCGTTGTCAATAAATAATTTTTATTGCAGGCAAATAGCCGCCAAGTCTGATACATACTCCACTAAATATGTAGCTCCGGCTTCTGCCAGTTCGGCTCGACTTCCATAGCCGTACAGGACGCCCGCACTGTCGAGCCCCTGCTCGGTCGCTCCCCAAACATCATACGCCCGATCTCCCACCATCAACACTTGGGAGCGGTCGGAAATGCCTGTGTTTTTTATCACATGGGCAATCACATCACCCTTTTTGATACGGGTTTCATCCATCAGCGCACCGCCCACAAAATCAAAATAGTCACCAAGGGAAAAGTGTTCCATGATGGTATGCACAAAGGGTTCCGGCTTTGACGAAGCTACGGCCAACCGTCTGCCGGACTGTCGCAAAGATTCCAACAACTGCTTGATGCCGTCATACACCCGGTTTTCATAAATGCCTTTTTCGGCAAAATACACCCGGTACTGTTCCACCGCCTTGACAGCCTGTTCCGGTGTAAATCCGTAATACCGGTTAAAAGAATCGGTGAGCGGCGGCCCGATAAAGGGATACAGTTGTTCCCTGGGCGGCGGTGTAATACCAAACTGTCGCAAGGCGTACGCCACAGAGTTGGTGATACCTTCCCCCGGATCTGTCAGGGTACCATCCAAGTCAAACAAAATCCATTGATACACCTGTCTCACGCTCCCTTCACAGACTAAATCCACTTAACAACAAAAAGGCGGTTGCCGACACGGTACCGCCTTCTGTCTTACCGGTTCTTTTGTAAATCCTTTAAGCAAGGATTCTTCTTGTCCTTGTCGGACAAACAAATGGTCATATCGGGAGTAATCGGCCATCCGATGCCCAAATCGGGGTCATTCCAGGCCACACCGCCCTCATCGTTGGGATGATAGAAGTCATCTACCTTATAGACGAATTCAGCCTCATCGGACAACACCAAAAAGCCATGAGCAAAATTCTTGGGGATGAACAACTGACGCTTGTTAGCCGCCGAAAGGACAACGCCCACATGTTTGCCGTAGGTCTTGCTGCCGGGGCGCAAATCAACCGCCACATCGTAGACCTCGCCACGGACACAGCGCACCAGCTTAGACTGCGGATACTGCTTCTGAAAATGCAACCCACGCAACACGCCCTTGACCGACATGGATTGATTGTCCTGTACAAAGGTCACATCAATGCCACCCTTGCGGAATTGCTCCTCCTGATACGTTTCCACAAAGAAGCCCCGACTGTCACCGTATACAGTTGGTTCCACGATATAAACGCCCTCAATATCGGTCTCAATAAAGGTAAAGTTGCCGAATTTCCGCTCCATTACAGTTCCTTCTTTCCGCTGTACATTGTATCATAATACTTCTGATATGCACCGCTTGTGACATGCTCCATCCAGTCCTTATGCTCCAAATACCAAGCCAAGGTCTTTTTGATGCCTTCTTCAAAGCAGGTTTCGGGATACCAACCCAAAGCATCCTTAATCTTTTGCGGATCAATACCATAACGACGGTCATGACCCTTTCGGTCGGTAACATGCTTAATCATATGCTCTCCGACAGTGGCATCCACATGTTCTTTAATATATGCAATAATAGATTTTACGATAAAGATATTGGTCTTTTCGTTGTGACCGCCGACATTGTACACCTGGCCGAGAACGCCGTCGCGAATGACCATGTCAATAGCCTTGCAGTGATCCTCTACATACAGCCAGTCACGAATCTGCAAGCCGTCACCGTAAACCGGTAAATCCTTATGCGATAAGGTATTGTTCATAATCAACGGAATCAGCTTTTCCGGAAACTGATACGGTCCGTAATTGTTCGAACAACGGGTAATGTTTACCGGAAAATGATAGGTGTCACCAAAGGCCTTAACAAACAAATCAGCCGATGCTTTACTGGATGAATAGGGCGAGTGAGGGTCCAGCGGCGTTGTTTCGGTAAAGTAGCCCTCGGCGCCCAAGGTTCCGTAAACCTCATCTGTCGACACCTGCAAATACTTTACGCCCTCACGGTAGGTATCATCGCCGATTTGCCAAGCATTTTTGGCACACTGCAACATATTGACCGTGCCTTCTACATTGGTTTTTACAAAAATTTCCGGATTGCTGATAGACCGGTCTACATGGCTTTCAGCCGCAAAGTTAACCACATAATCAATCTCGTTCTCCTTGAAAATGGCGGTGATAGCCTCACGGTCGCAAATATCAGCCTGATAGAATTTGAAACGGGGATTTTTCTCAACGCTCGCCAAATTTTCCAAATTGCCTGCATAGGTCAGTGCATCCACCACAACGATGTTAACATCATCATACTTATTCAGCATATACAGCACAAAATTTGAGCCGATAAACCCGGCGCCTCCCGTGACCAAATATGTTTTCATACTGTTTCCATCCTTTCGTATTGTTTCAGTCTAAGACTCAATCACTAACCTTGGAAATGTATTCTTTCAAAGCCTCTTTCCAAGGACGCATCTCGTCTCCCACAGAACATGCCAAAGCCAAATGCCGTAAAGACGAGTAGGCCGGGCGATGAGTGGGACTGTTATATTCCTCGCTGGTGCAAGGCTTTACCGTTCCGGACAAACCGGATAACTTAACAATCTCGCAGGCAAACTCATACCAACTGCATTCCCCATTTCCGGTACAATGATAAATACCGTATTCCTCGGTGGCCGCCAACTTAAGAATGTGATAGGCCAAATCGCCGGCATGAGTCGGATTGCCACGTTGGTCGTTAACCACCGTCATAGTTCCCTTTTCCCGCATGATCCGACGCACGGTTTTGACGAAGTTTTTGCCCACATAGCCATACAGCCAAGAGGTTCGGATCAAAAAGGTCTTTGTGCAATTGCACAAGGCATACCTTTCTCCCAGCGCCTTACTCTTACCGTAAATGCTTTGCGGATCCATCTTATCCCACTCCACATAGGGCGTTAAACTGTCACCGGCAAACACATAATCGGTGGAAATTTGTACAAATTTAGCGCCCACACGCTCGGCTGCTACAGCCAAATTGCGCACACCGGCCGCATTGACACGGTAGGCCATCTCGTAGTTGACTTCGCAACCGTCCACATTGGTCATTGCGGCGCAGTTAATGACCACATCAGGTTTTAATTCTCCGATAAAACCCATGACAGCTTGACAATCTGTGATATCCAAATCCTCAACATCCACGGCAACCACAGTGGCTGACTGATAACAAGCAGGAATGGGGCCTATTTCGCCCTTGCCCGAATGCAACATGCAAACCAATTCATTGCCTAACTGCCCATGGGAACCGGTAATCAGAACCTTCATTTTAATGCTTCCCCCAAATCTTAAAATATTGAAAACAGGATCGCAGATGAATCCATAAGTAGCGCAACTTTTTTGAGCTTTCTCGCTCCCAAAGATGTGTCACGGTTACATCTCCATCATACATAATTGACCCGAACTCAAGTACCCGACGCGACAAATCCGCATCCTCCATGTACATAAAATAACGTTCGTCGAATCCACTCAACCGATGAAACAATTCGGAGCGAATCACAAAAAAGCAGCCGGTGCAAAACTCAATCGGACATAACCCGGTCAAACACTCGTCCTGTCGTGTGTACTCACGGCGCACCTTGGCAAAGGGGCCGCCAAAGGAAGACAAACGCCCCAACAGTAAATAGCGCCAAGTCGGTTGCCGTTTCGGCAAATGCTGAACCGTTCCGTCGGCGTTCAAAATTCGAGGCGTGATCATGGCAATCTCCGGATGTTCTTCCATGACATCAATCAGCCGTGCCAGCACATCGCTGTCAACCTGAACATCGGGGTTGACAACCGCATGATAGCGTCCCATCGGACGCCCAAGAGCCAAATTATGTGCCCTTCCGAAGCCAAGATTGCCACCGGTCGGTACCACCGTCACACCCAAATCGGCCAAGGCTTCGGCTGTATGATCGGACGAATCGTTATCATATACCGTTACCGTCACAGTATCAAAGGTGCAATGCTCTATTAGACTGCGCACCGCCCGGACGGCTTTTTCCCGGTCGTTATACGTAACAATCCCAACCGATACCGGCACAGCCTGACGCATACCCTTCCCCCGTTCATTACAAGATTCAGTCGAACCATAAGCCATCTGTTTTTAGCGATAGTATTGTACCACATTTTTCCCTAATTTGCAATGATTATTCTGTGTTCCGCTTTACAAACCCAGGCGAATTCCCGAAAAACGAAAGCATCATACCCCTACCAAAGCCGTTGATCGAAACAAGAACATAGCAGAGCATAAAAAAACGGACTCCCAAAAAAGGAAATCCGTTTTAAATAAGCCATCTATCGTTATTCAGCCGAGGTTTCATCTGCCGTTTCCTCTGATGAAACAGGCTTTGTCTCTTTCGGTGTCACAGATTCAGATGGCACTGCCTCGTCAGGCGTCACACCGTTTTGCGTTGCCAAACCGATCGCTTCAACCGATTCGCCTTGCGACTTTTTCTTGCGGCCTTTCAAAAGAAGAGTCACGACAACCGCCACGGCAGCCATCAGCAAAACGCCGCCGGCAATGAAAAAGGGCATCATTTTGTTGAGCTTTTGCCGTCGTAGTTGTGCTTTCAATTTGGCTGTGTTTTCAGCCTTTTCAATAGCTAACCGCTCTTCGGTTGCGGCGCGCTCCTCATCGTCTTTGGTTTTAACACTGGCAACGGCTGCCTCGTCGTTAAACTCGGTGTTTCGCGCACCGGACGGAACGATCGGCTTTATGGTGCTGTCAGGCGTTACGGCCGAATCAACAACCGAAGCACCGCAAGCAGAGCAAACGCCGTTGGCATCAAGCGAATGTTCTTTGCACAACACGCTAATAGAACCGCCTAAGAAATCCGGCACAACATATTTTTCGTCATAGCTACTGGCCATGCCCGGATCAATACTCAAGGCAAATCCGTAACGACCCGGTTTAGCATTATCACGAATTTTCACCTTCAAATATTGAATAATACCGTCGCCGGTCAGATCAGCGTAAGATGTACCGCTCAAGCATAATTTCAAAAATTCGCCACGCACAACCGTTTCGTTGTACAATCCCCGATAATCGCCATTATCAGTCCCGATGTACTCAAAAACTGTACTATCATAATGAACCGTCAAATACATAATCCAAAAGCCCGGATTGCCACGGAAAGAAATCGGCAAATTGACAACCTCGCCGGGACAACCGTAAACGGAACCACCGACAATAGTACCGTCTGTCGATGTGGCCAATGCCGGAACAGAAAGAGAAGAAAAAACAAGGCACACGCAGACCAATAATACGACCAGTCTTTTCATAAGACACTCCATTTCTTCTAAAAAACCCCGGTGGCAAGCCACCGGGGCATTTTTGAATCTTTTCAGATTAACTCTTACAGAGCCAGTCTTTTCTTACCGATAACGGCCAAGCCGGAGACAGCCAACAGAGCCAAAACAACATACACAACAGAGTTGGTAGCGTCAGCGGTCTGCGGAGAAACCGGTTTAACAGCAGTGCCGACAACAGCGTAAACGCCGCCGACCTTACCGGAGAAGGTGGCCTTACCGTCAGCAATAGTAGCTGTTACTTCCTCAGTGGTACCGTCAGCCTTAACGGAAACGATCTTCATGTTGTTAAACTTAGCAGCCAGCTTGGAAACATCCAAGGTGAATTCAGCTTCAACAGTGCTCAAATCATCGTTCGTGGTCTTGGACTCGAAGGTAAAGACAGTAGCAACAGCCAAACCATCAGCAACCTTAACAGCTGTATCAGAATCAGTCTTGGCCAAATCAGCCGGAAGAACCTTATCATCCTTAGCCTTTACGGTAACGTTGTCACTGGTGACAGATACCTTCTTGACGGGGATTTCGGCCTTCTCAACTTCGGTGCAGCCCTCGTGAACACAAGCCGTGGTCATTTCACCCTTCTCGGTAGCGGTAGCTTCCTTAGTGATGGTGACCTTGCCGGAGAAGTCGTGACCTAATTTAGCGATTGGGGTCTTCTTGACATAATCGCAACCATCGCGCTGGCAGGTCTCTACAATTTCACCGTCTTCGGTGCAGGTAGCCTCTTTGCGAGAGGTCTCCTTCAGATCGTGACCCAAAGCAGCCACTTCTTTGGTCTTCTCATCGTCGCAACGAGAGCACTTTTCAACCAACTTGCCGGGCTCAGTACAGGTAGCAGTGGTGCCGGGAGCAGCCTGATAATCATGACCTAAAGCACCAACCGTCTTAGTATCGGTCACTTCGCCGCAATCTTTGCAGACAACGTTAACAGAACCGGCCTCGGTGCAGGTAGCAGCCTTTACAACCTGTTCCTCGGTAGCGGTATGTTTGCACTTCATGGTGACGGCGATCTTTACGCCATCATTATTGGTGGCTTCCGCAATATCACCCAGCTTGAAGCTGTAAACAGTATTCTCTGTATCAGTTTCGGGCAGCAAGAAGAACAAAGTAGCAAGATAACCGGTACCGGTCATATCCTTACCCGCCACGGTGGTATCAGCCAAAATACGACCGTAAGCACCGTTATACTTAGTCTTATTATCACCTACCATAGTAGTGGTAGTACCGATTGTGTAGTTCAAAGCAATCTTCGTTTCGATGCCAAACTGATCGGTAACCGTAGAGGAAACATCGCCGTATTCGGACGCGATGGTCTGCATACCGTCGGTATTGACCACTTCGATCAAAAGTCCGGAAATACCATGTGTGTTTTCAACAATGTTAACCGGAACCTTCAGCACTTTAGCCGTGCCTTTTACTTCTCTCGTAACTTCACCGATCTCGACCACAACTTTACCTTCGGCAGCGCTGGCAGTCAGCACCGGAACAAAAAGTGCGGCAATCATGATGACAGAAAGAACGAGTGCCAGTAATTTCTTCTTCATAACGTTCACCTTTTCCTTTTCTTTTTTTCATAATGATCCCACTGGGACAATTACTTAAGTTTATTATACTCGATAAATGCTTTTTGTCAATAGTTTTTTCTGCCAAATCAGTGTTTTTTCCGTCATAATGACAACAGTCCGGCCAAAGCCTGTTTTAACCTGACCAAGTCGGCCGTATCGACCGAACCGTTCCCGTCAAGATCACCGTTTGATAACCGTTCTTTATCCACCAATCCGGCTAAAAACTGTTTAAGCAATACCAAGTCGGCCGTATCAACCTGTCCGTCACCGTTGGCATCACCGGGCATTTTCGGGTGTTCTATCTCACCGATTTTGTCTTGCCAGACGGCAAGCACCGGCCCATAAGATGCCTGCACCCATCCGTCACTCTCAAACTTTAAGTCAGCTAATTGCGATTCACTCAGCCCGGTGGCAATGTCATCATCTACCCGGCCGTCTTTCAAATAATAGGTATTGTTTTGCACGGCGTGCTCGTTGTGCGCACTGACAGCACCGCTTTCTTCGGCCGTGCCGACAAGTGTGCCGGCAAAGTAGGCATTTTCCAGTATGCCACCCCTATTAACACCGATTAGACCGCCGGCATATCGGTCGCCCTTCACCGTTCCCTGTCCCTGGCAATCCGCCACGGTTGCGCGTTCTAAAACAGCACCGGTCAGTCCGCCGGCAACCTCACCCGACACTGTAGCGCCGGCATAGCTATAACGGATCACGCCCATATTGCAACCGCAAAGACCACCCGTCATTCTCCCGCCGGTCACCGTTCCGTCCACAAAGCATTCCTCAATGATACCTCGGTTATAACCGCACAAACCGCCGACCAGTGCATTGGATTGACCGAGACAGTCATAAGAGGATAAATCACTGTCATCCCGTCCCACAGGCGGCGTCCAAACATCCTTGGATTCGTAATCAATTGAACCGCTTGTATCAACATTGCCCGAGGCTGGCGGCACATAGATACCCAAGGTAGCCTCTACGTTCACCTGCGTAACCGCCAAACGGCAAATGGTGCCGGTGTTCACGCCGAACAGACCCATGTACGGATAATAGGCCTTTTCAAAGGACAAGCCGGAAATCACATGGCCGTTACCGTCAAACACACCGCTGAACGGCTGGCTGTTACAATAACCGAACGGTCTAAAGCCCTTACCATCCGGGTTAAACAGACCGCCCTCCAAAAAGTCTTCCGGCTGGAAAGCAATATCCTCCATTAACCGATAACGGCCCGACAAATTCTCGTACACACACAGCAAATCCTCTTTGGTATACAACCGCTTAATCGAAGGTACAATCTCTTTTTGCAGTGTCACCTCATCAACCCGTGTATAGTCGGTTTCATTTGTATAAAGCTTCACCTCTAAAAGAGTGAGCTTCAAAACGCCGACATACTTGGCCGTGAGAGTTAACTCGGCCACGCCATTTTCATCGACTCCAAAGGTCAAACGATACTTAGAGAGGGCCGTATCATACACCTTTTGTTCACAATCCACCCTGGCCTTACCGTTATCGGACAGGTAAGCTACCACATGGTCGGTTCCCGCCGGAACCGTCACAGTCAGTGCAACGGTTTGCCCGACCTCCCATTCTTCTTCGGGCAAAGTCAACCACACCGTGGGATGCTCCGCCGCGACAGCCGGGCAAAACAGACCCATCATCAAAACAAGAACCAATACCCCGGACAGAATCTTTTTCACTCGGATTCCTCCTAAAAACATTTGTCATTGTTTTCTCTCACCATGAGAAAACCGTTTTGTTCCTTATATTCCTCTTGCCATCCATCATAATGGTTATAGATAGTCAAAACAGTAGTTAAATGCACTATTCGACACCAAATCTTCGATTTGTCAATACCATTGCCATGAAGATAGAGGCAATGCAAAAACTTGCGTATTTGCATTTGCAAAAGCCGATAAATACGGCTTTTCAAAACGCTTTTTAGCGTTTCAATATTTAATTGTCATTATCACAGCAACCCGGCCAGGCATTTTTTCATCAGCACCAAATCAGCCGTATCCACCGTGCCGTCTTTGTTCAAATCCGCTTGATCAACAGGCAATGCGTTAATCAAACCGGCCAGATTCTTTTTCATCAACACCAAATCGGCTGTATCAAAAAATTCATCACCGTTCACATCTCCGCCTGCCAGCGGTTGCACCGAAATCGACACCGATGCAGACGGTGCTTCGTAAATATCATGATCGGCCAAACAAACCTGTTCCACCTTGATCACGGTATCACCGGCCGAACGGGCCATAAAGGTCAGCTCTGCCGTTTTTGATAGCTCATTGCCGACCGATGCATACAACACCATCCCACGCTCCGGCTGTGCCTGACAATCCGCACCCGAAACAAAGGTCAAAACGTCTGCATCGTAAATCACGGTAAATCCAAAAGCCTGATATGGGCGATCGCCCGATAGGGTCACCGAAAGCCGAACGGTTGACCCAACCGACAACTCTTGCTTATCGGCCGATAGCGTTGTTTGCAGCGTCGGCTCCTGTGCCTCCACGACAAAAGGCACGCACAACAGCGACAACACCATTAGTAAAGCAATCCATCGTTTCACAGCCTTCATCGTTTCCTTTCTAAAAGCGCTGTAGCCAATCAGCCTCTTTTCGGCAGACCGATTTAGATTTACACGCCCTGTCTTTTTTCTTATTATATAGGATTGAGTTCAAAAAATCAATTTCCATTTTTTTGTGAAGCCTACATTTTGGATTCGTTTCTTGCGCCATGCCGGCTTATCACCCGTTTTGTAATTGTTCCACACAACCGGCAAACGATCATCATAAAAAAACAGGACAGCCAAAGCTGTCCTGTCAAAAACATCACATGATTAAATCAAGCCGGCCAACAGTTTCTTTAGATGAACCAGGTCCTGGGTATCAACCCTGCCCTCGGCATCTCCGTCAACATTGGGGTTCACCACACTCGGACTGTTCTCGTCAACCAAACCAACTAACAGCTGTTTGAAAAGAACCAGGTCCAAAGTGTCAACTTTGTCGTCACCGTTGACATCGCCCGCTTTAACAGGGGTGGGCTCACCCTCGGTCACAAGGATGGTGCAAACAGAACCGTTAATATCAATCGGATCAGCACCGTTTGTGCCGGTCGCTTCCAAATCAACCGTTTTTGCGCCAGCCGCGGTAGCCTTGAAAGTCAACTTTGCCAAAACAACATCGGCCGTCACAGGCGTTTCGGCGGTGATGGACACAACCTTGCCTTCCAAGGTGGCCACGGTACCTTCACCGTTAGCCACGCCGGTCAAAGTCAGACCCTCGTCCGGAGTAACCGTTATGCTCAAGCCGGTAAAACCGACATTGCCTAAAACCTTCAAATCAACTGTTACAGTGGCATCCTTAGCAACCGTTGCATCTGCAAAATATACATTGGCCTCACCGAAGATATCCCCGGCGGAGATCTGCCCGTCATCGGTCTTTAGAGAAAATGCCGAGGCCCCAATAGCAGCCGAGCTGATCAGCATAACCATAACCAATAATATCGCTAACCATTTTTTCATAAAAACACCATCCTAAATATCCTTTTTGCACAAATCGGACAACTTTACAAGTGATAGTTTAGCACAATCTATGATATTTGTCAATCCTTGTTTTTATGGTTTAGCAAAACATTTTTACGGCTTTTTCGTCGCTTTTAAGTCCCCTACTTGATTTTTTGACAAATTGCACTATAATATAATGGCAAAGGAAAGGAGTACCTATTATGTTAGTAAATTTGAATGGCGTTTTGCCACAGGCAAAGAAAAACGGTTACGGCGTGGGCTTGTTTAACACCGTTAACCTGGAAATGGCCCAGGGCGTTATCCGAGCGGCCGAAGAAAGCCGTTCGCCCATCATCATCGGCTCGGCCGAAATTCTGTTAGGTTGTTCCTCTTTGGCGGAATTAGCCGGTATGCTGTTGCCTATGGCCAAGTCTGCCACCGTCCCGGTGGTTTTGCATTATGACCACGGTCTGACCGAAGAGAAGGTTAAGGAAGCTATTTCTTTGGGCTTTTCTTCTGTTATGTACGATTGCTCTACCAAGGACTATGAAGAAAATGTCCGCGCCGTGCGCGATATTGTGGAATACGCTCATGCGCGTGGCGTAACAGTCGAGGGTGAGCTCGGTCATGTCGGATCCAATGCCGATGACCAAGACGGCAGTATTTATACCGACCCGGATCAGGCTCGTGATTTTGTGGAGCGCACCGGCGTGGATGCGCTGGCTGTTGCTATCGGCACCGCTCACGGCGACTACAAATCCACCCCCAAGCTGGCTCTGGACATTTTGGGTGACATTGCCGCCAAGGTTTCGGTTCCACTCGTATTGCACGGCGGCAGTGGTTTAAGCGATGATGACTTCCGCAACTGCATTAAAAGCGGCATTTCCAAAATCAACATCTTTACCGATTTGAATAAAGCCGCCGCCAAGGCCGCTTATGACGGTTACAAGGCCGGCTGTGGTTATACCGATGTCATGCCGCAGATGACCGAAGCCGTTAAAAAGGCAGCCCTTGAAAAAATGGCTGTTTTTGATTCAGGTAAATGGGGCCGGTAATTGGCAAAGCATCCGCAAGGACGCCTTGCCGTGCAATGCTCCCTTGCGGGTGGATGAAATAGACTGCGCCATGCAAAATACGCCTGCGGCGTGCGAAATCGCTGCGGCGGTAGGTGGATTTTATTTCTCCTTTTTAAGCCTATTCTTTCACTTTTTTGACTTTGTTCACACAGAGTCCCTTCTTGTATTACTATATAACGATACCGACTGAAAAAGGTTTATTCCCTTTCTTCAGTCGGTATTTCTGTTGCCTCAAAACAAATCCGATTGTACATCCGCCCGCTTATCGGCAGTGCCTATAGCTGTCAAATGCCGTCATACAAACCGGCATCCATCATAGCACAAACCGCCTTGACAACCGGCTCCTTATCCTCTTTATAGGTGACGCCGTACCACTTATCCTCGGCCACCATCACGCCCGCCTTTTTAGTACCGTCCTTAATCAAACCGTCCACCACGGATGGCAGGTAAAACTCCGCCTTCGGCACGGTTCTTTTTTCATCCAAAAAGCGCTTAAAATCACGAGCTAAATAGGTGAAAATATCGGGTGTAAAGCCCCACATATTCATAGATACCACCGTGTCGGGCGAAAGGCTGACCGTTCCGTCGGGTGTATCGGCAGTACAGTCGGCATGAATGGCCGTGTATTCCTTAACATCCAGTAAAAAGCCATTCTCCACCTTGCAAACGCCGCGGGAAACCGTTCCGTTGTCGGTAATGGTGTTGGCCAAGCGGAAACCGACCATGCAGAAATTGTCCCGGTCTTGACACAACCGTTCGTAAATCTGTCGGAAGGCAGACTGTCCGTAATAATCGTCGGCATTGATCACGGCAAACGGCTCATGCACCACCGAGGCACAGCACAAAACCGCATGGCCGGTACCCCACGGCTTGGTGCGACCGTCAGGCACTTCATACCCCTTTGGCAAACTATCGACCTCTTGGAACGCATACTCAACCTTCACCTTTTGGGCAATTCGATTGCCGACCAACCGCTTAAAGTCGTCTTCGATTTCATGCTTAATAACAAAGACCAGCTTATTAAAACCGGCCTTGACGGCATCATAAACCGAAAAGTCCAAAATCACTTCGCCGTTTTTGCCGATGGGCTCTAATTGCTTAAGTCCGCCGAATCGGCTGCCCATGCCGGCCGCCATCACAACCAATGTCGCATCCATTTTCATTTTCCTAACCGCAGTCCTTTCCGTTATTGCCTTTTGGGGGCGTTTTCGTCAAAGCCCTCTGTGCTTTCCTTCATAAAGAGGATTTTAACAGTCATAAGCAACAGTTTCATATCCATAAAAATAGAATACTGCTCAATATAAATCAAATCCAGCTTCAGCTTGTCCTCCGGGCTGGTGTTATACTTGCCGTATACCTGTGCGTAGCCGGTCAAGCCGCCCTTAACCCGATGCCGCAAATCAAAGTCGGGATACTTGCGAACATAATCGTACACATTTTCCACGCGCTCTGGTCGGGGGCCGACCAACGACATATCGCCGCGCAAAACATTAAATAACTGCGGCAATTCATCCAACCGGCACGGACGAATGATTTTTCCCACCGGGGTGATGCGGTCATCGTCGTTTACAGCCTTTTGAGCGCCGTTCTTTTCGGCATCCACCACCATGGAACGGAATTTCAGCACATTAAAAATCTTACCGTCCTTGGTGACACGATTTTGCTTAAACAGCACCGGCCCGCGATCGCACAGCTTAATAGCCACTGCTGTAATGAGCATGATCGGAGATGTCAGCGCAATGCCAACCGCCGAAATCAGCAAATCAAAGAAGCGTTTTACCAGCTCCTGTTCGGGCCGTAAGCCCCGATTATGACACATGAGAAGCGGTGTATCCACAATTTGAATCTGGTCGGCATTCCGAATGATGACATCGGTGCTGGACGGCAAAATGTAAATTCGCTTTCTATGGCTGTAACAGTAGTGCAACAGCTCGTTTTTCTGTTCCTTATTAAACTCACACAAAAGCACGGCCTCGTACCGGTCAATCAGCTGTTTGATCTCCTCTGTGGAGCTTCGATTGACCGACACGCCCCGTTCGACGGCAAACCGTGCCGGTATCTTGGCCATTTTTCGGACAATGGCGCGACCCTCATCATCATCGCTGAACACCGCCAGCATTTTCCGGGGAGCGTACAACCGAAAATAAATGGTGTTGGCGCAATAAGAGCCAATACAAATCACCCCGATTTGATACAACACACCCCCGATAAACGGAATGGGGGGCACCAATCGGCGTGCAATCAGCGACAACTCCATGTACATTAAAACATTGGAAAAGAAAGCCGAAAGAGATAAACTGTATATGATTTCATGCAACCGATTTATACCAACATGAAAGCCACCGTACAATTCGGCAAATAAGATGAATAAAAATAAATAGGAAAACAAAACCACCCAGTTGCCACGCAAGCTGTAAATGGTTTCACTGTAACAATTATACCAAACCGCAATAAAACCAAGCGTCATAGCCACAACGATCATGACCTTTACAATCGTCATAACCGATTTTCGCATTTTAATTAAAAAACTCATGCTTTTCTCCGAAGCTGTCCCATGAATTAAAGAGTGTCGAACCCATACGGTTTCGCTCGCGGTCTTTTCCGTACGGCTTTGCGTTGTTTTTGCAAGGTGACAACCCTGCTGCAAATTCACAGCATAGCCACACAAAAACCGTCGGCAAAGAATCAGCTTGCCCATTGAAAAGGTTTTGTTTTCACTAAGCCCGGCCGTGCCGCCATACGGCGCGTATGACAAGTGTGAAGGCAAAGCGAAACGATCAATAATCATTTGTAAGGCATATGTGTTTGTCTCTCTTTAACTGACAGAACCGTTTTTCTTTGTATCTATAGTATAACCGTTTCTGTCATTTTGTCAAGCAAAAAGGAGGTCTTAATCCGTGCTATCCTTTCTGGTTTGTCGCCTGAAGCCCCGTGCAACATGGCTTGAAAAATGGCATTTAACGCCTAACAGCACCTTGACGCTTGACCGTTATTCCGGCCGTTTCGGTCAAATCGATGGCTACACGCTGACCGCATTTCGACCCGACAATCGAGCCGTCGGGCGTATCAAACGCAGTGTTGATGCCTTACACGACTGCAGTGAGGCAATATCACCGTCATATCTGCGAGAGCTGGCTTTGGCTCGCTGTCTTCAAGCCGGCAAAAAGAAACAACTGCGACAAATCTATCTGTCCTTTCCCGTGACACCGGAGGAAATGTTGCCTTTGTGTCAGATTTTTCAAACGGTTTATTATGGTGAGAAATCAACAACCGAGCGCTATTTGGATTTATACGCCCGATGCGGCACCCTGCCCCGCCCCTGCCTGATACCACCGCCTGGCGTTGCTGTCATCAAACCCGCCGATGCCTTAACACGCATCATCCTGCCGACGGAATTAGCCGACATCTGCCCTAAGGAGTGCCCGCCGATTTTATTTGCCGGATGGTTATTTGAAGAAAACGGTCACTTACTTGTCTAAAAAAGAAACCCCCGTAAGCCTGCCTTGTACCAATCGGTACAGCGCATTTTTACGGGGTGCTGATATCTTTAACAAAAAACAAACTTTATACCGCCTGTCCATCAACGGCTCGGCCTGTCCTGTCAGCCGTCTGTCAGGCTTCCTTGTCTTTCAAAGTCAGCAACAAATCGGTGGCCTTCTGCAAATAATCGGACGGTACCCGTTCTATACAGCCGTTGTCCACCAGTGTAGCCAAATCCGGATCAATCGGCATCTCACCCAACAGCGGAACGCCCAATTCGTCAGCTACATTCTGCGTTTTGCCGGTGGCGAACAGATGAATTTCCTTGCCGCAATCCGGACATTTGACATAGCTCATGTTTTCCACAATGCCAAGCACCGGAATGTTCATCATCTCGGCCATTTTATAAGCCTTTTTCACAATCATAGACACCAAATCCTGCGGGGAGGACACCACAATGATACCGTCCAGCGGTAAGGACTGAAAGACCGTCAACGGCACGTCACCGGTTCCGGGAGGGCAATCGACAAACATATAATCCACATCGTTCCACAGCACATCGCTCCAGAACTGCTTCACAGCACCGGCAATCACCGGTCCGCGCCATACAACCGGTGCATCGGGCTGTTCCAGCATCAAATTGATGGACATGATTTTAATACCGGTTTCGCTGACGGCCGGGAAAATGCCCAGCTCGCTGCCCTCAGCACGGCCGGTAATGCCAAAAGCCTTCGGAATGGAAGGACCGGTAATATCGGCGTCCAGCACAGCTACCTCTTTGCCGGCACGACGCATGGCCACCGCCAACAGAGAAGCCACCATCGACTTGCCCACGCCGCCTTTGCCGCTGACCACACCGATGACATGACGGATATGGTTAAGCTCCTTGGTAGGCTCAATTAAGCTTTGAGGGTCACGGCTCCCGCAAGAAGCCGAACAGCTTGAGCAATCACCTGTGCAACCGCTCTTTGTTTCTTCTGCCATATAAACACTTCTTTCTTAAATAATCCGTAAAAACAGTATAAACCATTTCCCTGCCTTTTACAAGGATATCCGGCAAAAAAACTAACATTTCCTGCCTTACTTTGTCAATCCCGTGTTACCCGTACAAGCGGTTATCCTCTCAAGCAACGGTTTGAACGCACCCGTCCTTCTTGGAAAAGGTCAACAGCCAATCAAAATCCTCTTTATTTTCATACACATAGTCCCAAGCACCGTGGCCGACCTCCGGCAATCATGAGAAACGCACCTTGTCGCTTTTGCCGAGTGCCTCAATCATATGACGGCTCTCCTCGCAACTGACGAAAGCATCCTTTTCCCCGTGAACCGCCCAAACACCCCTTTCACTTAACCGGCCGACATTCCACGCCATACCGCCACCGTAAACGGGAATCATGGCGGCACATAACTCGGGTACGCTCATGGCCAACTGCCAGGTACCGTAACCGCCCATACTCGCCCCCATCAAATACACTCTGGAGGCATCCACCGACGGATGCTCGGCCACCTTATGTGCCAAGGTAATGACTTGTTCGAGAATATAAAACCATGTGTCCTTATAATGGTTATAGACAGTCGAAATAGTGGTTAAATACACGATTCCAACACCAAATCTTCGATTGGGCAGCAAATTTTCAAAGAAAATTTGTCGATACCATTGCAATGAGTATAGAGCAAATTCAAAACTTGCGTATTTGGATTTGCAAAAAACGATAAACTCGTCTTATCGAAACGCTTTCCAGCGTTTCGTTATTTTATAGTCAATATTATAGCGCTGGGGTGCAAAGACATAAAACGGCGAATTCTCGTTCCAAATCTGACAGGTCTTAAGGAAGACCGGATTGGTTTCCAAGAGTGTTTTATCACTGCCCCGTGTTCCTGCTCCGTGTAAAAAGAGAATGGCCGGATTCTTTTTCTGTTTCAAGGCCGGTTCTTTCACCAAATACGATAACTGCCCGAACATATGCCACTCTAACACCACTCACTCCGTTCTATAGATGATAGGCCTATGCCTGCCGACTGCATCAAGATATTAAAGCCTTTCTTATGGGAGCATTATATATCAAACCGCCCTCATTCGTCAAGGCTGGCCGGCCATCTTTTTTGTGATCCAATCGGCAGAGCGGATGCCCCGGTAGGCCGACTGCGGTTAAAAACGCCTTGTTTTGTGACAAAAAATGCAAGTAGAGGTTGAAAATACGACAGTTTTCGGCTACAATGAAGAAGCAAGCTGTGGGACAAGCCAACGGCTGTAACCGAGTCATAAGGAGGGGCAATCCATGGGTAAGCTGTTTGCGGCTTTGGCCGACTATATTCGTGAAACCGACAAAAAAATGCTGTCCCTTTGTTTGGTTGCGTCCTGCTTCGGCTGTATTGCGGTTTTATCGGCTACTCACTACACCGGCAGTATTCGTCAGTTTGCCATGCAAGCCGGTTGTATGGTATTGGGTCTGGTGGCCGCTGTGTTTGTCTCGTTATTTGATTTTGAAACTCTGTTAAAGCGTTGGTACTTTGCCGCCGCCATCGGTATAATTCCGGTTCTTTTAACCTTTGTTATCGGCGTCGGTCCGGCCGGAACCGATGATAAGGCATGGTTAAACCTTGGCTTTACCACCGTTCAGCCGGCAGAATTTGCCAAGATTTGTTTTATCATCACCTTTTCTTATCATCTGTCCCGTGTAGCGGATAAGATCAACCGCTTAAGGTATTTCATTCCCGTCTGCCTTCACGGTGCCGCCCCGGTTTTACTCATTCATTTCCAAGGCGACGACGGAACGGCGCTGATTTTTGCCGTGATGGTACTTTGTATGCTGTGGGCGGCCGGTGTGCGAAAAAAATACTTTGCCATTTTCTTTTCCTTAGTGCTTTTGGCGGCTCCGCTGGTTTACTTCTTCGTGATGAACCCCGATCAGCAGGCCAGAATTCGGTTGATGTTTGACCTTGAGAGCGATTTACAGGGCGACGGTTGGCAACAGTGGCGTGGGCGTATTGCCTTGGCTAACGGCGGTTGGTTCGGTCAAGGGCTGTTTAAGGGCAGTTTGACCCAAATGGGTACTGCCGGTGTGCCCGAAGGCTACAATGATTTCATCTTCGTCAGCATCGGCGAGGAAACCGGCTTTATCGGTTGCGCCATTGTCACCTTGTTGCTGTTTTTTATCTGCCGACATTGCCTGTCGGTGGCTCGGGAAACCCGTAAGTTAAGCGGCAAGCTGATTTGCGTTGGCTTTTTCGGTCAAATCATGGCTCAAACGATTATCAATCTCGGCATGTGCTTATCCCTATTGCCGGTTATCGGCGTTACACTTCCCTTCTTCAGTGCCGGCGGTACTTCTCTGTCCTGCCTGTACTTGGGCATCGGGTTAATCTTAAGCGTCTATAAGCACCGCAATTCAAGAGAACTGTATTTGCACGATTGAATGCGTTCCCATAAAAAGGAAGCACCGCTTGTGCATAGACATGAGTCACGGGAGAGTCGAACGGCATAGACAGCCAAAGCCGGTTATGATATCATATCAAAACAGCATTCTCAAAGGGAACTCCTTTGGGAATGCTGTTTTAATATAAGAATATTGGTTGAATCAATCATACTGATTTAGATCCTTTGCCGAGAACCTGGGCACAATCTTTTTGAATGGCCTGAATCAGCGACTCAACATCCTCAAATTTTTGCTCCGGCCGTAAAAACCGCAACAAGGACACACGCACCGACTTGCCGTAAGCATCACCGGAATAATCAAACAAATGGATTTCACATCCGATAAATTTGTTTTCAAAGGTCGGACGCACTCCGATATTGCCAATACCCCGATATCGCTGTCCGTCTAACAGCACTTCGCAGTCATACACGCCGTACGGCACCGGCGTCATCTCCTTTGGATAGAGCAGATTCAGCGTAGGGAAACCGATGGTTCGTCCTCTGGCGTCCCCATGCACAACCGTTCCCAAAAAAGAAAAAGGATGAAAAAGCAACCGATTGGCCTGCTCAATTTGTCCCTTTGAGAGCAGGTCCCGAATCCGACTGCTGGAAACCGTCACCCCGTCGGCCGTCACACCCGGGCAAACCATTAACTGAATACCGTTCTGCCCACACAAAGTTTTCAGCAGATCAACGGTGCCGGTTGCCCCATGACCGAAGGTGTAATTCTCACCGCAAACCAACGCCTGTGGATCATACTCTTTTTGTAAGAACGCAAAAAAGGCCTGTGCGGACAAATCCTTAACTGTCGGGAAATCCAAAAAATCCACTCGACCGATGCCCAACGACAGAATTTCTTCTTTCTTTTGATCTTCATCGGTCAACAAAAGACCGGCCCGGACAGAATACGCCTTGGGAGGCATGCGAAAGGTCAACGCCACACTTTCCTCGCCCTGTGCCGCCGTTGATAGAACCAACCGATGGCCGATGTGTACCCCGTCAAAGGTACCCAGCGCTATCCTTCCTTTCATACTGTTCCTCCCTTGCGGTCTGCTTTTATCGTACCATGTTGTTCATAACGCAGCGCACCGACAATTCTTCTTTTTGCCTGTTAATCTCGCCCAATCCCAAAAAGGTTTGGTCGGCATACACCCGATACACCGCCGTATCGACCGGATGGGTCAAATTCAGCCGTTCAAGCGACAACGCGCCGCCGTTGGAAAAGCGGATACCCTGCGGCCGTGTGACACTGACAGCCGGTAAATGAGCCACTGCCCTTTCCTCGCTGTGCAAGGCCGCCTGCAACTGTGACGCATCGGCCGACTCAAGTGACAGACAATCCTGTAAGCAGAAGTTACCGGTTTGGGTACGGCACAAATCGGTCAGCACCGCCCCACAACCCAAATAGGCGCCGATGTCACGGCAAAGCGAACGAATGTAGGTACCCTTTGAGCAGCATACATCCACGCAAAAGATGCCGTCCTTTTGATGAAAGAACAACAGATCAATCGAATGAATGACAATGGTTCGGGCTTTTCGTTCCACCGTTTCGCCTTTGCGGGCCAATTTGTACAGCGGAACACCGTCTTTTTTTAATGCGGAATACATCGGGGGAACCTGTTGTTGTTCACCGCAAAAAGCCGTTAACGCTTCACGCAAAGCCATTTCGTCCACACAAACCGGATTCTTTGATAACACCGTCCCGGTGATATCCTCTGTATCGGTGGTCAACCCCAGCTTGACGGTAGCGGTGTACCGTTTATCGGCCTCTAACAAATAACCCGAAAGGGCTGTAGCCCGTCCGATGAGGACAGGCAGGACACCGGTCGCCATCGGGTCCAGCGTGCCGGTATGTCCGACCCGCTTTTCGTTTATCAGACGACGCACCCTTGCCACAGCGGCAAAGCTGGTCATACCGGCCGGTTTATTGATGAGCAGAAGTCCCTGCATGACTCTCCTCCAAAGCCTCTCCGATCGCTTCTAACACCTGGGCCGTGACATCACCGACCGAGCCGGTCAGCGTGCATCCGGCCGCCGCCCGATGGCCGCCGCCACCCAAACGGCGACAAATAGCCGATGCGTCCAATGGATCATAGGTGCGCAAGGAAACACGGAAGGTGTTTTCGTCCTTTTGTTTAAGTGAAACGCCGGCAATAACGCCCTCCACACAGCGAGAAAGCACTGCCACACCCTCTAAATCATTCTCACAACAGCCAGTTTTCTCAAGCATATCAGTAGTCACGGTCAGCACCATACACTTCTCGTCAAAGTAGAAACGAGCACTGTCCAAGACCATTCGTTCCAGTTCCAGACGGCCCTTGGATTTTGTATCAAACATCGCCTTGCAAATGTCGGCCGCATGAATGTCATAACCGTACAGTTCGGCGGCTATGCGATGTGTGCGTGCTGTGACATTGCTGTACTTAAAGCACCCGGTATCGGTGGAAATGCCGGTGTACAGTGCCGCTGCTATGGTGTCATTCAGCGGAATATGTGCGGCACCAAGCAGTTCAAAAATGCACTCACAGGTAGCTGCGGCACCGGCATCCAAATACAATTTTTCTGCATAACCCGTGTTGGAAACATGATGATCAATGCACAAATCCACCTTGCCTGCAAATCCGACCATCAGTGATCCAAGCAGGCGTTCATCCGCCACATCCACCGCCACAACCGTTTCATACGGCATCGGCGTCAACAAATCTTCTCTCATAAAGTAGGAGAATTTTGCCGGAATTTCATCGCCGCACCGCACAAAGCAGTGCTTACCGATGCTACGCAGTCCGTATGCCAACGCCGCCGCCGAGCCCAAGGTGTCGCCGTCGGGCGAACTGTGGGTTAAAATACAAAAGTTGTCATGCTTTTTCAGAAAGTGCACCGTCTGCTTCATGGTAAACGAAACAGGTCGTTCAGCTTTCATGTTCTTCCTCCTTTGCGGGGGCAAACGAATCGATAATGTGATTGATATGAGCGCTTTGTTCCAGGGATGAATCTGCCACAAAACGTATCTCGGGCACCTTTCTCAGGTGCATACGACTGCCAAGCTCCCGTCTTAAAAAACCGGCGGCATTCTTCAACGCCCTTACCGAATCCTCGGTGGCCTGTTTTCCTTCCAACGCACTGACATAAAAAGTTGCATAGGAAAGATCATTGGTCACCGACACCTTAATAATACTCAACATCCGACTGACTCTCGGGTCCTTTATCTCGCGCAAAAGCTCGGCCATGACCATACGAACGTCGGAAGTGATGCGATCAATTTTATAACCGCCCATCAATCTCTGTACTCCTCTATTGTAAAGGCCTCAAACACATCACCCTGCTTGATATCGGCAAACTTTTCAAGGCTGATACCGCATTCATAACCGGAGGCGACTTCTTTTACATCATCCTTAAACCGACGCAGAGAGGCTATGGTATCCTCGGCCACCACGATACCGTCACGCACCACACGAATCTGGGCGTTACGGGTAACCTTACCGTCTGTGACATAACAACCGGCTACCGTACCGACATTGGAAATCTTATAAATATCCCGTACCTCAATACTGCCCAAGGCGACTTCCCTGGTTTTGGGAGCCAGCATACCCTTCATGGCCGCTTCGATTTCGTCAATGCAGTCATAAATGACACGGTAGGTACGAATATCCACACCATCCCGTTCGGCAGCCGCTTTGGCGACACTGTCCGGACGGACATTGAAGCCAACGATCAAAGCACCGGAGGTACCGGCCAACATGACATCGCTTTCATTGATGGCACCCACACCGCCGTGAATGACACGAACACGGACTTCTTCACCAGACAGCTTAACAAGCGAATCACGAACGGCCTCAACAGAGCCCTGAACATCTGCCTTAACAATGACATTCAGTTCTTTCAGTTCGCCCTCGTTCAACTGGCTGAACAAATTATCCAAAGTCACCTTGGTGGTGGCGTTAAACTGCTCTTCCTTAATCTTTTGCTTACGCTGTTCGACCAGTTCACGAGCCAAACGCTCATCCGAAACCGCATCGAAGCCGTCACCGGCCGACGGCGTTTCGGCCAAACCGGTAATCTCCACCGGCACACTTGGGCCGGCCTCCTTAAGAGCTCTGCCGTTTTCGTTAAACATGGTTCTCACGCGGCCGACGGTGGTTCCGGCCACAATAATATCGCCGGCGTGCAACGTACCGCTTTGTACCAACAGCGTGGCAATCGGTCCGCGACCTTTATCTAATCTGGCCTCAATAACCACACCCTTGGCCTTGCGGTCGGGGTTGGCTTTCAGTTCCAACATATCGGTCACCAACAGCACATTTTCAAGCAGGTTATCAATCCCCTCATGTGTCTTGGCGGATACCGGAACGCAAATGACATCTCCGCCCCACTTTTCCGGAACCAATTCATGCTCGGTCAACTGTTGCATAATCCGATCCGGGTTGGCCTCCGGCTTATCCATTTTGTTAATGGCCACAATGACTTGGATGTTCGCCGCCTTGGCATGGCTGATGGCCTCCACCGTCTGGGGCATGATACCGTCATCGGCGGCGACCACCAAGATGGCAATATCGGTTGCCATGGCGCCGCGCTGTCGCATAGCTGTAAAAGCCGCATGGCCGGGCGTATCCAAAAAGGTCATTCCTCGGCCGTTGTAGTTCACCCGATAAGCACCGATGTGCTGGGTAATACCACCGGCCTCGGTGTCTGTCACGGCACTGTTGCGGATGGCGTCTAAAATCGAGGTCTTACCGTGGTCAACATGACCCATAACAACCACCACCGGATCTCTTGGCTTGAGGTCCTCGGCTTTATCCTCGAATTCATCCATGATTTGCTCTTCGATGGTGACCACAACCTGCTTTTCAATGCGGGCGCCCATCTCGGTTACCACGATTTCAGCCGTATCATAGTCAATGGTTTGATTGACCGTTGCCATCATGCCCAACTTCATCAAAGTCTTAATGACATCGACGGCGGTCTTTTTCAGCTTGACAGCCAAATCGCCCACGGTGATTTCCTCACCGACCGTGACGGTAATGGGGGTCTTTTTGATCTTTTCAAGCTGTAAACGACGCAGTTTATCGGCCTCGGTCTCCCGTTTAGCGCCCTGCGGACGGCGGTTCTGCGACTTTTGTCTGATTTTTTGCTTATGCGCATAATTGTCCTTCATGGCGTCAGCCGGGGCAATTCTCTCATACTTTTCATTATATTTGTCAATGTTGACGTTGCTGGTACGGGTATCAACACGGCGAATCTCGGCCGGTCCTCTTTTCGGCGTCAAACCGACCGTTTCCTTTTCACGCTTTTTGAACGGATTGGGATCAGACGGCTTATGAACCACCGGCTCCTTAGTCTTATCGGGCTTCGCCGTCTGGTTTTTCGGTTGTGCCTTTGCGGTAGGCGCTTTGGCTGCCGGCTGACTCTTTTTCTCCTGTTCATCGGTACGGGACTTTTCGGCCTTGGCCTTTTCCTCGGCCGCTTTTTGTTCGGCTGCCTTTTTAGCCTGTGCTTCGGCTTTCTTTTGAGCCTCCGCCGCCTCAGCGGCCGCCTTTTTAGCTTGCGCTTCGGCTTTCTTTTGAGCCTCCGCTGCCTCAGCGGCCGCCTTTAATTGCTCCAGCACAGCCATTTGCTCGGCCAACTTTTTGTCTTTAACAGCCTGACGCTCCGCTGCATTCTTCTGACGCGCCTCTGCACCGGTGGAAAAATAATCGTCAAAGCTCTTCACCCGGCGAGAGGCCGTCAAATGCTCAAAAAACACATCGAACTCTCTCTCATCCAACGAAGCACCGGATTTTTTCTCGACGCCCAGTTCTTTTTCAATGAGAGCAATCAGATCCTTATTGACCATTTCAAGATCCTTTGCCAGATCGCTGATTTTAATTTTCGCCATAAGCCATTCCTCCTTTGATCGCTGCGGCAAACCCGCTGTCGTTCACCGACAGGATGCCGCCCTTGTGTCCGGTGGCATGGTACAATGCTTCCATCTCTACACCGGTGTCCAATACTTCCACACCGGCCCGAGCAGCAAAATAGCACATTTCCTTCCGACTCTTGGCGGAAAGATCGGAAGCCACCAATATTAACCTTGATCGCTTACGGGCCAGACTTTCTCTTGCGGCATCGGCGCCGAAGGAAAGATTGCCCGATTTGCTGGCAAAGCCCAGCAATGAAAGCACTTTAGGATTCAACCGCTTTCAGCTCCTTTTGCAGAGCTTCCAAAACCGCCGACGGAACCGGCGCGCCGAAAGCGTTTTCCATGCGTTTTTTCTTAACAGCCAAAGTAAGGCACGCTTCACTTTTACATATATACGCACCACGGCCGCCGGCCTTACCGGTCGGGTCAAGAAAGATCTGGCCTTCTTTGTTGCGCACCACACGAATCAGTGCCTTTTTTTCCTTGTGCTCGCCACAGCCAAGGCATTGGCGCAAGGGGATTTTTTTGGTCATGCTTTACTCCTCGGTTTTTTCTTCATAAAATCCGCTTTCGGGATGAATATCAATCTTCCAACCGGTCAAACGGGCGGCCAATCGTACATTTTGACCTTTGTTACCGATGGCCAAAGACAACTGGGAATCCGGCACCGTAACACGGCAGGCCTTGGGTTCCTCGCTGATAATCTCCACCGACAGAACCTTGGCCGGGGATAACGCCTCGCTGATAAACACAACGGGATCGTCGCTGTACTTCACAATGTCGATTTTTTCGCCGGCTAATTCTTCAACAATCTTGTTGACCCGCACGCCGTGCTGACCGATACAGGCACCCACGGCATCAATATCGCTGCCGGTGCTGGCCACCGCAATTTTGGTACGGCTGCCGGCCTGACGGGAAACAGACTTGATTTCCACCGTGCCGTCAAAGATTTCGGGAACTTCGGTTTCAAACAGGCGTTTGACCAAGCCGGAATGGGTACGGGAAATCATCACACGGGGACCACGCTCGGTATCCTTGACCTCAACAATAAAGACCTTGATGTGGTCGCCTTCGTGAATCACCTCATCCGGCACCTGCTCTGCCTTGGGAAGCGTTGCCTCCGCACGGCCGATTAACAGGGTGGCATTGCCGGTCTTGGGATCTACCCGTTGAACGAGAGCCGATACGATTTCTTTTGTTTTGCTTTGGAATTCCGACAGAGTTTGATCCCGTTCGGCATCCCGAACGCCTTGACGGAAGTTGTTTCTGGAATTCTGTGCCACCACACGGCCGAACTTTCTCGGGTCAAGCGGCAAATCAATAAAGCCGCGTTCCGGTGCGGTCGGATCCAACTTGGCAGCTTGTTCACAGCTCATCTGCGTGTAGGGATTCTCAACCTCTTCCACCACTTCCTTGTGAGCCACAACCGTAAAGATTTGGTTGACCGGATCAATGGTGCATTGAACCACATCAAATCCGCCGTAATCCTTACGAGATGCCACCACAATCGCGTCAGCGATTTTTTCGGCAATAAACTGTTGCGGAATGCCTTTCTCGGCTTCCATCGCCGCCAAGGCATTAAAAAATTCCGCAAAATCAACCTGTGCATTTGTGTTTTTAGCTTTTCTAGCCATTTTCCTTTGTACCTCCCGCTATACTGTCGGCCGCTTTGACCGATGCAATGTCCTCTTTTGTTAAACAATATGTCTTTTCGCCGTCTGCCAGGATTAAGGTCCCGTCATACGACAACAGTTGACCGGTGATCTCTTTGGCCGACTCAACCGCCCGATACAAGCGAACCGTCACCGGCTTGCCGATAAAGGCCGCAAAATGTTCAGGTCTTGTCAGTTCCCGATTGATACCGGGGGAACAAACCTCCAAACAATACGAACGGTCGATGGGGTCAGCCTCATCCAAAATGGGATCAATGGCGTGAGACACATTCACGCAATCGTCAATGCCGACACCGCCCTCTTTATCAATAAAGACTCGCAAAAAATAATCCGCGCCCTCCTTGACAAAGCGGACATCCCATAAAGACACTCCCTGTGCCTGCACCGCATCGGCGATCAGCTCGGTGACGGTCTGTGCAATATTCGCCATAGGCTCCCTCCCAGATTTCATAAGAAAAGTGAGCGACCGATTGGCCGCTCACTCACTGAATCCTTTCTTACAATGGTAGTATACCACAACTTTTCGATAAATGCAAGTCTTTTTTATTCCATTTGCCGGCCCAAAAACTGCGCTGCCACGGCAGCTAACTTTCCGTCGGCCTCATTGGCCGATGTTGTCTCCTTGTTGGCGGCTAAAATCACCGCTCCCGTTAAGTCCCCGGCTGACAGAATCGGCTCGACAATACACGCTCGGTATTCACTGCCTTCTAACACGAGCGGCCCGTTGCCGGAAAAAACCTTTTGCCGGCGCTGTTCCATAATGTCTTCTAACTCGACAGTGTTACGACGCTCCAACACCTCACGCTTAGCAAGCCCGGCCGCCGCCACACAGTGGTCCCGGTCGGTAATGATGACAGATAACTTTGTCGAACCGGCCATGCTCTCAGCAAACAATTCGGCAAAGGAAGATAACTCCCCGATGGGGGAATACTTCTTAAAAATAACCTCTCCCCCTGCATCGGTATAAATCTCCAGCGGGTCGCCTTCGCGGATTCTCATAGTCCTTCTTATTTCTTTTGGGATAACCACACGACCTAAATCGTCTATCCTACGAACTATACCTGTAGCTTTCATATATAAATTCTCCTCTGTTTTAGATAATTAAAACTTTTAAGTTCCTTATATTAATTTTGATTCACTTTAGGAACTTTTATTACGATATTTCTATTATCTGTACACATAGGAGATTTATACTTGCTATATATACTTACGTTTTAAAAAATTAAAATTCAAAGAATACTTTTACCATGCTGTTGGAACTCCGTCAACATAATGCCAAGAATTTTCTTTTTGTTCCTCACTATAATAAAAAACTTTGCCGCCTGCGCCATTCAATTCGACCTGCGTTGCAGGGTGTACTACAGGTTTTAATATTTTGTTAAAATCATTTTCTGTTGATTCATAAAATAATATACAATTTGATTCCCCGTTAACACGAGCGCCAATTTCTTCAACAGATTTAGGTATAACAATGTTAGCCGCACCTCTTGTAAAATAGAACGCTTTATATCCTATTCTTTTTACCGAAGAAGGTATAGATATTTTTTCAAAAGTACATCTTAAGAAAGCACATCTGCTAATGCTTGTTACTCCTTCTTCAATTATAATTTCTTTAATTAATGTTGTGTAACGATTCCAAGGCATTGATTTTCCATCATTCAGAGGATCACTCAATTGTATGGACTGATAATATTCGGCCATATCTCCCGTTCCAGAAATCACTAAACTATAATCATCATAATATGTCCAAGTTACATTTTCCCCACAAGGACCACTATCTATTATTTTTGCTGATACTATAATTTTACAGGTTGCAGAGATGCCATTAGGAGTTGTTGCGGTGATTTCACAAGTGCCTTTATTCTTTGCTAAAACTTCACCGCCAAAATATTTAGCAATATTTTCGTCACTTGATTTCCAAGTGATTTTATCCTTCATATCTTCAGATGTTGTTTCTATAAGTAATGGTGTAGTCTCCCCTATCGGCAATGTAATTTCTGTTTCTGAAAGTTTTATAGTTTGATTATCTTCTATTTTTGATTTCAAATCATTATTGCAAGCAGAAAGAGAAAATAACATACAAATAACCATTAAAATTGTAATAGTTTTTTTCATAAACTACGCCCCATAAAGTTTAATTTATAAGCGTAGTATAACATGAAACTTAAAATATTGCAATGATATGTATTTATAAATCTAACCTTTCTGCAATACTTGTCATACCGAAAACAAATTTGTCGATAGGTGTCAATGTGACGATAATAAAGAATAACTTTAACAAATAATGCATAATTTAAATACAATTATGTATATTAATTACACGTGTATAATATCATTCGCTAACAATAAATAGAAAAACTGCAGTATATCGACATAATTATAAAAATTAGAACCTTTCAATTAAAAAAATGCTTGATTTTTAATTTGATATGTGTTATTATTGTCAATACAATAAAAAATGGGGTGATTTATATGCCTTATAAAGAATTAAAAGGTTTATATTATGAAAACAATGAGCAATATGCCAAAGAATATTTAAAAAGGTTTAATTCTGAAGAGTCCATAAAAATAAATTTTTATATAGGCGAAAATCAAGCTTTTTTTCTTCTAAATGCCGAAGTGATGTCGCTCGCTTATAAAATTTCAAAACTAGATAAAAAAATTAGCCAGTTATGCACTGACCTGCCAGGTGTAGCAATAGAACAATACTCAAAGAAATGTTTGATTGATGAAATTGTTATTACAAACAAAATAGAAGGCGTCCACAGTAGTAGAAAAGAAATAGGTGAAGCGCTAGATATTTTAGAAACCCAATCCAATGCAAAAGGGAAAAAGCAGAGATTTCTTAGTTTAGTTAATAAATATCTAAAATTAATAAAAAAAGAAACAATTTCTTTAAAAAGTTGTAAAGATATCAGAGAAATTTATGATGAGGTATTTTTAGAAGAAGTTATCCATGAAGACCCTTCTAATAAACCTGACGGAAAAATTTTCAGAAAAGATTCTGTTTCTATTTATAGTGAAACCGATAGAGTAATTCACACTGGCATTTTGCCAGAAGAAAAAATTATCAAATCAACAGAACAGGCTCTGAATTTTTTAAATGATGAATCAGTCGATGATTTGTTTAGGGTTTGCGTATTTCACTATCTTATCGAATATATCCATCCTTTTTACGATGGAAATGGCAGATTAGGAAGGTTTATATTTAGTTATGGTATTTCTAAAACTCTATCGCCGTTAATCGCTTTTAGAATATCTGAAACTATTAAAGAAAATATTAGCTCATATTATAAAGCATTCAAGATATGTAATGACCAAAGGAACTTGGGCGATATCACTCCATTTTTGTTAATGCAGTTAAATATGATTTATGTTGCAATGCAAGAATTAGAAAAATCCTTATATCAAAGGAAAGCCACTTGGAAAAAATATGAAACAGCGATACAAAAATACTGTAAGAATAATACAACTTTACGCACATTATATAGTTTGCTAATTCAAGCCGCACTTTTCAGTGAAAAAGGCATTTCTATGCAACAGTTGATAAAACATATGTGTATTAGTGGATATATGATTAAAAAATATATGAATGAGATTCCCGAACAATTTTTAATCATCAAACAAAAAAACAAGTTTAAATATTATAGTTTAAATATCGAAAAACTTAATTCTGTTATTCTCGAAGAAAGTGTTGAAAATCTTAAAGACCTAGGGTGATTTCACCCTAGGTCTTTAAGATTTATTATTCTAGAATACACACTATGTATCGCCCAGCAAAACCTGTCAAGCGGTGTCAATGTTGTCTGTGACGGGTCTCCCTCTCGTATACGCATGGTTCTTCTTATTTCTTTGGGGATCACCACCCTGCCGAGATCGTCTATTCTACGAACGATTCCTGTTGCTTTCACAGTATATCTTTCTCCTTTACAGACTCGTAGGGGCGGGGTCTCCCCGCCCGTGGGACGGGAAACCCGTCCCCTACAATTATTTTACAAATTACGCTGTTAGTATCTGTAAAGAACGGGGAAGTATACAAATTACTACAACGTCAAAAATATATTTCCCTTGACTTTCAATGCTAGGTTTGTTTTAATTATATTATATAAAAAGGGAGGCTATATCTTTATGGCTAAAATTGATGTTTATGAAAATTGCAAGTTTGCTACATTCTTGAGTGCACTTGGTTGGATGGGAATGGCGATTGGTTTTTACGCCTGCTTCAATGAAGAATTGGGTTGGAAAATCGGTATTATTATACTGGCGATTAGTTTTGCTTTAAAAATGTTGGCATTTTTTCTTGATAAATTTGTCGGCCGGATGAAAAGTAAACGGGCCGCCAAGAAAAACCAGATAAAAAGCGAAGGCGCCAGTAGTGCTTCCGGCAACAGTCAAGAAAAGGCGAAAGCACAAGCCGCCCTTGTCGAGTTCGTAAAATACAAAGAGTTATTATCGAAAGGAACAATAACTCGCGAGGAGTTTGAAGCGAAGACAGGCGAGCTCTTCAAAGACTACGTTAAACCAAAACAACAATAGAAATATTGCAAGCCAACAAAACAAACTTGTTAAATAATCGTGATGGATATATTGAAAGCGAGGTGAATTTCACCTCGCTTTTGCTATGTATCGGTCAAAATATGCTTTTTTGTCAAAAATTTTTCTTAAAAAATTGTCCAAAACCTCAGTGTTTATGCGACTTTAAGCGACTTTTGTGTTATTATAACACGAGCCTCAATCCTTCTGACAATACCTGTTGCTTTCATATATACATTTCTCCTTAAATTCCAATTGTGTCGTTAGTATTTGTAATCACAGTAGAAATATACCGTGCAGACTTGATTCTCAAAGTTTTTATGATATAATATCCGCAAAAGGATTTCCTTGCAACCCTTTCTACTGTTTCCTCGGCACACTACAGGTTTGCCTGCGGTCTTGACGGCCTCGCAAAAATACCCTTGCGAGCCAGCATTTTTGCTTCGTGGCATAATGAACACAATACATTGTTAGAATTAAGGTGGTTATGTTATGATAAAAAACTATGATGTTGCTGTTTGCGGCGGTGGATTTGCGGGAATTTCGGCAGCATTAGCTGCTGCGCGCGAAGGAAAAAAGGTTGTTCTTTTTGAAAAAGAATATATGCTCGGCGGTTTGGGAACGGCAGGCCTTGTTACCATATATTTGCCGCTTTGCGATGGATTTGGACATCAGGTCTCTTTCGGCATAGCAGAAGAATTGCTGAAGCTTTCCGTTACATATGGCGCTGAGGATAAATATCCTAAAAATTGGCTGGATGGCGTTGGCACAAAAACAGAAAAGGATAAGCGCTATGAGGTGCAATACAATGCGCAGTTGTTTGCCATTTTAGCCGAAAAACTGCTCATTGAAAATCATGTTGATATACTGTACGGCAGTTATGTTGTGGGCGTTTCCGCCAAAAACAACCGTATTAAAACGCTGTTTGTTCAAAACAAATCAGGAAAAAACGCCTATCAAATCCGCTCGGTAGTAGATGCAACGGGCGATTGCGATATTGCCGAATTTGCCAAGATTCCAACCGAAACATTTAAGCAGGGCAATGTGCTTGCCGCATGGTATTATTTCACCGATAAAACCGGATATCATCTGCAAAGCGTGGGTGCATCTGATGTACCCGAAGAAGAACGCACGGGAAATGAGGAAAAACCGCTTATTAACAATCGCTTTAGCGGACTTAACGGTGAAGAAATCTCAAAAATGGTATGCCTTTCACATGGAAAAACATTGGAGCATTGGCTTAAAAAAAGAGAAACCGACCCCTGTGCTGTTATTTCAACAATAGCAACCATTCCGCAAATTCGTATGACACGAAAAATAGTTGGCGAATATGAGTTGGCGCACAGTGAAATGCACACCTATTTTGAAGATTCCGTGGGGATGGTTTCGAATTGGAAAAAACGGGGCCCCATTTATGAGGTACCTTTTAGAACGCTATATAACAAAAAAATGAAAAATCTTATTGTGGCGGGTCGCTGCACTTGTGTAAACGAAACCCTATGGGATGTTATGCGAGTTATTCCCTGCTGCGCCGTTACAGGCCAAGCCGCAGGCACAGCCGCCGCCATGACCGACGATTTTTCAACTCTTAAGGTTTCAGAGCTGCAAAAAAAGCTGCAAGCCAATGGAGTTTTCCTGCACGAAAGAGATATTCTCTAACCGCTACATTTCGGGCGGTTGCGGAATGAAACGGTTTATGGATATGAAGCTCCTTGGTGAGAACATGATATATGACAAAGAAACCCTCATGTCCATGCTGAAGGCCGCAGGGATTGACACATTCTTTGAAAAGGCGGTCTTACTCTCGGATATTTGGTTGGGCGAAAGGAAGTATGCCCCCCTTTATGCCGGACTTTGAGAAGTATGTTCTAAAAGACGGCGTTTACGGTACCGTCAAGAACAGGGTTCGGTCAACCCAATTAGATCGCGGCAGATAAAGACATTCGTGACACACATTTTTCCATATATATTGCGCTTTTCGAAAGAGGCGCACCGGGAATCGAAACTTCAAACCGAGACAAACCAAGAGGACATTGATAAAACACAACCGCTGATGAAAGGTCTTGGCCGATAACGGTATTGCTCTATACTGTTTCATCCATAATCATACATAATAACGACAAATTGCATGGGCTGTATTCTGTTAAGCAGAAGACGGCCCATGCGTTCATCTTTTAACAATATCGCTTAAATCATCGCTCTTTTTTCACGATAATCCGCATAAATTCGTTCAAATTAATTGACAAAGTGTTCATTTTAATATAAAATTAAATAGAACTTGAACATTATCAAAGAGAAAATCATTCTATACCGTAACCTTTTTGGCTCACAAAAGAACGTTATTACCGTAAGAACGGAGGAACCATTATGGTAGAATTAACCAGAAAGCAATTTGACATTCTTTCGATTTTGGCAACCGCAAAGACAAAATTAAGCCAACGCCAGTTAGAAGAAAAGTGCGGACACAGTTTAGGCACGGTCAATAAGGCCATCAAAGATTTCACCGATTGGGGCTATGTACAGGACGGGGAAATCACCAATGAGGGGTATCAAGCGCTCGAACCGTACAGGGCCAAGAGAGCCATCTTCATTGCCGCCGGATTCGGCAGTCGTTTGGTTCCTGTTACGCTCAACACGCCCAAGCCTCTTGTCCGGGTAAACGGCCAACGCATGATTGATTCCCTGATTGATGCCTGCTTGAACGCCGGCATTGACGAAATCTATATTGTTCGAGGTTATTTGGCCGAACAATTCGATCAACTCCTATACAAATACCCCATGATTAAGTTTCTTGAAAATACTTCATACAACGAATCAAACAACATTTCATCGGCAATGTGTGCCAGATATTTGCTTCAAAACGCATATGTGCTTGAATCTGATTTAATAATCAACAACCCTGACATTATTACAAAATACCATTATACTTCCAATGTATTGGGCATCTATAAGGATCGCTCCGACGATTGGGTGCTGACCGTCGACAAGGATGGCTATGTTACAGAAGAAAAAGTCGGTGGTTTGAACTGCTATCAAATGATTGGTATCTATTATTGGAATGCTTGTGACGGTGCCAGGCTTGCCGGCGACTTACAGGATGCCTATATGGCTCCCGGCGGAAAAGAGCGTTATTGGGAAACGGTTCCAAACCAAGCCTATAAAGGAAAATATAAGGTTTATGTTAGAAAGTGCACAGAAAAAGACATTATTGAAATTGATACCTTCAGAGAGTTAAAAGCGATTGATAAAACCTATGATATTTAATGATGAAGGAGTATTGGATATGGAATCTATCAAAAGAAATATACTGTTAAACCCCGGTCCGTCAACCACCACCGACACGGTAAAGCTCGCTCAGGTTGTCGAGGATATCTGCCCTCGCGAAAAGGAATTCAGCGGTTTGATGAAAAGTCTAAGAGAAGATCTTGTCAAAATCGTTCACGGAGATTCAAACAAATACACAAGCGTTTTGTTTTGCGGTTCGGGAACCATCAATATCGATGTTTGTCTAAACAGCCTGTTACCTGACGGGAAAAAGATATTAGTCGTCAACAATGGGGCTTATTCAACCCGCGCTGTGGAAATATGTCAGTATTACGGACTCCCTCATATTGATCTTCGCTTTCCGGTCGACCAAAGACCCGATCTTTCAATCGTCGAAGAAACCCTGAAAAACAATCCGGATATTGCTCTGGTTCACACAACACATAACGAAACGGGAACCGGCATACTGAATCCCATCCGCGAAATCGGAGCATTGGCCCATCGTTACGGCGCCGTTTTCACGGTGGATACGACCAGCACTTATGCCATGCGGCCCATCCATATTGAAGAGGATCATATTGATTTCTGCATGGCCTCGGCGCAAAAAGGCTTAATGGCTTTTACTGGGCTTAGCTTTATTGTCGGCAACAAAAGGATCATTGAACAGTCTGCCGATTACCCGAAGCGTTCTTATTATTGCAATCTCTTCCTGCAATATGACTTTTTTGAGAAAACGGGTGAAATGCACTTTACACCTCCCGTGCAAACGATTTATGCTACCCTTCAGGCCCTCAAGGAATACTGGGCCGAGGGGGAGGAGGCTAAATGGGCCCGTCACACCCGCGTCTTCAATGCCATCAATGCCGGACTGGACGAGCTCGGCTTTCGTCAGGTCATCAAACCCGAATGGCGAACCGGTCTTGTCTCTTCTGCCATTTACCCGGACGATCCGAATTGGAACTTTGAGGCGGTTCATGATTATTGCTACGAGCGCGGTTTTACCATTTATCCGGGAAAAATAAGCACAACCAACACCTTTCGCCTTTGTGCATTAGGTGCTATTGACGAAAAAGATATTCAAGACTTTTTTGTTGTTTTTAAGGAAGCGCTGGCCACATTGGGTGTTCAAACACCCGTAATCTATTATACTTGAAAGAGAGATCAACATGAAAACTGTCTATACTTGCTTTTGCACAGATGTCATTCACGACGGTCATCTTAATATCATTGAAAAAGCCCGCAAAAAAGGAAAAGTCATTGTCGGTTGTCTCTCTGACGAAGCGCTGATTCGATACAACAAATTCCCGACCATCAGTCAAAACGAAAGAATCCGTCTTTACGAAAGTCTTGACGGCGTACAGGAGGTCATCGTTCAAAACGATATGTTCTACGACGATGTGATTGAACAGCTCAAACCGGATTATGTCCTGCACGGCGACAACTGGAAGGAAGGGCCGGAAAAAGCTATTCGAAATCATGTCGAAGCGCTGGTCAAAGCCTATGGGGGCGAATTGATTGATGTCCCCTACACCTACAACGAAACGGTTAAAAAAATCGATTTGCAGCTCCGTGAAAAGTTGGCTATGCCGGAATACAGAAGAAAACGCTTGCGCCAGTTAATTTCCATGACACCCATTGTAAAAGTGATGGAAGCGCACAGCGGACTTACGGGTTTAATTGTGGAAAAAACCGTTGTGGAACACGACGGCACACTGGATCAATTCGACGCCATGTGGGTGTCGAGTCTCTGTGACAGTACAGCCAAAGGAAAACCCGATATTGAACTGGTTGATATGACCAGTCGCTTTCGTACGATTGACGACATCATGGAAGTGACAACCAAACCCATTATTTTTGACGGTGACACCGGCGGCCTAACCGAACATTTTGTGTATACCGTAAGAAGCTTAGAGCGTATGGGCGTCAGCGCTGTCATTATCGAGGATAAAAAGGGGCTGAAAAAAAACAGCCTTTTTGGAACAGAGGTTCAGCAAACGCAGGCAACCATTGAGGAATTCAGTGCCAAAATCGCTGCCGGAAAGCACGCCCAGCTTACCGATGATTTTATGATTATTGCCAGAATCGAAAGCTTGATTCTCGAACAAGGCATGGAGGATGCTCTCCAAAGAGCAAAGGCCTTTGTAAAAGCCGGTGCCGACGGCATTATGATTCACAGCCGCAAAAAAGATCCGGCCGAGATCATCGAGTTTTGTGATCGATTCAGAAAAGAAGACAAAGCCACCCCTATTGTCGTTGTGCCATCCAGTTTTAACGTGATTACAGAGGAAGAATTAGCGGAGCACGGCGTCAATATTGTTATCTATGCCAATCAACTGACCAGATCTGCCTTCCCGGCTATGCAGCAGACAGCCGTCGATATTCTTAAGTATCATCGTGCCAAGGAAGTGGATGATCGTCTGATGCCGATAAAGAATATTATTACCTTAATTGATGAGCTGTAAAATAATAGTATTAGAAAAGGAAGCATTTGTATGAAAGTTGACAAACTGATGGAGCTGATAGGTTCGGACTTCTACACCGGCGTTCCGGATTCACAGTTAAAAGCACTGTGTAATTGTCTGATTCACAAATACGGAATAGATCCGCACCATCATATCATTGCCGCCAACGAAGGAAATTGTGCAGCTTTAGCTGCCGGTTATCATTTGGCAACCGGGAAGATCCCCGTTGTATATATGCAGAACAGCGGTGAAGGAAATATTATCAATCCGGTAGCAAGTTTATTAAACGATAAAGTATATGCCATACCCGTGATTTTTATCATCGGGTGGCGTGGAGAGCCCGGCGTTCATGACGAACCGCAACACATTTATCAAGGTGAGGTAACCGTCACATTACTGAAGGATATGGGTGTTGCTTCCTTTGTGATCGGCCAAGACACAACCGATGCTGAGGTAGCCGATAAAATGGCCGAATTCCGGCAACTTTTAAGTCAGGGCAAAGATGTTGCCTTTGTCATTCGCAAAGGTGCCTTAACCGATGCTCCTGAGGTTGAATACCGAAATGACAACCGTATGATGCGCGAGGAAATCATTCGCCACATTGTCAAAGCCAGCAAGGAAGATCCTGTTATCAGCACCACGGGCAAGGCCAGTCGCGAGCTGTTTGAAATAAGAACCGCTGACAAGCAGAGCCATCAATACGATTTTTTAACCGTCGGCTCCATGGGTCACAGTTCTTCTGTTGCCTTAGGTGTGGCTCTTCATAAACCGCAACAGAAAATTTGGTGCATCGACGGTGACGGTGCCGTGCTGATGCACATGGGCTCCATGGCGGTGATGGGAGCGAACAAGCCGAACAACCTGGTTCATATTGTTATTAACAACGGTGCACACGAGACTGTGGGCGGTATGCCTACCGTAGCCAGTCAAATTGACCTTGTTGCCATAGCAAAAGCATGCGGATACCCTTATGCCGTTTGCGTAAACACCTATGACGATTTGGATAAAGAGCTCAACATAGTAAAAGAAAAAAATGCATTATGCTTTCTGGAAATTAAGTGTTCCATCGGTGCCCGGGAGGATTTAGGCCGCCCTACTTCTTCGGCCCTTGAAAACAAGCAAAACTTTATGGAATATTTGAAAACGCTTGGGTAGCAAATGCGCCATATACTGTTTGACAGGGTTTCTTGCGGCAGAAAGAACAACCTGTTGCGTCGTGAGAAACGCAATCAGCGGCATAAACAAACAATGGTAAAAGGGGGACATGACTATGGGGATTGAAAACTATGGATGCAATGAAATCGCCATATTGATGGCAGCAGGACTGGGAACAAGAATGGCTCCGTTGACAGAAAAAACACCGAAGCCACTCGTAAAGGTTTTCGGCAAATCCATGATAGAAACGATTATCGACGCCCTGCAAAAGCGTGGCGTTAAGCACATCTATGTCGTGGTCGGTTATTTGAAAGAACAGTTTGATTTTTTAGTGAACAAGTATGATCATTTGTCGTTAATTGAGAACGCGGAATTCAAAACCGTCAACAATATCTCTTCCATCCATGCCGCAGCACCGATCATGGGCAACGAGGATTGTTTCATCTGTGAAGCAGACCTCTATGTTGCAGATACTTCTATCTTTCAAGCAAAGCTGGACCATTCCTGCTATTACGGCAAGATGGTTAAAGGACACAGCGACGACTGGGTATTTGATCAGGATGAAACCGGCCGTATCATCCGTGTCGGAAAAGGCGGCGACGATGACTTCAATATGTGTGGTGTCGCATGGCTTAAAGCTAAAGATGCAAAGATTATCGCCGACGCCGTCATGGAGGCCTATCGGCACCCCGGTACCTATGAAAATCTTTTCTGGGATGACATTGTTCATCAGCAGATCCACAAGGTTGATTTGACGGTTCACGAAGTGTTCCATCATCAAATCACCGAAATTGATACTGTGGACGAGCTTCAGACAGTCGATCCTGATTATAAACAATACAACCAATAAGGGGAGAGATGCATCGTGTCTGACAAATTAAAACCCTCTACCGGCACATCCGCCACCGGACTGCAAAAATCCTTAAGTCCCATGTCTGTCTGGGCGATTGCCTTCGGCTGTATCATCGGCTGGGGTTCGTTCATCAATCCGGGAAAGAAGTTTTTGCCTAATTCCGGTGTCGCCGGTACCGCCATTGCTATGTTCTTCGGCGCTTTGGTCATGATCATTATTGCCTTCAGCTATGCTTACATGGTGCCGAAGTTCCCGAAAGCCGGCGGTGAATTCACCTTTGCAAAGGAATGCTTCGGTAAATTTCCGGCCTTCCTCTGCGGTTGGTTTTTGGTGGCTGCTTACTTGACCAATGTACCCATGAACTCCACCGCCATCCCCTTGATTGTCGAGGGCTTATTCGGCGAAGCGGCCTTGAATTGGTTCGGCACAACCGGTTATGCGGTAGCCGGCAGTAATGTCTCGGTCGGCGGTATTGTTTTGGCGGTTTCCGTTCTTATTCTGTTCGGTGCGCTAAATATCCTGGGCGTTGAAAAAGCCGGCTTTGTACAAAAGGTTTTGGCCGCCTTACTGGCTTTTTGTGCAGTAACACTGTTTATTTCCGGGCTGGTTTCGGCTATCCGTAACGGTGTATCGTTTAATCCGCTTTGGGGCTTTGATAAGAGTGCCGTCAAAGAGCTTGGCACCTATCATGATTCCATGGCTAATCAAAACATTGCTTCGGCTGTTTTGGCCACCTTTGCTATCGCCCCCTGGGCCTTTGTCGGCTTTGATACCATTCCGCAGGTAGCCGAGGAGTTTAAGTTCCCCTACCAAAAGGTCATGAAGATTATGGTTGTCGCCATTGCCTTCGGCTTCTTTGTGTACACCTCCAACAACACGGTATGTGCCGTTGCTCTGAACAACTGGCCGGAGCTTTGCGCCGGCGGCAAATGGGTTCTGTTGATTGCGGCCGAGCAACTGCTGGGCGGTTTCGGCAAAACCGTTGTCGGTATCGGCGTTTCCTGTGCGGTTCTTTCGGGCATCATGGGATTCTATCTTGCTTCATCAAGACTGATGTACTCCATGTCCAAAGAAAGCTATCTGCCGAAGATATTCGGAAAAATCGACAATAAGCACGATACGCCGAAAAATGCCATGATTTTCTGTATCATCATTTCCCTGGTCGGTCCGTTTTTAGGACGTGAGGCCTTGGGATGGTTTGTGGATATGTCGGCCATCGGTGCCTCTATCGGCTATTTATTCACCTGTTTGGCCACCATTCACACGCTGAAAAAAGACAAGGACGGCCGTAAGGCTTTGATGGTTCCGGCCATCATCGGCGTCCTTTTCTCGTCCGCCTTTATGGTGCTTCAACTCGTTCCCATCCCCGGACTTGAAGGCGTTCACTTCTGCTGGCAGTCCTATGTCATGCTCGGGGTATGGATCGCCATCGGTTTGATCTTCTATCTAAAACAAAGAAAGCAATTCGGTATTATACAAGCAACAACAGAATAAAAAAAGTCTGTGCAAACCCTTACGGTTGGCACAGACTTTTTTGTTAGACAGTACACCCCGGCAAAAAGATTTTTTATAGACAAAACCGGGGGGTATAAGGAGGCGAGAAACAAGATAAGCACATTAGTTGTTAACGCCATGGTGCTTACCGGGAGAATGTTCATCCAACGGCGCAAAACGGTAACCGTTTGATAAACCGTATTCAATGATAATCGGCAACGACTGGATGTTGGTGGAATTGATGTCGTGCATCAGCACCACATAACTGCCGTCACCCAAGGCATTGATTACATTGCGTGAAATAAAGCCCGGATCTCTGGCCGCCGCAGTGCCCGAAGCATCGCCCGAGGAAACATTCCAGTCAAAATACAAATAGCCCCTATCGGTGACTTCCTTTGTCAAGCGACTCATAATGCCGGAGCTGTACTTACGGCTGATGGTGTTGGAAGAGCCCCCGGGAAAGCGCATCAACCGGGTATACTGACCGGTTTGTTGCTTAATGACCTCATTCATGGCCTCCAAGTCGGCAAAATATTGATCGGTGGAGCTATAAACCGAATACTGATGGCTGTAGGTGTGCAACGCCACGGTGTGCCCCTCTTTTGCCTCTCTGGCAATCAGGTGCTGATAGTCTGGCTTTTGGTTGGTTACGAAAAAGGTTGCCTTGACACCGTAACGAGCCAAAACATCCAAAATTTGCGGTGTGTAAACACACGGGCCGTCATCAAAGGTCAGATAAATCACCCGACTGTCTGCATTGGACGGATCATAGGGAGCATCGGGATCATACACCGTTACATTGCGAGTGGCACTGCCGGTGTTCCCGGCGGCATCCGCCACCGTATAGGTCAAGGTATGTGTGCCGACGGCCTCCAAGGCGGCTAAGCCTCGCACGGTAACACGGGTGGTCATGTCCCCGTCCACATTATCCGAAGCGCTGTAGCCCGGGTCATCAAAGCTACCGCCCAATCTCAGAAACACATGCCTGCCGCCCGATAGCGTCACCACCGGCGGATCGGTATCATCGACCCATTCAATGGCAATCTCTTTTTCGGCCTTATTGCCGGCCGTATCGCTCACCGTCAGGGTGATTTTCTTTTTGGAATAGTCAATCGTTACCTGATCGGTCAAATCGCCCTCATAGGCATCGAGCACCGTATATTCAAGCTGCGCCGCTTCAGGGGAAAGCCCCTTGGTGACGGTCACGCTCTCGGGTGCCGTAATGGAAGGCGGAAGCGTATCTCTGACCAGCACTTTGCGAACGGCACTTCCCTGTTTTTTGCCGTAATGGGCGGTATAGGTCACTTCATAATCGCCCAAAACATTCGAATCAACCGTTCCGGAAATCTCCACATTTTTTAATTTTGTCCATCCGTAATGAGCGGTACAACCTTCCTCGATGTAGGTTTCACCGACTTCGAGTGTTTGAACAGACTTACCGTTAAGATGAAAATGAAAAGAACGGAACCAAAGCAAACAAAACAACACCACACCGATGAATGCGGCCGCTGACGAGAGAACTATGATCCATATTTTCTTTTTTTTACACACCGTCAAACACCTCTGTGTTTATTATAAAGGGGCAGTAAAGAAAATTCAATGCTTTTTACACAATAAGTCAAAAACTGTCAATGGGTGTCGCCGATTTAACAGTTGCAAATCGGTTCTTGATTTGTTATGATTACTTCAGCCATTGACAATAAAAGGCATCCGGTATCGACTTTAGCGGTCTTTCGGATCGTGCTCAAAAAGAGGCATCCGTTGAAGGATCTCAACCTGCCGCACGAAGGTTTTCCTGTACGCCCAATCGTGATGCAATCCGGTCCTCGGCAAAGCTGAAAGCTCTGTCGATCGCCAGAAAAACCGTCGATACCCTTCCATCCATCATACCCTGCCATCGAAATGGGCAAGACATCATTCGATCCTTTGGATAAAACGGACGAAAAAAGGGTTATAAAAACGGTTTGATGGGACTTCTTTCCCATCCACCGAATAAGGAGTTTACATGATGAATGCTTTCTCGTTTCCCATGTTTCAAAGCGACAACGACCTTTTCAACAAGATCTACGACTACCGATGCAAGACCTTTTATAAACATATTGTCGAAACCCCCGAGGGACGGGTGATCACCGAGTTTTTACCCCCTGTGCCATGGGCAGGCTCCTATAATACCATTAACTGTGCCGCCGCCCATCATATCAGGGAGGCTCGTTGGCTGTCCGACTCCGCCATCGGCCGGGAATATATCACCTTTTGGTGCCGCCACCCTGATGAAGCCCGGCGTTACAGCTTTCCCTTTGCCGACAGCGTGCTGGCCTTTGCATCGGTCACCGGCGAAGACGAATTTGCCCTTTCCTGCTATGAGACATTCAAACAAAACTATCATGCCTGGTGCCGAGAGCACCGCAAGGAAAACGGCCTGTTTGTTCAGACAGACGACCGGGACGGCATGGAATATTCTGTTTCGGGCAGTGGCTTTCGACCCACCATTAACAGCTATATGGCCGCCGAGGCCAAAGCATTAGCCGTTATGGCCGAAAAACTGGGAAAACCGGATGACACGGCTTTTTTCCTTCAAGAATACAAGAACCTCAAAAAAGGCATCAACACCTGTTTATATGATGGTGATGACCGCTTTTATGAAACCGTGAATCCCGACGGCCATTCTACCAAGGTACGGGAACTTATCGGATATATCCCGTTTTTATACGGTTTGGCCGAGCCGGGACAGGAAGAGGCTTTTTCGTGGCTTTGGCGTAAAGATGGCTTTTACGGCGACTACGGACCGACCACCGTGCAACGCACCCATCCGGATTTCAACAAATCCTTTGATCATGAGTGTCTGTGGAACGGCCCCAGTTGGCCCTTTGCCACCACACAAACCCTGGAGGCCATGCGGTATGTCCTGCAAAACGAGCCTAACCCGACGGGGGTTCAAAAGGCCGATTTTATGCGACTGCTGACCATCTATGCCGGCTCGCAGCAAAAAGACGGCGTTCCTTATGTGGACGAGGATTTGGATGCCGACACCGGCCGTTGGTTGGCTCATGAAGAATTGCACCGATTGAACCGTCCCGATAAAGACCGAGGTGTGGATTATAACCATTCCACCTTCATGGATTTGATCATCACCGGTATGGCCGGCTTGATGCCTTTTTCGGACGGCTCCCTCGGCATTCACAGTTTGTGCGAAACGGACTCTTTCTCTCTGACAAACATCCCCTACCGCGGTCATCGCTTGCATCTGTTCTGTGAAAAGGGCCTCATCACATTAGAGGCCGACGGAAAAACGGTGGCCTCCCACCAAGCCGTCCCCTTCCGCGCACGGTTATGATCGTGTCCTTTCCTATGGTTCTACGCTTTATCAAAAAAAGGCAGCCTTACGGCTGCCTTTTTTGCTGGTATCCTCGGCGGTATCCTGTTACCACTCCATATCGGGCAGTTCAATACCGTCCTGTGACAGGTTCTCACCGAATTCTTTTTTGGATGATGTCACTTCTTCGTTGCTTGGTTGGGTCATCTGTGCCTGGGTTTGATATGGACCTGCCGTCGTACCAGAGGACGGCGGAGCGTCGGAATCGGACGTAGCGTCCCCGCCCTTTGACAAAGCAGGTTCTGCCGATACAGGTTTTGATGCCTCAACGGTTATTTGAGAACGGTTTTCCTGTTTATCGGTCTCTTTCCTGCCGCATCCGATAAACAAAAGGCACAACGCTGCAAAAACCAGCAAAATAGCAAAATGTTGTTTCATTCCAGTATATTCCAAAGGTGATCGGGCAGTTCTATACCGCCGTTACTGCTCGTCGTAATGATGTCCTGTGTTATTTTTTGTTTGCCTTGTTCTCAATCGCCGGAACAAAAGAGGTTGAGCCTTTTCCCTCAACAAAAGCACGACTGTAAGCAAAGAAGTAAATGCTTGTTTCCTTTTCGCCAGATGTCGCCAAAGGGATACTTGTCTTATAGGCAAAGCTTAAGTGAAGCTTTGTGCCGCTGGGCACTTCAACCGCATCGGCAAAAAGGTCGGGTGCTGCGGTGGCGTGTACCTTTTTGCATTCCATGGTTTTAGCTGCGCTGTCCCAAGCAATCTGTCCGTATTGGGTGCTGTCCACCCGCCAACCGTCGGTACCGCTGTCAAAAGTGCCGTTAGCAAGCAGATTCTGCGGTCCTTCAGCGGCCAGAACCGTCGGTATTTGAACAGCCGACAGAACAAGCGCCACGCAAAGCAGGCACCTTACCAGTGTTGTTGAAAATTTGTGTGTTTGGCGTTTCATCTTGTTTTCCTTTCTTTTTGATTTGAAATACACTGCTTCCGTTATGAACCGTGTGCATGGCTTGAAAATGTTTTTCCGATTTGATATAATACCCACGAAAGTGAGGGATCTTGTATGGAGATGACAAAGGGATTTACAGATAAAAATGAGTATGGCCTTTGCGTTGAAAACATTGCCATAAGGTTACTTGTTAATAAGGACAGAGTCTCCTTCGGCACCACACTCTCAAAGGATATGTATCATACCCATTCGTTCACCGAGCTGTTTGTCTGTTTTTCTGACGAAATATGTATACAAACCGAACAAGGTCTTTTGCGTCTGCCAAAAAACAGTGCCGCTGTCATTCCGGCCGATGTGCCTCATCATAAAATCGAGGCTGATGACGAAAACTGTTGGGATTCCGTTGGCTTTATCATCACCGAAAAGCCAAAAAGAGGCTGTCATAATCTGTACGGCAGTCTAAAGCCGCTCTACGAAGACCCCGAACCGTCTGTTTTTTACAATGTCCCCGAAATCGCCCGAACCGTTGAAGCTCTCCACCGCGTGTTTCCCAAAAGTGCCGAATATCTGCCGGCTCTTGAATGGGTCTGCGCCCTTTCCAAATTGGCCTTAAAAAAGACCCAAAAGACCTATTCCAAAAACAAGCTGCCTATACGGACACCGGATGTTTATCGCATGGCGTGTTTGGAGGAGTTATTGCAAAACCGCTTTTATGAGCCGCTCACCGCCGGCATGGTCGCCAGGCAACTGAATATCAGTACCCGTCAGTTTTCTCGTATCATTAAAGAGAGAACCGGCATGACCTTTCACAAGGTTTTGGTCAAAAAACGGTTAGAATGCGCTGCAGAACTTTTGCTGAAAACGAATCAGTCGGTCAACAGTATTCTTAAAAAGGTCGGTTACGAGAACAGCTCACTGTTCTATAAAGAATTTGCCGCACAATTCGGCACAACGCCGACCGAATACCGCCTTACTGCGGCCGGCGAAAATTTACAAAACACCGTATAGCTCCGGTTCCCCCATTCTCTTCTTTGTGGATTGTACCATGCCCCCCTTGTCCTTTCAAGGCAAAAACACGCCGTTTATATGAAAATAAGGCGAATATTTACATCACCAAATGATGGGATAACGGCTGTGTCTTGCCTACACTGCGAAACAGCATAAAATAAAAACACTCTTGTACGATCCAAGTGTTTGCACAAGAGTGTTTCATGTTTCTGTATTATCAAGAGTCGGTCTTATCCCCGAAGCGAATGGCATACAAGTCTGCGTCTCGCAGTTTGACGGTCATCACCACTTCTTTGCCGGCAAGTTCTTCTACACGGCCGCTTCTAAACGGGATTCTCTTATCGGTTGCATCGCCGAAGATTTCATAGCTTTCGGCTTTGGCGGAATCAGCCGCCTCCAGTTTGAATGTTACATACCCGAAAGCCGATGTAGCCAAATTGGCATATAATTCTTGGCCGCTGAAAACAAAGGGCTTTGTGACGATGACTTCTTCCTTTTTTCCGGTGGCATGAAGCGAGGCAAAGCCATCCAACCGAAGGGTAAACCGACTGATTTCGGTCACTTTGCCGTGCCACTCGTTGGTAGAGGCAAGCATGGAAATCTCCTTGCCCTCCCCTTTTACCGCCGATTCTGTTTCCATCAGCCCAACGGCCGGATAACCGACACCGCCGTATATCCAGTTTGTTCCGTTCTCCAAGTTCGGTCGCAAAAAAGGCTCATTGTACCGTTTGAATAAGAGCCCGTTATGAGAAGCCATAAAGGTACAGTCGGTGATGGCCAAACCGAAGCGTGCCTCATCCCGATAGCGTGCCAGACGATCCTCCCGTCCCGTCAGCTCATCATACACGGGATTCCACTCACGGCGCAGTTCGTTATAACGGGTGGGAAAACCGATTTTGATGTGCGGCGCCCGATAATACGGCGTGATGTGATTCTCATACAGCGCAATATCATCGGCCTGCTCTTCAAAACGGATGCGATCACTGTCGCCCCACCCCGTTTTGAAATCATTCGACATCATGACCCGAATATCCCGAATACGAACCCCGTAACTGCGTGGATCATGCGTGCCGACAGCGGGGCCCTCATAATCGGCCGGCAAATGCTGCCCTCGGAAATAGCAAAAATACTTCTTTCTTTCTTCGTCCCAAAAACAGGCGTGCATGGAATCATAATGTCCGCCACGCTCAATAACATAGATATGATCGTAATCAAAGTGAATGCCGTCGGCGCTTGTCACCGCACAAAGTGATTCACCCTGTCCCGGAATGGATCGACAAAACAGTGCCTTAAACCGCTCGCTATCCTCACAGGCCGGATTGGTATCATAAAAGACAAACAAAGGTCCAAAGCTGCCGGGAACACCGGGTCGCTTGGCACAGGACAGAATGTTGTTTTCAGTGTTTCCCTCATACTCGTACAGTCCTAAAGACGGGCGCACCCAAGTAAGACCGTCCCGACTTTCGGCATACAAATGAAAATAGCCGGGGTCATTCGGTTTATTCTCGTTCTTCATGTTTCGGCCGACATAATACAGCCGATACTTTTCCCCGTCATAGCACAGGCATTGGTTAGTGCAACCGTCACCCTCCCACGGCTTGTCGGTTATCAATACAATATCACGGCGCACGGGTTCATGAAGCAAAAACTGAGCCGTTGTTTTTTCAAGGTCCACCAAAAAACTGTCAAAAAAACACTCTCTTCTGGTCCCTATGTTTCTGTCCATGATCGTCCCTCCTATGACGCCTGATCATGACGCCGGCAAATCATCGTTTTTCTCGCCGATGCCGTGAGGGCTGATATACTTCTATACGACGGATTGTACCATAGTCTGCCGAGTCTTTTCAAGAAAAAACACGCCGTTTATATCCATAAAAGCAACCTTTGGCACAGTCGCCTTTAGCCTCAAACCGGCCTTAAAGGACGGTTTGAGGCGACTTTCGGCTTATTCTCGCTCATAGACCCGTTGTATTTGCAAGTGCATCCATAAGGCAATGGCGGAAAAACCTTGTTATAAAAATCCATTTTGGCTTAAGGAATTGGTTAATAAAACCTTTCATGTGCCCGCAGTATGGAGAAACACCGGTTATTCGGCGCCCGTTTGCCCGTTTATATAGCGATCGATAGAGGCTGCGGCTAACTTGCCGGCACCCATGGCCGAAATCACGGTAGCGGCACCGGTCACGGCATCGCCTCCGGCAAACACACCCTCAACCGATGTAGCACCGGTTTCCGGCGTGATCACAATACCGCCTCGACGATTGACCTCTAACCCCGGAGTGGTGGTCTTAATCAACGGATTCGGCGAGGTGCCGATGGCCATAATGACTGTATCGGTCGGCAGGACAAATTCGCTGTCGGGAATTTCCACCGGCCGGCGGCGTCCCCGCTCATCCGGCTCACCCAATTCCATACAAACGCACTTCATGCCGACTACCCGACCATTGCGAGGATCTCTTTTGTCCTCCTTGTTTTCGTAACCGAGTATTTCAGTCGGATTGCTTAGCAAACGGAAGATCACGCCTTCCTCTTTGGCGTGCTCGACCTCTTCCTTTCTGGCCGGCAATTCCTCGAGTGACCGGCGATAGACAATGGTGACCTCTTGGGCACCCAGCCGTAAGGCCGTACGAGCCGCATCCATTGCCACATTGCCGCCTCCCACAACGGCCACCCGACCGCCCTTCATCACGGGGGTGGTTGAATCCTGACGGTAGGCCTTCATCAAATTACTTCTGGTCAAGAATTCGTTGGCGGAATAAACACCCATCAGGCTCTCGCCCGGAATGTTCATAAAATTCGGCAAACCGGCTCCCGAAGCGATATACACCGCCTCATAGCCCTCCGACAGCAGTTCGTCTACCGTCAGTGTACGGCCGATGATCACATTGGTCTGCAAATCGACCCCCAATGCCTTTAGGTGTTCCACTTCTTGTTTAACAATGCTTTTGGGAAGTCTGAATTCGGGGATGCCGTAAACCAGCACACCGCCGGCGGTATGCAACGCCTCAAACACCGTCACCGCATATCCTTTTTTGGCCAAATCCCCGGCGCAGGTCAAACCGGAGGGTCCACTGCCGACCACGGCAACACGATGCCCGTTCGGCACAGGACGTTCGACGGGCTCGGTGTTATGCTCATTATGCCAGTCGGCCACAAACCGCTCCAGTCGGCCGATACCGACCGGCTCGCCTTTTATGCCCCGCACACAATGCTGTTCACACTGTGTCTCCTGAGGACATACCCGACCGCAGACAGCCGGCAGAGATGAGGTTTCATGAATAATCTTATAGGCGGCTTCAAAATCGCCCTTCTTCACCTGTTCAATAAACTCGGGGATCCGAATATTAACCGGACAGCCCGTCACACAGGGATGATTTTTACAATTCAAACAGCGCAGAGCCTCATTCAAAGCAGCTTGCTCACTGTATCCGGTGGTTACTTCTGAAAAATCGTGCGCCCGCACCCTTGCATCCCTTGTCGGCATGGGATTTTTGCAGGGATCCATATTCGCAGCCATTATGCTTCCTCCTTATTCAATAGACGACAGGTCCGTTCATATGCGTGCCGCTCAAATTCACGGTACATACCGCCCCGCCGCATGGCCTCGTCGAAATCGACCTCGTACCCGTCAAAATCCGGTCCATCCACACAGGCAAAACGGGTGATTTTCTCCCCATTTCTGGTGAGCGTCAACCGACAACCACCGCACATACCGGTGCCGTCTATCATGATAGGATTCATAGACACTGTGCAGGGAATGCCGGTCGCTCTGGTAGCCTCTGTCACAAATTTCATCATAATCAGCGGACCGATGGTGATGACTCGGTCAAACCGCTTTCCGTCGGCAAATAACCGATTCAGCGGCGCACACACATTCCCTTGTTCTCCCACTGATCCGTCATCCGTCATTAAATAAAAATCATCCGAGCAGGCCTTAAACTCCTCCTCTAAAATCACCAAATCCTTGTTGCGAAAACCGATAATGGAAGTGACACGGCATCCGTTTTCATGGAGCTGCTTGGCAATAGGAAGTGCAATGGCGCAACCGACACCGCCGCCAACCACGCAGACCTCTTTTAACCCGTCAAGCTGCGTAGCCGTGCCGAGTGGACCGGCAAAGTCGCACAGACACGCGCCCTCTTCCAACTGCCCGAGTTGCAAAGTGGTTGCCCCGACAATTTGAAAAATCACCGTGACGGTTCCCTTTTCCCGATCATAGCCGGCCACGGTCAGCGGAATTCGCTCCCCGTCCTCATCTACCCGTAAAATGATAAACTGCCCCGGTTGTGCCTTGGCAGCAACCAAGGGCGCCTCTACCTCAATACGCACCACCGTGGGGTTCAGTGTTTCTTTTTTAACAATTCGATACATAAAAGTCCCTCACAAAAAAATTTAGTTAAGTATAGAACAGGACAACCCGATGGTCAAATGCGATTCGGCAGAAATAACAGTGTAAAAAGAGGCGGCCGCTGTCAGCGTCGAAGGGTTATTTCGCTGACCGAGGACGCACCGCACCGCTTTCATATTCCTTCACACCGAACACTTCAAAAATGCCTCGCCCTTTTGCCACAAAAGGGTTATTCATTACCTAAGGCTGTTTCTGTCTTGCAAAAAGGCACCTGTGTATAACCGACCGTGCCATTCGTCCAAGGCGTTCTCGTTTTTTTGTTCTTATTACAGCAAGTGAATACCGTGAGCTGTACATGTTTCGATCATTTCCTCCGGCCAGAAAGAGCACTGTACCTCGCCGATGTGTGCCTTGCGCAAGAAGTACATACACATTCTCGACTGACCGATGCCGCCGCCGATGGTATAAGGCAAACGACCCTCTAACAAAGCCTTATGGAAGGGCAGAGATTCACGCTCGCTGACCCCTCGAATGGCCAACTGTTTTTTCAGCGCTTCCTCGTCTACGCGAATGCCCATGCTGGACAGTTCCAAGGAGGTGTCAAGCAAGGGATAATAGACCAGAATATCACCGTTTAACTCCCAGTCATCATAGTCGGGAGCCCGACCGTCATGCAGTTCGCCCGAACGGAGCGCACCGCCGATTTTCATCAAAAAGACGGCGCCGTACTCCTTGGTGATAGCCTTTTCTCGTTCCTTAGGGGTGCAGTCCGGCCAACGATCCTCTAATTCCTGGGTGGTCACAAAGGTAATTTTCTCCGGCAACAGCTTATGCACAAAGGAATATTCCTCAACAATGTACCGTTCGGTGTGACGCAAAGCGGCATACACCCGTCTGACGGCGTGCTTTAAGGTTTCCTCGGTGCGGTCTTTCTTTTCAATCACCTTTTCCCAGTCCCATTGATCAACAAAGACCGAATGAAGGTTGTCTAAATCCTCATCCCGACGAATGGCGTTCATGTCGGTATACAAGCCTTCGCCCGGTTCAAAATGATACCGTGCCAGTGCGTCACGCTTCCATTTGGCCAGCGAATGAACAATTTCCATATCGTCCGGGCAGTCCTTGATACTAAACCCGACAGGACGCTCAACGCCGTTAAGCGTATCATTCAGACCGCTGGCGGCGTTAACAAACAGCGGTGCGGACACCCTTGTTAAATGCAACTGAATGGCCAAGTCCATTTCAAAGAAATCCTTGACCTTCTTAATGGCAATTTCGGTTTGCCGTAGATCGAACAGGGATTTATACCCCCCTGGTATTTCAAGATGATACATACAACAGAAACCCCTCTCTGCTTATATAAAGATACACCTATTATCGCACAAGCGACGGCATTTGACAAGTCCCAATCAAAAGACAAACGGAAAATTCCCGGTTACAAAGGCCAATTTGACGTAAAACCCACCCTAACGGGTGGGTAAAATATGGCTCGCACTATGTAAATGACGCCTTCGTCGTATGAAATTTGCCCATCACAAGCGGGCAGATGGTATTTCACAAGAAGTGACCGCTATTTTAGTTCACTTTTCTTCAAAAAAGGTTTTACTTAACTTGTTTTGTTCGCAGACTCCGCCTGCATACATCACTATATGAGAATACCGACCGAAACAAGATTTCTTTCCTCCGGTCGGTATGGACTGTTTATAAGGGCGAACAGCCTTTTCTGGCGTTCTTGCGTCTGTTCTTCTTATCCAAGCGTCATAAAGAAGGCGGCCGACGGTTTTTTGACGCCCAAATCCGTTAAAAAAGCCAACGACTCCTCCAGCTTTTTTCGATCAAGCTGTGAGAAAACAAAAAGCAGAGCCAATACGCTGTCCCACGGAATGGGCAACAACTGCCGTTCTACCAAAGAAATAGCCTGACGACTCTTGCCCAACATGGTGCCTATTTCTCTTTGTGACAGACCGAAGTCTCGACGCATAGCCGGTAAATGGGCGGCAAAGGCCTTTGCTACCTCTTGACGACTGACTTTTTCTGCCATAATAAGCCCTCCTTTTTGAGCCTCAAAAAATACTTTATGTTTTATATATTATTATAGCAACCTCATAGGTTATTACAAGCCATTGCTACATAAGTTAAAAAAATGTTCACATTTGCTTGAAAAATGGAAATTGTTGTGATATAATGTCGCCGTTCGCATTCATTGTGCACAATGGCATATTTTTATTAAATTTTGCATAAGTTGGTAAATGCCGAAACCAGAAAGGAGATCTTAATGGAAATTCTTCAAACAATCGGTCAGGCCGTGCTTAATTTCTTCACCGGCACGCTGAACACCGTGGCGTGGATGTATATTCTTCTGCCCTGCGTGTTGGTCGGCGGCTTATATTTGACCATTCGCAACAGGGGAATGCAATTCACCCATTTCGGCCATGTCATGAAAGAAACGGTCGGAAAAATGTTCAAAAAACAAACAGCCGGCAAGGGTGCTATCACCCCATTCCAGGCTGTGACCACTGCCCTGGCGGCCACCGTGGGCACCGGTAACATCGTCGGTACCAGCCAGGCGATCGCCATGGGTGGCTACGGCGCTGTTTTCTGGCTGTGGGTTGCCGCCCTGTTGGGTATGGCGGTTAAGTACTCCGAGGTCACCTTGTCCATCCGTTATCGTCACCGTAATGAAAAGGGCGACTGGGTCGGCGGTCCTATGTACTATATTGTCGATGGTCTTGGAAAGAATTGGCGTTGGTTGGCCATTGCTTTTGCCGCCTTTGCTACCTTGGCCTCGTTTGGTATCGGTAATCTATCCCAGGCCAACAGCATTGCGCAATCCATTCAAAACGCTGTTGTCTCCTTTGCACCGAGCGCTTCGTCCTACGGTCAATGGATCAATTTGGGTGTCGGCATTCTGCTGGCCGCCTTAATTGCCTTGGCTCTGTTCGGCGGTATCAAGCGTATCGGCTCTATTTCCGAAAAATTGGTGCCGGTGATGAGTATTCTGTACTTCATCTTCACCTTGATCGTTATTATCCGTCACGGGAATAACATTTTGCCGGCCTTCGGGAAAATCTTCCAAGCAGCCTTTACTCCAAAGGCCGTGTTGGGTGCCGGTAGCGGTATTCTCTTAAAACAGACTATTGTTTGGGGTCTGCGTCGCAGCGCCTTCTCGAACGAAGCCGGTTTGGGCTCGGCAGCCATTGCACACGCCGCCGCCGAAACCAAGGGTCCGGTTCAGCAGGGTCTATACGGTATCTTCGAGGTTTTTATGGATACCGTTGTGATTTGCACCTTGACCGCTTTGACCATCATCACCAGCGGTGTTTCCATCAACTTCGGTGAGAAGCCCGGCTCCGAGCTCATCAGCAGTGCCTTTGCCACGGTGTTTGGCGACCAGCCCGCCTCCCTGTTTGTGGCGGTTGCCTTGATGTTATTCGCCTTCTCCACCATTCTCGGTTGGTCGTTGTACGGCACCCGTTGCGTGGAGTATCTGTTCGGCTTGAAGGCTACCTTCGTCTATCAGATTCTCTTCGTGTTGATTGTTGTGGTCGGCGCCACCACCTCTTTGGGTGTTGTATGGGATGTTGCCGATACCTTCAACGGCTTAATGGCCATCCCGAACTTCATTGCCTTGTTCGCCTTGTCCGGCGTGGTTGCCAAGTTGACAAGAGACTATTTTTCCGAACAAAAGACGCTGAAAAACATAAAGCACTAATTGCTTGCCGATTAACGAAGGCTGTAAGAACCGATGGGTTCCTACAGCCTTGTTTTTTTATCGAATCATGGTCTGTATGCCATCTACGAAATCCCCAACGGCACGAACCATCTTCGAGGATCCCTTGCTTAAGTTTCGGCTATTGCAAACAACGCTCTTTCCCACCAAGGCTACGACCATACCGGCCAGCATCCCGGAAAGCAACCCTTTAGCAAAGCACGACACCTGTCCTTTTTGACTCATATAAACACTCCCTTTCGTTCGTTATTGTAACCGACCGTGCTCTGTTTATCCATTTTTTCAATGCAAAAAAGTGCACGATCACTTTTGTCTTGCCAAACAAAGGGGCTTCCTGTATAATAAGGAAAAAGGAAGTGTCTGTATGAAAAAGAATGCACATATTATGACGCTGGTTCACCGCGCCTTAGAGCGAGCCGGCATTCATTATCAAAAGCCGGAAAACCGTTGCTTTACCGTCCTGCGTTGTATCTATTATGTCGGTGCCGGTTTATCCGTTCTCATGGTTATCGGTATGTTAATCGGCCAGATTTTATATGCCTCCTCGGCCAACGAGAGCAAGAAAGAGCTTAACGTCATGATTCCATATCTTGCATACCACATCGGCGCTTTACTCATCACATTGGCAGGACTGGTGCTGACTCGGCTGAAAAAGTATTACATTGCCGGTATCTGCACCTTTAGCGGCACGATCATGACACTTTTACGCTTAGGATTCAAGGATATGATCGGCACCAATTTGGTTGCCGGCTTAAACCCTGACTTTTGGTGGCGTCATTTTCTGCCCGGTTTGATCTCACTGATCGGCATGGGTGGCATGGTGCTGATTCTGCTCATCGCCGATTATTACGAAAACCGCACCTATAAGCAGATTGTATCCCGTGTATATGAGCAATTCGGAAGGGCCGATTTAGCGCCCGATGAATGGGAACGGTTTTTATCCACCTACAATCCCCGTCATCAAAAAAACGCAGGAAAGCCTTACCGTCCGCTGGTAGAGAACGCTGACGACGAGCTATCGGATAACCCCTAATCCTATTTTCACCAAAAAGCAAGGAGCTGTGAAAACGAATGTTTTCACAGCTCCTTTTTCCTTTACTCTGTCAGCTCTGTAGATAATGCTGCCGCCCTGATCAGACCAAAGCACCGCCCTTTTATGAGTCTTGCCTTGGTCATCCATGCGATCCTTGCCTTTGTACCTGTTTCGTCTGCGATTTTCAAATGGAATCTGTGTTTGTCGTATTCTCTATACCTGTTGAGCCACGGCTGTTTCAGAAGAATGCTTCTGCTTTTATATAGCCGTTATCAAAGGCAACCAACCGGCGGTCTGTCTTTAGCATACGAAAACACCGACTGACCCCGGAACCCTTTGTTCTCTATGTCAGTCGGTGCTATATGGCTTTGGACAGAGTCCGACCTCTGCTATTATTTGTGTAGAAAGGGCTTATTCATCTAACTTCAGCACCGCCATAAAGGCCTCCGGCGGTACATCGACCTTGCCGAGTCGGCGCATCCTCTTTTTGCCTTCCTTTTGCTTTTCCAACAGCTTTTTCTTACGGGTAATATCACCGCCGTAGCACTTAGCCAATACATCCTTGCGCAACGCCTTAACAGTCTCCCTGGCAATGACCTTACCGCCGACGGCCACCTGCACAGGCACTTCAAACAACTGCCTGGGAATAAACTGTTGTAGCTTTTCGGCAATCCGACGGGCCCGTCCGTAGGCATTGTCGGCATGAACGATGAAGGACAGTGCATCAATCACATCGCCCGAAAGAATGACATCCAATTTAACCAAACGAGACTTTTCATAACCCTTGGCCTCATAATCGTAAGAAGCGTAACCCTTGGTACGGGACTTTAAGGCATCAAAAAAGTCATAGACAATTTCGCCCATCGGCATGATATAGTGAATATCCACACGGTCGCCCATGTATTTCATGTCGGTGTAAACGCCCCGACGCTCCTCGCACAACTGCATGATGGCCCCCACATAACTATCGGGGCTGTAAATATGAACATCCGCCACCGGCTCCAATGCCTCGGCAATGGTAGCCGGATCGGGATAGTTGGTGGGATTATCCACATCGATGACCGTTCCGTCGGTTAACTTAAACCGGTAGACCACGCTGGGCGCCGTGGTGATTAAATCCAAATTATATTCCCGTTCCAAGCGTTCCTCAATGATTTCCATGTGCAGCAGTCCCAAAAAGCCGCAACGGAACCCAAAACCGAGGGCCTTGGAGGTTTCCGGCTCAAACAATAGCGACGCATCATTGAGTTGCAATTTTTCAAGCGCCTCTCGTAAATCGCCGTAACGGGCGCCGTCGGCCGGATAAATACCGCAGAAAACCACCGGGTTGACCTTGCGATAGCCCTCTAACGGTTCCTCGGCCGGACAGTTATTCAGCGTGATGGTGTCGCCCACACGAGCATCTCTTACCGACTTGATCGAGGCCGCCAAATAACCCACCTCACCGGCCTCCAAACGGTCGCACGGAACCAACTGGGTGCCCTGCTTACGGCCAACCTCAACCACATTATCCACCGAACCGGTGGCCATCATGCGAATGGTATCCCCCGGGGCAATGGAGCCGGCGGTTACACGGAAATAGACAATAACGCCCTTGTAAGCATCGTAGTACGAATCGAAAATCAAGGCCGACAGCGGTGCGTTTCGATCCCCTTTGGGTGCCGGAATATCGGTAACAATGCGTTCCAGCACTTCCTCGACATTCAGCCCTGTTTTGGCCGAAATCAGCGGAGCAGTTTGTGCCGGAATGCCGATGACCTCTTCAATTTCGTCCTTCACACGCTGGGGTTCGGCACTGGGTAGGTCAATTTTGTTAATGACCGGTAAAATTTCCAACCCGTGATCGACCGCCAAATAGGTGTTAGCCAGCGTTTGCGCCTCAATGCCTTGAGAAGCGTCCACCACCAAAATAGCACCCTCGCAGGCCGCCAATGAACGGGATACCTCATAGTTGAAATCGACATGACCCGGCGTGTCAATCAGATTCAACTCGTACTGCTTGCCGTCGTGAGCCGTGTAATACAGCGTTACGGCATGGGCTTTAATGGTAATGCCCCGCTCCCGCTCTAATTCCATACTGTCTAAAATCTGGTCTTCCATGTCACGGACGGCCACCGTTTCGGTTAGCTCCAGCAGCCGGTCGGCCAGGGTGGATTTTCCGTGGTCAATGTGTGCCACGATGCAAAAATTACGGATTTGTTCTAGAGGAAAGGACACGGTTGTTTCTCCTTTTATGGTTATTATCGGTATTTTACCACATTTTGTGTCGCTTGACAACGCTTTTTTGCGATGTGACATAACGCCCATTAAGTGCCGACCGTTCTTGTCACGCCTCCCGGCAAAAAACAGCCCCCGACCGGAGAAAATGCCTTATATCAACAACCTTCTTTTTTGTCCGTTATCAGCACCGAAAAACCATAAGATCGCTCGTGATCCGGCCGACACCGTATATTAGGTATCCTGATTCAATGCCCGTCCTTGTTAAAAGACTGAACAGCGGATGATCATAAAACTATGCTTACACATGATGACAAAACGGACACATATTCAAATGGTCAATATAAGCAACCATTGCAAAAAGCTCACACGACTTGTTCCGTGTGAGCTTTTTGTCGTTTTTCCTGTTCATGACCGTTTTATCAAAAGGCGCATGGCAGGCATAACCATTCTTACCGTCAAACCGATCGTGTCAATGGGTGCATACGGGCGTTATTTCTATTCCTTTTGCCTGTCACAACCATCCGGCAAAGAAACTTTTTATTTTTATAGCAATGTCTCATCGTAAACAGCTCTTACACCGCCGATGAACTTCGGGCGGGTGCGTGCAGCAAGAACCATTGCCTTGCCAATCCTATTGTTTTCAAGCCTTAACGGCACGGCGACCTTCTTGAGATGCATTCCGATCATTGTAAAACCGATATCAAGACCTGCGTCCGCTTTAATCTCCTCAACAGCCACAGGATCATCAAACCCGATATATGCCTTCGTCGCAAGCGAACCGCCGGCCTTGGGTTGGGGAACAACATTGACCGTTTCGGCCAAGGGAACAGCCTCTCGTTGAGTGATAATGGCACGGTTTAGATGCTCACAGCACTGTATGGCCAGAAAAAGACCGTTACTCTTTGTGTAATCATAAAGAGCCTCAAATATTTCTCCCGCCACCGTCGGGTTAGAGTTTGTCCCGATTTTATCCCCCACAACCTCACTGGTTGAACAACCCACAATCATGATATTTCCTGTTGTCAGCTTTGCCTTTTCACAAAGCTCCGAAACGGCGGCTTTTGTTTGCTCGTATACCGACTCTGTCATACCATCACCTTAATCCTCTGTTATGTTGCTCTTTTTTAACACCTTTATGAGCAAGACACCGATTATCAAACCGGCCATACCTTGAACCCCGTTTGCGGGGATATTGACCAATGAAGGTATAAACCCGTACAGAAAACCTTCAAACACAAAATATCCGAGTATCATGATCATCTCGGCCGCAACACCGCTGATTATCCTGGCGGGCAAATCCCCGAGCCTGTTGAAAAGCAGCTTAAACCCGTAAAAGGCAACGAGTGCCATCATGCCCTTAATGAGAAAGGTTGCCGGCGCATAGATCATATATCCGGAAAAGATATCCGCCAAAGCAGACCCAAGCCCTGCGGCAAGAAATCCGTATGCAGGAGAAAGCATCCAGCCTGCCACCAACACTATGCAGTCGCCTAAATTCAAATATCCCTTCAGAGGCGAAGGAATCTTAATAATCATGGTTGCTACACACGCAAGCGCTGCAAAGAGTGCGGCCACAACTATTTTCTTTGTTTTTATTCTCATTCTATCAATCCCCCTTTACATCTTGACGGATATAGTGTATACTAAATCTGACCATATAAAAATAGCCAAATAAGGAGTGTTCTATATAACCAGATGAAATACACAGTCGATAAAAGCAAACGCCCGGTTTATTTACAGCTTTATAGGCAAATACGGGATGATATCATTTCCGAAAACTATGCGTATAACACAAAAATCCCCTCAAAACGAGGTCTTGCAGAGGAAACCGGTGTAAGCACCATTACGGTGGAGCACGCCTATGCGTTGCTTTGCGACGAGGGATATGTAGAGGCCAGAGAACGAAGCGGGTTTTGGGTTATCTTTCTCAAAGCGCACGGTTTTGCCGCTTCAAGCGAGCGTCGTACAGAGCACACGGTCAACCGTACCGAACAAACCTATCCGAACTTTCCCTTATCGGTGCTTAGCAAAACAATGCGAAGGGTGTTGACCGAACACGGGGATCTTCTGCTTGAAAAGTCCCCGAATTGTGGATGCACGGAACTGCGCGATGCCATTCGACATTATCTTTCAAGAAACCGAGGGATTCAAGTTGATATCAGCCAGATCGTTATCGGTGCCGGTTCTGAATATTTATACGGACTTATTATCGAACTACTTGGCAGAAACCGCTTTTATGCCATTGAATCACCGTCCTATAAAAAAATTGAGCAGGTGTACAAAGCCGCCGAAATCACCTATGACTCTCTTGCGCTGACAAGCTTTGGTATTGACAGTAAGGCGCTTTCTACAACCAAGGCGGATGTGTTGCATACCACGCCATACCGAAGCTATCCCAGCGGTGTTACCGCAACGGCCTCAAAACGGCACGAGTATATTCGTTGGTCAAAGCAACCCGACCGCTACATAATCGAGGACGATTTTGAATCGGAATTCTCGGTTCTTACCAAACCGACAGAAACACTGTTTGCACTTTCCGCCCATGATAATGTTATTTATCTGAACACCTTCTCCAAAACCATCTCTCCTTCACTGCGTATCGGCTATATGGTTCTGCCGAGGCACCTGGTAAAGCGTTTTGAGACAAAGCTCGGTTTTTACTCCTGCACAGTGCCTACCTTCATGCAGTATGTGCTTACGGAGCTGATCAATAACGGAGATTTTGAGCGACATATCAACCGTGTAAGAAGAAACAAGCGAAAAGAATTATCCCTGCAGAAATGACCGAGTCAACTTTTATGTTACGAACCTTGTCCGAAGATGATACGCTATGTTACGCAAGAAGGTGGGTCCGCAACGGTAGGAGGCCGGCTCTCTAATATAGGGAATTGACCCTTTTGAAAAAGAAATGATGCTGTGACATACGACTGTTAAATGGTTTTAATTCTTGTTTTTGCCACCGGTTACATATGATAACAAAACAGCCAAACCCTCGAAAAGTCAGCGGTTATGCTGCTGATTTGAAAAGGTAACCGTCTGTCGGTTCGCCATATTTCACTTGTTGCACCAAATGCTTTCTGTTTGTCAAGCATTCCCAAAGGAGTGTTTTGTTCCCCCTTCTACAGCGAAGCGCCTCCACGCTCTCTTCTCCCTTTGAATGCTCTTGATCAAGCAACAACCGATTAAGCAAACCATCTGCCGTTATTAAAAACGGAACCGTCTCAATTCAATTCATTAGAATAGAGCTTTGTCACATCCGTTTATGGATGTACGGTTGGAGAACCCAAAGCGTTTACCGCCATATCCTTGGCAAATGCCCTAACATCAAAAGCAAAAAGAACGATGAACAAGAACGTTTATGTTCCATCCAATCATGTCTCTTGATAGATCTGTTTTTTGTTTATCACATTATCTAAAGCGTTGCTCAGCCCTTAATCGGCTGAGCGATTTCTTTTATCATAGTTTCATATTATGCCTGCCTGTCTTATTCAACAGCTTTGCGCATTTGTTCAGAATCATATTATTCTTTCTGTCTATGTACACCGCCGAGAGAATCTCGGCGGCATTCTCCTATTTCCCGCAGTTTTTGTCAAACGACGGATTGCAGGCGTAGAAGTTTTTACTGTTAAGCCGTTCGGTGGTGTTGCGCAAGGCTTCGCCGAAGCGTTGATAGTGCACGATTTCTCGCTCCCGCAGAAAACGCAACGGGTCGAGCACATCAGGATCGTCAATGAGCCGCAACAGATTGTCATAGGTGACTCTTGCCTTTTGTTCGGCCGCCAAATCCTCATGCAGATCGGCCAGAATATCTCCCTTTGCGGCAATATATTCCGCTCGCCAGGGCAAGGCCGACGCAGCAATCGGATAAACTCCGGCGGTGTGATCCACAAAGTATTTATCAAAGCCGGCCTCCATGATTTGTTCCTTGGTCAGATTCCGTGTCAACTGATACACCATGGCGCAAATCATTTCCATATGGGCCAGTTCCTCGGTTCCGATGTCGGTTAAGATGCCCTTGACATCATCGTAAGGCATGCTGTACCGCTGGGTCAAATAACGCATGGAAGCGCCCAGCTCACCGTCCGGTCCGCCATACTGTGAAATGATAATTTGGGCGAATTTCGGATTGGGATTTTTAATACGCACCGGATATTCAAGCTTTTTAGTATATTGCCACATTATGCGTCACACTCGCTTTCTTCCCAGGGCCAAGGTCCGTCGATCCAAGCCCAGTGTTCCGTATCGGTGACATCGGCGGCCGTTACGATATAGGGGCCGAATCGCCTCGTGTACTCCTCAATGAGTGCCCGGCGTTTTTCCATAAGCTCACGTCTGACCGCCAAGGCCTTTCGATTATCGGGATGGGTGTCCAGAAACAAGTCGGCTTCAATCAGCGCGAAATCGTGCTGATGAATAGCCTCTCGCAGCTTTTGGCATTCATTCACGACCGTCCACTTCCTCTCATGAACGGTTTATCTAAATCAGGAAAAAAGGTGCCCCGACTAAAACCCGTTTGGGGTGTATACAGGGTCCCCCACGGCTGGTCCTCAATAAACACCATGGTCAGTGCCTGTCGGCAGATCGACGGATTAACCGGCGTTTCATTTTCCATTGGCATTATCATAACTCCTTTCTTTCGACGGGCAAGCCCGCACTCATTATCAGTTTATTCGGTTACTTTGGTGTGGTCCCAACTTTGTGTTTCAAAACCGATTGTCGGTGCGGATGACACAGGGTTTTACCTCTCCACCGAAAGAATCGCATAAATTGTGGTTGTATTTCCGTGTTCGGTGTGATAGAATAAATCTGTATTATTGGGTATAGGGGGAAAACCATGCCGGGCACACTGTATATTGTGGGAACGCCTATCGGAAATCTGGGTGATTTTTCACCGCGGGCTGTTGAAACGCTCCGGCAGGTGGACTTTATTGCAGCCGAGGATACCCGTGTAACACAAAAGCTTCTCAATCATTTCGGTCTTAAAAAACCCATGGTTTCCTACTATGAGCATAATAAGCGTGACCACGGGCAAACCATTTTAGCCCGTATTTCTGCCGGGGAGAGCTGTGCCGTGGTCACCGATGCCGGTATGCCCTGCATTTCCGATCCCGGTGAAGACTTGATCAGGGAGGCTCATAGGGCCGGTGTGCCGGTAGAATCGGTTCCCGGGCCCAGCGCCCTCGTCACCGCCTTGGCACTTTCAGGCATGGTCAGCGGCCGTTTTACCTTTGAAGGTTTTTTGTCGGTCAACAAGCCTTCTCGCCGTCGGCATTTAGCCTCCTTGTGCGACGAAGCGCGCACCATGATTTTTTATGAGGCACCCCACAAGCTATGTGCCACATTAAAGGATTTTGCCAACACCTTCGGTGAAGATCGGGAAATCACCCTTGTCAAGGAAATCACTAAAATTCATGAACAGGTCATCCGCACCACTTTAGGCGAAGCGACAGCTTTGTATGCCGACACGCCGCCGAAGGGCGAATTTGTGTTGATTGTGGCCGGAAAACCGCCAACAGAGGATACTATGGTGTTATCGGATGCCGTTAAACTGGCTCGCTCTCTGATGCAAAAGGGCGAATCGGCCAGTGCTGCCGCCAAGCAAGCCGCCGCCCTTTCTCACTGCAAAAAGGGAGATATTTATAAGAGTGTGTTAAAAAAGCCTACCCCATAAGGGACGCTTTTACAAAAATAAGGATGGGAATCATTCATGAGTAACAATAGGGATGTTAATCTCAACGAATACTATTCGGGCAATCACGGCCCGATTCGCAAACGCAAAGCCAACAAGAAATCTCGCTTCAAAAAATGGTGGCGCCACCGCACCAAGGGGCAAAAGGGTGCCTTTATCGGCATTGTTTCCCTGTTTTGCGCCGTCATCATCGGTGTTGTGGGCATCGGCAGTTATCTGTTTATTAAGATAAATCAGGTTGAACGTGACGACGACTTTAATAACATGGATCAGTGGGAGCTTGGCTTTCAAAGCGTGATTGATGCCAACATCTATAACATAGCTTTATTCGGTGTTGATTCCCGAAAGGTTGGCAACTTTGACGGCAACAGCGATTCCATCATGATCTTAAGCATTAACCGAACCGAAAACACCATTCGGCTGGTTTCGGTTATGCGTGACAGCTTGGTGCCGTATGAAAAGGGCGGTAAGACCGGCTATACCAAAATCACCGAAACACATGGCTACGGCGGCCCGGCTTTGGCTGTAAAAACACTGAACACCGTGTTCGGTTTGGATATTGCCGAGTATGCGACCGTCAACTTCTATGGCATGAGCGATATTATTGATGCCGTTGGCGGTATTGATTGCGACTTAACCTATGATGAGGTGCGAGCCGAAAATCCCTATGGCATTAACGCCATGATCGGCGAGCAATGCGGTTACCTAAATTTAGACCCGAGCGATTATTATGTGATGAAAACCGGCGTTCAGCATCTAAACGGGTTGCAGGCCGTTGCCTATGGCCGTATTCGACACGGCAAAAACTTCAGCGGTGCCAACGATGACTTTGGCCGTACCGAACGTCAGCGTTATATTATGCAACAGCTTCTGTCCAAGGCTCTGTCCATGGACATTGCCTCTTATCCCAAGTTTATTGATAAAATGGTGCCGTATGTCAAGACCTCGCTGAACAACAAGGAGCTTTTGTCGCTGGCCTACTTTCTCATCGGAAAACCGCAAATGACTACCAGCCGTATCCCGATGGATGAATACATCATCAATGCCGACTACCGAGGCACCGGTTCTTCCACGGTTTATTACAACTATGAATACGCCGGAAAAGCTTTGCGCGCCTTCTTGTATGACGGCATCTCCCAAGAGGATTACATGGCTCAAAACGGCGTGGATTTGACCAAATGGTACGGTGCCGGTGATAAATACACCTCGACGCCGTCAAACGGCACCTCCTCCGGCATTTCGTCCGGCACAACCTCGTCCCAAACGACTTCATCCAGTCAAAAGCCGGAATCAACGCCCCAAACGCCCGGCACTGACACATCTGAAAAACCCACCTCTTCAACTTCTCAAAAACCGGAATCGGGCACATCCGAGAAGCCCACCTCTTCAAGCTCCCAAAAGCCGGATGACAAGCCGACTCAAGAGCAATAATTTTGCAAACAAGAGTATAAAAACGGTTGCCCGTTTCAGCGCAACCGTTATTTGAAACGAGGAATGGCTCTATGTTAACTGCCACCATTAGTGAGTATCACGGTTCTCCGGCCATCATGGTGAATGGCAGCCCTTATCCCCCCATGACCATCACCGCTCCGCTGAACAACCCTTCTTATTTGAAGCAGTTGGGCGAAGCGGGCTTTCGCATTTTTTATGTTAATTCCACCACACGCTGGAATAAGCCCGGCAAAAGAAAGCACACAGCGAACAATCCGTATGCCTATGTAAAGGATAATGACGATTCAAGCCTTGACGGTATTGCCCAGACACTGGTCGATCTTGAAACCCTCATGAAGGCCGTGCCAGATGCGTATGTCATGCTGCGGTTAAACATTGCACCGCCGGCTGAGTGGGTTAACGCCCATCCCGAGGAACAGGTTACCTTCCAGGACGGCTCACACAAGAAAACGGTTTGCAGCACCGTCAGCAAAGAAGCCATTGACGGAATGCATTCGCTCTGCTCAAAGGCCTGGAAACGAGATGCAGCCGTAGCGCTGACGGAATACTTTGATGTCCTTGAGCAATCACCGTATTTTGATCGGGTTATCGGCTTCTTTTTGTGTGCCGGTGGCACTTGTGAGTGGTACTATCCGCAAAACTTGATGCCCGGCGACGGCCGGTACGGCGATTTTTCTAAACCCTTTATGGAAGAATACAGCCGTTTTCTTAAAGAAAAATATGGAACACAAGAAGCCTTGCGCCGTTCCTGGAACCAACCGGATGCCACCTTCCAAAATCCGATCATCCCCACCATTGAGGACAGAACCGTTATCTACGATGCCGAGAAAAAAATCAAACAAACCCTATCGTGTTGGGAATCGGCCGCTTATAAAGTCGGCGGTATGGATTTGGATATTAACGGCCGAACCGAAGCCAATATCGGCGTGTTTTTGAATGTCAATACCCGCCCCTATGTAGCCGATTTTTACGACGCTTGGCACGAGGGCACCGCCCGAACAATCGTAGACTTTGCGACCTTCTTCAAAACCCGTTATCCGCAGCGGTTGGTCGGCTCCTTTTACGGCAGTTTAGGCTGTACCAGTTATTTCAACGCCTCTACCGCCTGCGGCACGCTGACTATATTGGATTCCGGTGTGGTTGACTTTTTGGCGTCTCCCGGCGTTTACAACAACCGTGAGCCGGGCGGTATTGTAGCACAACGGCAAATGCAGGACTCCTTCCGGCTTCGCAATCGCATCTTCATTTGCGAGGACGACTCCCGTACCCATCTTTGCAAACCGTGGATGCAACGGGATGCCATGGCCCTTTACACCTTAGAGGATTCGTTGAACACCTTAAAGCGTGACTTTGCACGGGATTTATGCGAGGATGTCCACGGTTGGTGGTTTGACATGAGCGGCGACTGGTATAACGAACCGTCCATTCTGGCCTTGTTCCGGCGCCAGCAGGATATTGCCGCCTATGCTTACAGCCTGGATAGGCGCAAGCATAACGACATTGCCTTAATTTACGATACCGAGAGCCTGCATCTTGTGTCGGAGAGTACCTCGCAGTTGGTAACCGACTATTACCGAACCTCCGATCTCGGCCGTATCGGTGCACCGGTCGATTATTACTACCACAACGATATGGCCAACCCCAATATGCCGGATTATAAGCTGTATGTCATGGTCAATGTTTACTGCTTAACCGACGAGGAACGGCTTGCCATTCACAATAAAGCTCGCAAAAACCATGCCACCATTTTGTGGTTGTATGCACCCGGATTGGTGAATCCGAAAGCCAAGGTACGCCTTTGTTCCGAAAATGCCGAAAAAACGGTAGGTATGAAGCTATCCCTGGTCACCGACACCTTCTTTCCGCATTTTCGGGTTGACCCCAACAGCCATCCGGCCGTAAAAAATGCCTCAAAGAGTCGCCGTTACGGGGTGATTGACCGTGATGTTCACAGCAACATTTGGATAGGTCAAAGTGTTTTGCCCATCCCCTTTATCAACCCGGGCTTCCATATCACCGATGAGAACGCCACGGTATTAGGGCGGTTCTGTCACAACGGTGAGCCGGCCTTTGCCTTAAAGGAACAGGACGGCTTTGTCAGCGTTTTCTGTGCCACACAGGTTTTGCGAAACGACCTAATCGCCGGATTGGCGCAGTGGGCCGGTTGTCATTTGTATGCACACGGGGACGATGTGGTTTATGCCAACGAAAACTTTGTGTCACTGCATGCCTGTGACGACGGCAAACGCACCGTTTACTTTAAGAAAAAATGCTCTCCGTATGAAGTGTACGAGCAGAAATTCTACGGATATGATGTCGATCATATTGAGGTTGACATGATGCTGGGTGAAACCAAAATGTGGTGCCTTGACGGTACGGTATAATCATACCCACCCGTGAAACGCGTGGGTTGCACAAGGGCTATAAGCCCATAATACCGACCCGCGCCTTAAGGCGCGGGCTTTCTCTTTGTTTAAGTCAAAGTGTCTTTGACCCTTTGGTGTGCCCCTAAGGGGTTAACTAAATGGGTCTGCGTATTTTTTTACATTTGATTTATCTGATGCAATCCTTTTTTCTCTTGTATATATTTTTGTGCTCTCATTTAACCAATAAAACTCTTCTGTCATAGCACTCTTAGATTTGAACAACCTTATTGTACTACTTTGGAGAATTTTTAATATAATTTTCGATGCGCACCCGCATAATGACTATAGCTTATCGAAACGCTGGAAAGCGTTTCGATAAGCCGATTTTATCGGCTTTTGCCAATTCAAATACGCACTGTTTTGAATTTGCTCTATATCCATTGCAATGGTATCGACAAATTTTCTTTGAAAATTTGCCACCAAAAATCGAAGATTTGGTGTCGAAATAGTGTATTTAACCACTATTTCGACTATCTATAGACATTATTGGGAAGAGGCTGTTTTGTCGATATGGTAGGGAGAAGCAAAAAGTAAACACAGGCGTATATAAAGCATCCGTTAGACAGAAAATTGAACACCGGAAAAAGGAGTATACAAAAATACTTTAACCCGTTTACGGGCGGAGAGAACAAGAAGGCATAAAATAACCCCCTTAAGGGATCGCCCGAACAAGGAATGCAGTAGGCAAACCTTTCGGTGCCCCTTTAGGGGGTTGATTTGTAAAACACCCTTGAAAGGTGTTTCAGACCTCCGGCCCAGCCGGAGGTCATGACTTTTATAATGGTCAATCAATCGTTGACATAGGGCAGCAGGGCAACCTGACGGGCACGCTTAATAGCGATGGTCAACTCACGCTGGTGAGCAGCACAGGTGCCGGTGGCACGGCGAGGCAGAATCTTAGCACGCTCAGAGACGAACTTGCGAAGACGGGCGATGTCCTTAAAATCAATTGCCTCAACACGGTCTGCACAAAAATGACAGACTTTTCTGCGAGCCTTTCTATGTGCAGGTCTTTCAGTCTTTTCCATTGTTAAAGACCTCCTTCTTTAAGATTAAAATGGTAAATCATCGTCGGCGTCAGCGGCCACTTCGGTAAAATCGTTACCGGTGGTGTTGCTGAAGGAAGCGGGAGCTTCCTGTCCGCCGGGAGCGGAAGTGTTGCCATCCCGTTTGGATTCAACAAACTGTGCGTTGTTGACCACCACCTCGAAAGCGGTGCGGTTATGGCCTTCCTTATCGGTGTATCGACGGGTCTGAATAGATCCTTCAATACCGATCATGCTTCCCTTATGGAAGTACTTGGTGATAAACTCTGCGGTCTGTCTCCAGGCAACCAGATTGATAAAATCTGTTTCGGCGGTCTCGCCGGAACGATACCGGCGACCTACGGCGATAGAAAAGGATGTGACAGATACGCCGTTAGGAGTGGTCTTCAACTCGGGATCCGCGGTCAGACGACCGGTCAGAACAACAAGGTTAAACATACAGACACATTCTCCTTACTTTTTAATAACCATGGCACGCAGAACACCGTCGGTGATACCGGCGACACGCTTCAGCTCTGCCGGGAAGGTCGGCTCTGCGGTAAAGGTTGTGAAAACATAGTAGCCGTCCAACTCATCGTTAATCGGATAAGCAAGTCTGCGCTTACCCCAATCGTCAACATTTTCGATGACACCGTTTTCACGAATGAGGGCGTCAAACTTTTCAGTTAAAGCTTTAACAGCCTCGTCCCCATCTGCTACAGAAAAAACCATAGCGCTTTCGTATTTAGCTTGCATCTTGTTGCACCTCCTTATGGACATTTGTCCGGCGTATTTACACCGGCAAGGATGCTTGACCGACATATTCGGTTATTAGCTGAATAATTATACCAGTAAGGGAGGTGTTTGTCAATCATTATTTTGGAGAAGACGGCTTTTTCGGCAAATTTCGACGCGCTTGACAACATTTTGTCAATGCTGTAAATGGCTTGACAAGGTGTAAAACAGTATGATAAAATATTTGAAATAGTAGTGTAAGGGAGAAACCCGTCTTTTTTCGGCGTTTTTTGTCCTTTTTTTGCCTTTGAAAAGGTATGCAAATTTCCATGACCGACAGGAGGGTTTTGATGGATAAGAGTAAAGACGAGATTCTTTTTCCGGTCGGCAACATTCCCCGTAATGTGTTGTTGCCCCACCAAAAGAACACAGCCGAGTGCGAAACGGTGGTGATGCCGGCGCCGGCTACGGTCACCATTCCCATGCGTCAGCACATTGGGGTGCCCTGTGTGCCTACGGTCAAGATAGGGGATGCCGTGTTTGTCGGATCGGTCATCGGTGACAGCGACCGTCCGGTCAGTGCGCCCATTCACGCCAGCGTTTCGGGCACGGTGAAGGCTTTTACCAAGATGATGATGCCCGACGGCAGTGAAACCGATTGTGTGGTGATTGAATCCGATGGCAAAATGACTCCGGTTCCGAATCTCGCTCCCGTGGAGATTCATTCAACCGAGGATCTGATTAAGGCTACGCGCGACTGCGGATTAGTCGGTCTCGGCGGTGCCGGATTCCCGACGCACATCAAATTTCGCCTGCCGGACGAAAAGAAAATCGACACATTGATCATTAACGGCTCAGAATGCGAGCCCTACATCACGGCCGATTATCGCTGTTGTATGGAGGATTACGATGATATCCTGACCGGCGTATATTTGGTTAAAGAACAACTCAAAATCGACGATGTGATCATTGCGATCGAGGCCAACAAAAAGAAGGCCATCGATAAGATGTATAGCATTGCCGCCGATAAGCGGGATACCCATAACAATATCCGCTTGATGGAACTGCAAACCCGTTATCCGCAGGGTGCTGAAAAGGTGCTGATTTATTCGGTTCTAAAGCGTACAATTCCGGCCGGAAAACTGCCGGCGGACATCGGTTGTATCGTGATGAACATAACCAGTATTGCGGCCTTGGGACATTATGCCAAGACCGGTATGCCGTTGGTCAGCCGCCGTGTGACGGTGGATGGATCGGCGGTGAAGGAACCGAAAAATGTAATCGTGCCGCTTGGCACCAGTGTGGCTGATTTGATGGAGTTCTGCGGTGGTTATACCGAGGACGGTCCTTCCCGTCTGATTATGGGAGGCCCCATGATGGGCACTACGCTGTTGGATGACACGGCGGTTATCACCAAGACCAGTAACGCCGTGTTAGCCCAGGGCGAGGATGAGATACCACATCCCACCGGCTGTATTCATTGCGGTCGCTGTGCTTCTCACTGTCCCATGAAGCTGAATCCGGCCGAGGTTGAGCGTGCTTTGCGTGCTAAAAACGACGAAACGCTCAAGGAACTGAATCTAACCTATTGTATGGAATGCGGTTGTTGCAGTTATAGTTGTCCTGCTCGCCGTCCGTTGGCACAGGTTATGCGTATTGCCAAGAAAGAGTTAAGGAGGATTGAGGCAAAATGACCCATCAACTGGTTGTCGGGTCTTCTCCCCACATTCATACCCCTGATACCACTCGTGGGATTATGGCCGATGTGCTGATTGCTTTGGCACCGGCCGCTGTATTCGGCATCATTTGGTACGGATGGCGGTCCGCCGTGTTGATTGCTGTTTGTGTAGCGGCCTGTGTGCTGTTTGAGGTCATCAGCTGTCGGGTGCTTAATCACGATGTGACGGTTGGCGATTTAAGTGCCGCCGTTACCGGCTTACTGTTGGCACTCAATCTGCCGTCCGGTCTGCCGGTCTGGATGGCGGTCATCGGTTGCTTTGTGGCCATTGTGGTGGTTAAGCAAATGTTCGGCGGACTCGGGCATAACTTTGTCAATCCGGCCATAGCGGCTCGTATTGTGTTGTTTATTTCCTTCCCGCTTCAAATGACCACCTTTCACCGTCCCTTTAGCGGTGTATCGGTCACGCAGGCCACGCCGTTGGCGGCCGATGCAGGGGAATTCACCTTAAAACAGTTACTGTTGGGCGATTATGCCGGTTGTATCGGTGAAACCTCGGTGGTTTTACTGGGCATCGGAGCCCTGTATTTGATGATTCGCGGCGTTATAAAACCCGTTATTCCGGTGTCCTTTATCGGTACGGTGGCCTTACTGACCTGGCTTACCGGCGGTCAACCGTTGGTGGCTGTTTGCTCAGGCGGTTTGATGCTGGGCGCCTGCTTCATGGCAACCGATTATGTCACCAGTCCCGTTACAAACTGGGGTAAGCTGATTTTCGGCATCGGTTGCGGTATTGTGACCGTGGTGATTCGTTCCGGTGCTGCAGCTGAGGGTGTTTCCTTCTCCATTCTGTTTATGAATCTGTTGGTGCCGCACATTGACAATTGGACGCGGCGTAAGCCTTTCGGATGGGAGGCACAGAAGCATGAGTGAGCAAAAGAAATTCTCCATCAACAGCGTGCCGGTGACAACCCTCATTCTGTTTCTCATTTGTGTGGTGATTACGGCCGCTTTGGTGGGCACCCGTGTGCTGACACAGCCCAAAATCGATGAACTGGACCGTCGAGCCGAGAACGAAGCTCGTCAGACAGTGTTGCCGGCGGATGATTACCGTGAGGCTGCCGTCACCTTTACCTTTGAGGATGAAACGGTGAACGGGGCGTATCTGGAGGCTTTGGATGCTTCCGGAAAGGTGATCGGCTACTTAGTAAAAAAGGGCTATAAGGGTTACGGCGGAGAGATTCCGGTGATGGTGGGTGTTCGTGCAGACGGCACCATTGAAAGAATCAAGATTCTGGCCGCTGACGATGAAACACCCGGTCTCGGCCGTAAGGTGCTTGAAAAGGATTTTTACGAGCAGTATACCGGTAAAAGCAGTGGTGTGACCATGGATAAGAACGGCACAGGGGACACGGCCGTGCGGTCGGTGACCAGTGCAACCTATTCTTCAAAAGCGGTGCATCGGGCGGTTTCATATGCCTTGGCGTTGACGGATGCCGTTCGCAGTGAAAAAACCGATGACGAGGCTTCGTCCGAAACCGAAAATGCACAAGAGGGAGAGGAGGGTACGGAGCATGAGTAAAGGTAAGTATTTGTCCTATCTGACCGGCGGCATTATCAAAGAAAATCCCGTGCTTTGTCTGCTGTTGGGCACCTGTCCAACCTTGGCGGTCACCACCTCGCTGATGAACGGCGTGGGTATGGGCGTAGCGGCTACGGTGGTTCTGATCTGCTCGAATATGGTTATTTCTCTGCTGCGTCATGTCATTCCCAATAAGGTCCGCATTCCGGCCTTTATCACCATCATTGCCGGTTTTGTAACCATTGTGCAGATGTTTGTTAAGGCGTTTGCCCCCTCCGTTAACAATTCGCTGGGTATCTTTTTACCGCTGATTGTGGTAAACTGCATTATTTTGGCCAGAGCCGAAATGTTTGCCTGCAAGAATCCCGTGTTGCCCAGTATCCTCGACGGCTTGGGCATGGGCATCGGCTTTACCGCCACCCTGGCGGCCATGGGTTTAATCCGTGAAATCTTCGGCACCGGTATGATTACTTTAAGTGAAACCGTTCGAATTCCTCTTACCAGCGGTTTAGGCATTGAGCCTATGTTGATTTTCATTCTGCCTCCCGGTGGCTTTTTTGTCTTTGGCCTTCTGATTGCGTTGTCTAATAAGCTGGCACGGCGCAAAGGCAAAAAGCCGATTGAGGAGCTTGGCTGTGAAAACTGCCCCTCTAAGAGTGTTTGTGAACTCTTAGAGCAGGACAAACAAAAGATAGATAAGGAACAGGAGGGCTTGGCCGATGAATAGTGTGACCGCCGTTATGGCTGTTTTGCTGGCCGGTATCTTTACCAGTAACATGGTGCTGTCTCGCTTTTTGGGTATCTGTTCCTTTTTAGGTGTTTCCAAAAAGGTCGGTACGGCTGTCAGCATGGGTGTGGCCGTGACCCTCGTTATGGTTTTGGCCACCGCCGTTACCTGGCCCATTTATACCTTCCTGCTTGTACCCAACGGCCTCGAGTATTTACAGACCATTGTGTTCATTTTGGTTATTGCCGCCTTGGTGCAACTTATGGAAATTGTCATCAAACGGTTTCTTAAACCGATTTATGTTGCCTTCGGTATTTATCTGTCCCTGATTACCACCAACTGTGCGGTGTTGGGTATCACACTGATGAATACCGAACTGGCTAATATCGGGTTGCCGCCCTATTTGCACGCACTGATTAACGCTTTGGCTGCCGGACTCGGCTTCTTGTTGGCCATGTTTATCTTTTCGGGCATTCGGGTGCGTATTGAGTCCTCCGATATTCCCCGTGGATTGCAGGGTCTGCCGATTACTCTGATCGCGGCGGCTTTGGTGTCGCTGTCTTTCCTGGGATTCTCGGGCATTTAAGGAGGCAAAGCGATGAGTATAGTATTACCTATCCTGTTGGTGGCAGGAATCGGCTTGGTGGCCGGTTTCGGTTTGGCTATGGCCTCTAAATATCTGTCAGAGCCGGTGGATGAGCTGAAGGAAAAAATCCGTGAGGCTCTGCCGGGGGCGAATTGCGGCGGCTGTGGCTTTGCCGGGTGTGATGAATATGCGGCGGCCATTCGGGAGGGAAAGGCCGAGGCCGGTTTGTGCGCTCCCGGTGGTAAGAATACCGCTGTGGCCCTTTCGGAAATCTTGGGTGTGGATGTGTCCGCCCAAGAAAAGAGAGCCTATGTTACCTGCAACGGCGACTGCTACCGTGCTAAGACAAAGTTTGCTTACAGCGGATTGAATTCCTGTGCGGCGGCTATGTATTACCGTGGGCCGATGAAGTGCGAATTCGGTTGTATCGGATTGGGCGACTGTGCGGCTGTTTGCGACAGGGGCGCTATTCGGGTAAACGATGGACTGGCTCGTGTTGATCGGGAACTTTGCGGCGGTTGCGGTAAGTGCGTCACAACCTGCCCAAAGGGCGTTATCAAGCTATTGCCCGAAAGCTATCATAATGTGGTGGCCTGTCAAAGCACCGAGAAGGGCAGCACCGTTATAAAACAGTGTGATATCGGCTGTATCGGCTGTATGAAATGCGTCAAGGAGTGCAAGCACGACGCCATTCATGTAGAAAACTTCTTGGCCGTTATCGACCAAAGCAAGTGCACCGGCTGTGACGAGTGTGCGCTGGTTTGCCCCCGTGGGATCATTCATAAATAACGGAATCATTTTGAATTATTGATAAACGCATCTCCGAAGGAGTCACCTTCGGAGATGCGTTTATCATGTGATAGGTTATGATTTTATGGATAGTTCTTTTGGTTATTGAAGTGTGGGGCAGGGACGTGAATTTTCCTGTTCATCCAGTGTCAGCGAATAGCTTTGGATGAATTCATCGAGAAACAGCTCGGCTTCCTTGCAACCGCTTTCGTGAATGGAGGCTAAAATGCTTTCCTTGGCGGCGGTAAATTCCCTGTTCCCCATGGATTCTTCCTCCAAACACTTGATCAGCGCCGATAGCCTGTCGGCCGCCTTGACCAAGCTGTGGGTGGTTTCATCGGGGTGGTACAGCGGGTCAAAGTACGGTTGTAAATCGGATGGCAACAGGCCGAGCAACCTTTGTTCGGCTACCGATTCAACCGCCTTATACGCCTCACGAATCGCCGGATTGGCATATTTGACCGGGGTGGGCATATCGCCGGTAAGGATTTCGGTTGTGTCATGGAATAGGGCGGCGGTGGCACACTTTTCGGGGTCGGCCGTTCCATGCAGACGGGTGTTGTTAAGTACCGCTAAAGCATGGGCGATCAACGCCACCTCAAAGGAATGCTCGCTTAAGGATTCCCGACGGGTATTGCGCATAAGCCCCCAACGGTAAATATTTTTCATTCGGGATAAAAACGCATAATAATGACTGGCCATCATGATTCCTTTCCTGCACGGGCGACTGATTTGAAGGCTTGAAAACCCGTGACGGTTCTTGAATATTATAGCAAATGCTGTTATAATATTCAAGGATAAAGCATAGCGAGTATATGCGCACCAACCCGAAATCGCCGAATTCCGACCGTTTCCGGTAAGGCAAACCCATTGTTGACAGCTTTTGATTCCTTGCGCACGAAAATAGTGCGTGATTCGTATTTTTAAGGGCAAGCCGTTTTGTCGGGTAGAGTTTTTACAAAAAGTAAAAATGCGGTTTATCCTTCCGGAGTAACGGGTGTTTTAACGCAACAGACTTGTCAATTTTTCGCCCCAAAAACCGGAGTTTGGATACCAACGCTATGCTTAACCGTATCTCATAAGGGAGGATCTGTCATGTCTTTTATGAAACAGCGTCAAGCGTTATTGCCGAAAGACCGCGGTCGGGGATGGGCAACCTTTTTGTTGGCTTTGCTGGTGGCCGGTATCATGTTTGCTCCGTCCATCATAGCCGGACAGGGGTACTTCTTGTTTTACGGCGATTTCAATGTTCAGCAGATTCCGTTTTATCGGATGTGTCACGACGCCGTGCGTGAGGGGCGTCTTGGATGGAGCTTCGGCACCGATTTAGGGGCAAACTTTATTGGCTCGTATAGCTTTTATCTGTTGGGCAGTCCCTTCTTTTGGCTGACCATTCCCTTTGAGAGCGACATGGTGCCGTATTTGATGGGGCCGCTATTGATTCTCAAGTTTGCCTGTGCAGCCTTGACGGCTTATTTGTATTTACGGCGGTTCACCCGCACAGCCCGCGCGGCACAGTTGGGCGGTTTGTTGTACGCCTTTTCGTCTTTCTCGGTATACAACATCTTTTTTAACCACTTCCATGAGCCGCTGATTATGTTTCCGCTACTTTTGTTATCCTTTGAATGGTTGTTTACCGAAAACCGCCGGGGCGTATTTGCCTTGTGCGTGGCCTTGGCGGCGGTAGTCAATTATTACTTTTTTTTCGGTATGGTGGTCTTTTTAGTGCTGTACTGGTTCTTTAGGCGTTCTTCGGGGGCCATAGAGCCGAAACGCGGACGTTTCTTCTCTTTTTTGATAGAGGGCGTTTTGGGTGTTTTGCTGTCGGCTTTTCTACTCCTGCCGTCAGTTATGGCGGTAGCCGGCAACAGTCGGGTATCTGAACTGCAAAATGGCTGGTCGGCCATATTGTACGGACGGGAGCAAATCTATTTCCAGATTTTTCAGTCCTTATTCTTTCCGCCCGATTTGCCGGCACGGCCGGTTTTCTGTCCGGGGATCGGGGTCAAGTGGTCGTCCATAGCGGCATGGTTGCCGGTGGTCGGCATGAGCGGTGTTTTGGCATATGGCATAGCCAAGAAAGGCTCTTGGCTTAAGAAAATTTTGGTAGCCTGTGCCATTATGGCCGGCATTCCGGTGCTTAACAGCCTGTTTTCGGCACTGAATTCGGCTTATTATGCCCGTTGGTTCTATATGCCCATTCTTTTGATGGTGCTGGCCACATTGCAGGCGATGGACGACGAGTCGATTGACTGGGAAAAGGGTTGGAGGGTATCGGCCCTCTTTACGGTGCTTGTGGCCTTGGTGGTCGGCTTATTTCCGCAAAAGCAGGGGGATGAGCTTGTCTTCGGGTTGTATGAGGATGCAGGCTCAACGGACAAGACCTTTTTGTTACGCTTTATTATCTCATGTGCGATTGCCCTGTTGTCTTTGCTGATTTGCCGGGGACTTGTTGCCTTAAAGCCCCGCCGAAAAACAATGTTCCGAGCAGCCCTTTGCGGTGTTTGTGTGATTTCTATTGCTTTCGGCACGGTCTTTTTGCACGATGGACAACAGCACTCTTCGGCTATGGAGGGCGTCATGATTGACGCATTGATTGAATCAAAGGTAACCCTGCCCGATAGTCAGGACTGTTGGCGAATTGATGTGTATGACGGTGAGGACAACACCGGAATGTTTTTAGGATATGACAGCATCAACGCCTTTCATTCTGTGGTGCCCCCCTCCATTATGGATTTTTACACCTTTATCGGACAAAAGAGAGATGTGGCCAGTCGGCCGGACACCTCGGTTTGGCCGATTCGCAGTTTGCTGTCGGTGAAATATTTGCTCAACTTGAAAGGAACCGACCGGTTTGTCGAAGATGACGGCACTCCGAAAATGCCCGGCTTTAGCTATATCAACACAAGCGGCGGTTACTATGTGTACGAAAACCAGAACTACATTCCCTATGGTTTCTCGTACGATTACTATATGACCGAAAGTGAATGCGAGTTGCTCTTTGAAAAGGAACAACGACCGGCTCAAATGCTTAAGGCCATGATTGTGCCGGATGACTGTTCGTCTGAGCTGACCGCCGGCATGACCCACTACAGCCAAGAGCTGTTCAAAGGCGAGGTCACACTGGAATCTATGGTGGAACGCGATGACCGTCCGTATGAGGTGAACGGTCATACCGATGAGAAAACCCTTTCAAAGGATGCCGCCCATTTGGCCGAAAGCTCAGCCACACTGTTTAAGAAAACCAAAAACGGCTTTAAGGCCATGGTACAGCGATCAAAGAGCAACCTTGTCTTTTTCTCCATTCCGTATGACGAGGGTTGGCGTTGCACCGTCAATGGGACAGAGGCGCCCATAGTCAAAGCCAATGTCGGGTTTATGGCGGTGAGCGTGCCGGCCGGCTCGAGCGAGATTGTGTTTACCTACAAAACACCGTATTTAACCACCGGCTGTTTGGTTTCCTTGTTGGGACTGGCCTTGTTCCTTTTGTACCTGCCGCTGGCTGTCCTAAGTTGTAAACGGCGTGAGCGTCGGCGTGAACGTAAGGGATTGCCCGCCGAGCGGTATGCAGAGGGAGAAGCTTTGCTGGCCGACTGGAGCAAAATATATCGGCAACAAGAAAACGGCGCTCCAAATCAGGAGGAACCCCTTCATGACGAAGAAGATTTCACCGAAAACGAATGGCCGTTTGATGGGCCGTCCGATTCGCAAAAACAGGCACAGCCGCCTCGTTATCAGTCCGGCTTTAGGGTGGATTTTTTTGATGACCCTCTTGACAAACCAAAGGATCAGCAGTAAAATAAGGACAACCGAATAAAAGAGGGAGCTTGATGAACTCAGGCTGAGAGGGAACCGTATTGTTCCGACCTGTAACCTGATGTGGATAATGCCACCGTAGGGATAAGATGCTCATGAACTCCGTCTGCCCATCGGCAAACGGAGTTTTTTGATGCAAAGGAAAAGCGGATGCTTGTTTATTGGAAAGCTCCCCAATGCCGGGAATCTCCGGACGGTGAAAAGGGGTATTTCTATGAAAAACAATCAATTAAAGACACTTTGTGAATGTGGCGTGCTGGTGGCTCTGGCTCTGGCACTGTCCTATTTCAAAATCGAACTCGGTGCCAACGGCGGTTCACTTGACTTTGTCATGGTTCCGCTTCTTCTCTTGGCGTTTCGCAACGGCCCGTTGTGGGGTGTTGGCTCGGGCATGGTCTTCGGCTTTTTGAAATGCGTTATCAGCGGCAGCCTAGGCTGGGGATTGCCTTCGGTACTGCTTGACTATGTATTGGCCTATGGCATGGTCGGCTTTTGTGGATTCTTTAAGAGAAGAATCGCCTTTTTGGAGGTCGGCACGCTGATTGCCTGCTTGGCGCGGTATGCCGTTCATGTGTTAAGCGGTGTGGTGCTTTACGCTATCACGGCTCCCACTGAGATTATCGGCCGTACGGTGGCCAGCCCGTTTGTCTATTCGCTGATTTACAACGGTTTGTACATGGTTCCCAATACCGTGATTGCCTTATGTATCATGGCTCTTTGTCATGCGGCTATGGGCAAGAGATTGGTTAAGGATTTGATGTAAAACAGATTATTTATGATTTGTTCACATAAAATCGATAATTTATCAATAATCAGTCACTATAATAAACACAGTGAATCAATCGGGAAACAATAACGGATCTTTTCCTTCCGCTTGTTTCAGGCCGGAGCCCTGTTGCTCACGGTCGAGCCGAACGGCAAGAGATTGTTCTTCACTTATCATAACTTGTCTGCACAAGAGTGTCCCCCCTCTGCTTTTGTGCGACGAAATAGAAGGCATCCGCTTTCAGCGGATGCCTTCTATTGTATTATGGCATTAGCCTGTTGAGGACGGAACGTCCGAAATAGACAACCACTCGCTATAATGGTTATAGATAGTCGAAATAGTGGTTAAACACACTATTTCGACACCAAATCTTCGATTTGGTAGCAAATTTTCAAAGAAAATTTG
>JAEDLK010000002.1 GCA_016295355.1 Clostridiaceae bacterium
AACATAGGCTGTCCTTTGACGGCTTTAACGATGTCGAGGCCGGTATCGTCAAATGGCCGATGTCGGTTATCCGCCTGCGCTGTAAACAAAAAGGCCGTTTGATTGAACTGGCTGACAAAATTCTTTGTGCCTGGCGCAGGTACAGCGATCCGGCATGCTTTATCTTTGCCGAAACAGACGGCACGCCGCATAACACCATCACCCCTATTGCCCGTAAAAACGGCGAACTTTTTGAATTGGATTTGGTTCTGCGAAACAATATCACCACCGACGAACATCCGCTGGGTGTGTTCCATCCCCACGCCGAACTGCATCACATCAAAAAGGAAAATATCGGTCTGATCGAGGTCATGGGCTTGGCGGTGCTTCCGGCACGACTGAACAAAGAGCTTGACAGATTGGCAGAAGCTCTTGTCAACGGTGAAATCATCGCCAATATTCCCGAAATTGCCTCCCATGCCGACTGGGTTAAAGGATTTAAGCCCAAATACCCGGCCATCACCAAGGATAATGTGGACGAGATTATTCGTGATGAGGTCGGCCTGGTCTTTTCAAAGGTGCTGGAAGACGCCGGTGTTTACAAGCGTACTTGCGAAGGTTTAGAGGGCTTCCTTCGTTTCACAGAAAGCGTTTAAGCGACTCCTTGGGGGACAAATATTCTATCGAGACAAAGAAAAACCGATTGAAGAAACCTTCAATCGGTTTTTGTTATTAGCCTACGAGCATTTACGGCCGGAACACGCCGGTACAATCTAAATACGGGGCTGTTTCCTCATAACGAATAATCGGCTCGGTTTGAATACTGATACCGCCGCTCACAAAAATCAGCGTCACCCGAACAGTATTATTTTGGCTGTCGGTTTCGGTAGCCGTCAATACATCCTCCACCGGCTGACCGCCAAATTCCATGCTGATACCGTTGGATGTCAGCTTGGCATCGATATAGCCGTCGGTATCAGAGAGAATCTCCAATACATCACTGCCTTTTTTGTAGCGACCGACACGGCTGACCGTCTGGGTATCAGAGGGGGTTGACTCAGGCAAAGAGGACGGCGGTTTCGAAGAAGGTGTTTCGGCCGAAGGGTTGCTCATGAACGCCTCATGGTTGCCAGACGATTCGCTCAGCACGGCAGAGGACGATTGCGTGCCGGTATCGGTTGTTGATCCATTCTCCACCGGCCAACCGATTTCGGCTCGAATGGCCACAATGCCGGCAACCGCCAACACACAAACAGCAAACATCACACTGCAAAGAACCACCATGGAGTTCTTCACCGTCTTCATACTCTCTCACTTCCCTCTTGTGTCGTAAAAACCGGCGGGCCGCAAGCCCTTTCACAAAACGGTCTGTTTTCTTTTATGATACGGCAAAAGAGAAGAATTGTCAATCGGCGAATAGAACCGTGTTGATAAAGGTGTCGCTGAATTGCTCGAGTTTGTGAAAATCCATGGCAGCCTTGTAATAGTCTTCCAATCGGTCATGCTGTGTTTTGGCCAGGGCTAAGGTTTCGGCCGCCGATTGCTCCAATTTGGTATACAGTCGCTTGCCGGCTCTCAAGCGGTTTCGCACCGAATGCAGGACGGCCGGGTCATAAAACCGATCGGCGTGAATACGACGGGCGTCTACAGGAATCATTCGTTCCTGTCGTTCACTGCAAAAGGCCAATCTAAGAGACGGTATGATTACCTGTGTGATACAGTCTTCGGGCAATAGGCTATCCCGTACCGTTACAATCTCATAGCCGAGTCCCAAAGCCACATCTCGAATGACCGACAGCATCAGCGTAGCCGCCGTCAAGTATTCATCCCGAATCACCGCAAATGTATCGGCAAAATGCCTGAGGGTATCACTTAAAAACACCGGTCCCTTCGGCGTCACGGCGTCCAACAGTATCGTCTGCTCCTGCCCGACACCCGATTGCTTTTCCAGATAGCGATGTGCAAGGCGGGCGGCAAAATCGGTGGTCTTTTCCAAATCGGCAGCCACTAAGCTCACTCTCATGCGTTCGCGCTGCAAACGTCCCATACCCGAAAGCAGTCGAGAGGCGCGACCCATAAGTGCCTTGTGAGCATCCTGCTGGATAATGATGTCCTTATAGTTTTTTCGCAAGGTGCGTCGGTCCCAAAAACGGTTAAACGGCAACAGTTCCTCGCACGCACCGGCATAAAGCGGTTCAACGGTATGCGGTGCGGTGGCATCCAACAGCATGATTTTATGTTCAGGTAATATGACGCCGTCTAACGAATCAGGGTCACTGCCGCACAAAACGGTCAACGCCGTTTCGCCCCGTTGGTTGGCTGTGGCGGCCACCCTCCTTAAAAAGGTAGATTTTCCGCTACCGGGGCCGCCCTTAATCAAATAGGAAAACCATCCTTTTTTGGCCTGCCCCGATTGATAAAAATAGCTCATAAATCCGTCAGCCGAATTAGCTCCTAAAAAAATGCATGGTATCGTATTCATTGATTCTTCGTCCCTTCTGACCTTGATACCGTATTCTATGCAACCAAAAAAGTTTTGACACAAGGGACAAAATGTGATAAAATAGCGGTGCAAGTTTACCAGACGGCTGCGCATACTTAAGCATAGCGTTCTTATCCGAACCTAACTGAAATCGCAAAATGCCGACTGTTTTCGACATGGCGCACCCATAAGCGACAGCCTTATGAACGCCTTTGCACCGAAAACATCTCGTCATTTGGTACATCAAGAAATTTTTCAGTTAAGGATTTGCGGGCAGAGAAGGAAAAAACGCCGTTAATCCTGTCGGATTAACGAGTGTTTTTCTGCCGATGCTCGTAAAGCTCTCCGTCACAATCAGATTCAGATATGAGCGCTATGCTTATGTGTGTGAGGAAAGTCCGAGCCCCACAGAGCAGGATAGCGGTTAACGACCGCCGAGGGTGACCTTAGAGAAAGTGCAACAGAGAGATACCGCCGCACCTCGGTGCGGTAAGGGTGGAAAGGCGAGGTAAGAGCTCACCGGCCGACCGGAGACGAATCGGCCCTGCAAACCTTATCCGGAGCAACGCTGACTACGGCAATACATTGGCTCGATGTGCCGTGAAAAGCGGCTTGAGCGGGCAGGCAACTGTCCGTCGAGATAGATAGTCGTCCACGACAGAACTCGGCTTATCGGTAAACTCGCACCAAAAGGGGTGTTTTTGATAAAACACCCGATAAAAAGGGCTGACATCCTTTTGTCAGCCTTTTTCCTTTGTCAAAATTTGTCCTGTTTGTCAAAATTGACGCACTCCCATAAAAGAAAACCCGTTGTCCCCAAAAGAACGACGGGTTTTGCTTTATGACGATGGGTTCTTCATGCCGATGGATGGCAAAAATTCTTCCATGCTCATCACAAATCCGTAATCGGCATACTCGAAGATGGCGGCATTTCGATCGGGATTGACAGCAATCACCGTTCCGGCGGTTTTCATACCCTCGATGTGGTGAACCGCCCCGGAAATGCCGAAAGCCACATATACAGACGGGCAAACCGTTTTACCGGTCAGACCGACTTGATACTCATAGGCAAACAGTCCGGCATCCACCGCTCCTCTTGAAGCGGCCGGTACTGCCCCGTACCGTTCACAAAGGGGTTCTATCGCCCCCATCGAATCAGCCGCCCCTTTGCCGAAAGCAAAGAACAACGGCGGCATAGACGAATCGGGGGTACGCACCGTGGCCATTTGCGGATCACTCAGACAGACAATGGTGGCCAAAATATGACCGGACAAAGCAGGACGCACCATCAACAACCGTCCGTCCTTGCTGTCAAGACGGGTACAATCGGCACACAGTCCGGTTTGCAATCGCCAAGCCACCTGCGGTGCCGTTTCTTTGCTGTAGGCATCACTGCCCCAAAGAACCACCGAGGGTTTTTCCAAACGGATGAGTTGTTCGATTTTTTCGGCACTTTCCGGCTTTATTACCCGAATGTCCTTACTGATGGTATTCGCATACGCAAGCGGTGATTTGCCGACTGTCCAAACCTTTGCCAGTTGTCTTTCGGGCGGCAGACAAACCGCCTCTTGTTTCGGCTGACCGGTAAGCGCAAGTGCTTCGGCCAAAACCGTATCAAATTGCCGTGGCTCTAAAAAGCGACAATGCCGTTTGCCGGCCTCATTCTCAGAAGAGGCCAACACCCTTGTCGGAGAGCCGGTCAAACCGATACGCTGTCGGTCGGCCTGCAAATCGTCCGCCGATAATACCGTTACCTTGCCCGGCTTTGAGCGAAGGCCCGGTAAACGCAAGGTGTTCATTCGTTCAAAAGTAACAACCCCCGGTGCGCCGACAGTACGCTGACTGCCGTCACGAGCTGTACAAACCAGCTGTTCACCCTCCACCTGCAAGGACATGGTGCAGGTAGCCAGCGAAGCTCCCCACGCCGCCGCCAAGGCCGGACCGACCTGTGCGGTGTCGCCGTCCAAACTAACCCGGCCGCAAAACACAAAATCGGGTTGTAACTGTTTGATAGCCAGCCATAGCGTATAAGCGGTTGCCAGCGTATCCGCTCCGGCAAAAGCCGCATCCGACAACAAAACCGCCTGCTCTGCCCCTAAACGCATCAATTCAGACAATAATTCCCGTCGGGTGGCCGGCGCCATGGCCAACAAGGTGACAGAGGCATTGGGAATCCGCAGTGCCGCCTCATAGGCACTGGCATCAAAGGGATTCAAATCGCCTGCGGCGGTGGGTTTCACACATACTACCAGTTTCATCATTTTCTATCATCATAAATCGGTGCCAAAGCATCGTGAATTCTCACATAATCTTTGAAAATCCGTTCATAGGCAAGGGTGTTTTCCGGATTAGGCTCAATGGTTTGAATGGGCTTGATGCAGGTCTTGACGGCTTCCTTGGCATCGGCAAAAACACCGGTTGACAATCCGGCCAGCATGGCAGAGCCGAGCGAAGAATCACTGCTTTGGGTCAACACAAGCTCCATCCCCAGTGCATCGGCCGTGATTTGCCGCCACAATACTCCCTTGGCACCGCCGCCGATCAGCGTAGCCTTATGGCTTACCGGAATACCGGCCTCAAGGAGCTTTTGTTTGCAATGCAACAGCGATAAAGCAACGCCTTCCATCACCGCACGGGTAAAATGTCCTCTGGTGTGGGTGGCACGAATGCCGGTAAAGCTACCGCACAGCAGCGGATCGGCATACGGGGTCAATTCCCCGTTGATATACGGATGGTACATCAGGCCGTTGCACCCAAGTTCCACCGACGCCGCCCCTTGATTCAAGGATTCATAATCGCCGCCGAAGGTATCCCTATACCAACGGTAAGACGAAGCCGCCGCCTTGGTAGCGGTTCCCGGATACCAAAGCCCGGGTACAATATGGCTGTAATTAACGAAATCCCGATCCGGGTAGGCTCGGTCTGTCATCACGCAGATACGCCCTGCCGTAGCCAATTTGACCGTAACATCGCCCTTCTCCACGGCCGACGCCGCAAAGACCTCCATGGCTGTATCGGTGGTGCCGCAAATCACCGGCATTCCCTCGCACAGTCCGGTAAAATCTGCCGCTTCTTTGGTCAATGTGCCGATCTGATCGGTCGGCTTGACCACCGGCGGCAGAGCCGAAATCGGCAAGGAACAAATTTCGCAAAGCGTTTCATCCCAACAAAAATGACGGCAATCAAACAGCATACTGCCCTGTGCCTCGATTTCATCGGTACACCAAACGCCGGTCAGTAGGTAACGAATATAATCCTTTTCAAAAAAAACATGGGCTATTTTTTCAAAGATCTGCGGTTCATTTCTCTTTAACCACACAAACTGCGGCAAGGTCCAAATGGTATCCGGCTTATGAAAGGTCTTTTCAAAAATGATTTCGCCGTACCGCTCACACAGCTCCCGACAAATATCCGCACAGCGGCTGTCCGTCCAATGGATAGCCGGACGCAGTACCCTAAATTGCTCATCGCAAACAACGGCGGTATGGGTGGCCGAATCAATGGCCAGCGCCAGAATCTCTTTCGCATGAACACCGCTTGACTCTAACAGCGACCGAATGTTTTGAATGAGTGCCTGTTTCCAATCGGCCGGCGCCTGTTCGCAATAGCCCAGTTGCGGATAATAGGTGGGATATTCCGCCACTTTTTCCGCAATCAGCACACCGTTTCGGTCAATCAGGGTTGCCTTGGAGGAACCGCCGCCGAAATCAATGCCCAGTAAATAGTTCACACTTGTTTCCCCTTTCTGATGCACGTCAGCTGATGTTGATGGTCAGATTCTCCCCGGTTACACCGGCCACAGCGCCGCGATCCAGTAAGGCTTGATTGTCCACATGAGCCATCAGCCATTTATTGCTTGCAAACAACAACGGATCGTGCGAAAAGCCGTCTTTAAGCGGTAAATTCGTCCCGCTTGGAAGCCCAACCACCAAACCGAAGCCCTTATCGCTTACCTCGCAGGGGCAAAAATGCAGAGTTGTGGCATAGGTTTCAATCATATCGCCTGCCTGCAAATAAAATATTTTTGCACAGCACGAATCAATTTTGCCGTCCCTGATTTCATCCCGACGGGCTAAAATCAACACCAAATCTGTCAAGGCCACATTGATTTCACTGCCGGTATGCCACTCAAAGGCATTCAGTCGGTTGCTATGTCCGTAGCAATAACCCAGTTGTGTCGGCAAGGTACCGAAGCATTCATTGGTGATGTAAGAGGCTATCGGCAACGCCTCAAACGCCGGAAAAGAAGCCACATACCGACTGCCCTTTTTTGGCATCGGTTCACTTAAACCGGCTTCAATAAGCGGTTGCGTATCAACTCCCGTGATCACCCGACCATACGGGCGAAAAGCTTCATCCGTAATCGGTCTGATGTCCTTCCCGGGGTTTAACCGTCTGCATTCTTCAATGGTCATACTGTCCTTCATTCCAACACCGTGATGGTATGTTCACGGTAAAATGTCTCTTTTCCGGAGAGCGTCTGAATGCCCTCCTTTTTGGTGATGTCATAATCGCTGTGGACGCTGTCCTGCACGCCGCACCACGGCTCCAGGCAGATATATCCACCGCCGTGCTTATGCCACAACAGGAAGTAGTCAGCCCCCGGAAAATCAACCCGAACCGCCTTGCCGGTTGTACGGTTTCGCAAAGTAGCACTGCGAGATTTCAAATCCTTAAATACCAGGGCATCCACCGTGAAATATTTATCATACAAAGCAATCACCGGACTGTCCTTAATAATCGGAACGGTGTGATCCTCTAACAAATTACCGTCCAACAAATAGGCCTTCAATGTTTCATTCTGCGGGAAAATCACATCATAATTCTCCACACCCTCGGGGGTTGAATACCCCTCATGAGAACCGATAGAGAAATACATGGTGTTCTCATTGTTGTTCTCCAACCGATAGCCGATGGTCAAAGCCTTACCGTTTAAGGTGTACTCCACCTTAAGGGTAAAGGCATACGGGAACATACCAAGCGTTTCTTCATCCTCATGCAGGACAAACACCGCCGTTGTATCACTGCTCTGCTCTAATGCAAAGGTCTTGAAGCGGGCAAAGCCATGCTTCATCAAGTGATACTCTTTCCCGTTCAGAATATACTTATCATCCTTTAAGCCGCCGCAGATCGGAAAAATCAGCGGACAGGCGCCGTCCCAAACCTCGGGATTTGCCTGCCAAATATACTCACGGCCGCCGCTCACAAAGCTTTTGAGCTCGGCGCCGACCGGATCAATCCGCACAACCGCTTCGGGATTTTTCAGTTCAACCATACAAAACATCCTTTCTCTGTTTAATACAAGCTAAAGAATGGCAAAAGACGGTGCAAGAGCGCCGTCTGTTTTTTTACCGATTTAACCAGTCATGATCCGGATCAATGGACATATAGAAGCCACGATGATCGCAGCTCATCATCCACAGTAAATAGCCACGGTAGCCCGGAGCCACGGTGCAGGGATGATATCCCACCGGCATCTCCACAAAATCATTGTTATAGGTCGTGTAGGTTTCATCTATGCTCTTGTCACCATTGTAAACCTTTTGAATACCGAATCCGGTGGGTCTATCGTATTCATAGTAATAAATCTCCTCGGCAAAGCCTTCAGTCGGCATATTTTCGATATCGTGCTTGTGGCCGGGATAAGACGACCACTGACCGCCGTTGATGAAGTTCTCACCGACATACACCCGTCCGGCCTCCAAGCGCTCATCAATCAAGAAGTGTGCCTCCCGTTCAAAGCCCGGTTTGCCCAAGAACTTAACAAGGACATCGTCCGGTGTGATCAGCACCGGCTTGTGATCCTCTTTTGTCGGACACATCGCAATGGCAATGGTCACTTCGTCCGAAACACAGGTCACACAAAAGGCACTGTTACGGGGAATATAAAAGGCATAGGCCTTACCGTCAAACACGTTTTTACGCTTGCCGACCTGCCGGTATTCCACACAGCCGGTCACATCGCAGGTGCCGCCCAAAACCGTGCAGGCATATTCACGCTCACAATCAGCCGGAAAGTCCTGCTTCATACCCTTGGTGAGTTTCAGCATACTGATTTCCAGCTGCTGACAACCGGCATTTTCCTTGGTATAGACCTCACTCAATCCTACCGAGTTGTCCCAATGCTTTTTATAATTCATATCCATGCTCCTTTAGAAAATTGATAACCGTCTTATACTCCGGCACACTCTTGCGTGCTCCGACACCGGTACACTTAATGGCCGAAACGGCACTGGCAAACAAGCAGCATTGACGCCAATCAAACCCCTTGGCGAATCCCGCAGCAAAAGCCCCGTGGAACACATCGCCTGATCCGTTGGAATCCACCGCCTCCACCTTGAAGACCGGATACTGCCAAAAGTCCTTGCCGTCATACAACAATCCGCCGTTTTTGCCCTGCGTAATCACCACAACCTGCGGATGATATGCGTCAAATAGACTCTTGGCCGCCTCTTTGGCCGTTTTCTGACCGGTATAACCGAGGGCAAATTCCTCGGAAGGAATCATCAAATCGGTCAAAGACAGCAACCGTTCCACACCGTCATACAAGCCACCGCAATCATACAGCACCGTTGTACCGCTTTGCTTGGCCAACCGACAAGCCTCCACGGCTCCTTCCATCTCGTTGCCGTCAATCATCAAAATACGAGCCTGTCGGACAGCCTCTTTTTGAGCCTCGTCTAACCGCAAGGGCGGCAAATCACCCTTATCAAAGACACAGGTTCGACTGGCGGTTTGCTCGCTTAACCAAATCACCGAGGTAAAGGAGCGGCAGCCGTCTACCAGGCGAACACTATCGGTAGCCACACCGTAACGGGCAAAATCCGACCACAAAAACCGTCCGCCCGGATCGGTGGAAAGAACACCGATGTATTCGGTTGTTTCGCCCAACTTGGCGGCGGCAACCAATCCTGTGGCCGCCGGACCGCCGCCGGCCGGTTCACTGGAAACGGCACGCAGCTTGGTATCCTCGGTGGGATAATGCGGTACCGTCACCAAGGTATCCATCACGCAAGCGCCAATGCCGACAATGGTAGCGCTCATATAGCCTTCCCTTTCGCACCGACCAGTTCAATACGTGTTAAGCAAAACTGCTTGACTGCCTCAATCGGTTGTTTCATAAAATTATCCACCGCCACACTGCGCTTGGGATCATGTAATTCCTCATGTACACGATCAAGGAACGCATAGCACACATCGGTGGCCACATTCATTTTCCGAATACCGGCCGCCACAGCCTGCCGGATTTCCTCATCGGGAATACCTGATCCGCCGTGGAGAACCAACGGCAAGCCGCCGGTGGCCTCACGCAAAGCCGCAATGCGTTCAATATCCAACTTCGGCGGTTTTTTATAACGCCCGTGGGCATTGCCGACCAACACAGCCAAACAACTAACGCCGGTTTCTTTGACAAAACGGGCAGCATCCTCAGGACAGGTAAACTCATCCATACCCTCGTCGTTAACCGTGCCGATGTGGCCGAGCTCTCCCTCGACACCGATCCCCAGATACGAACAGGTCTTGACGACCTGCCCGGTCAGAGCGATATTCTCCTCGAACGGCAAGGTGGAACCGTCCAACATGATGCCGGTAGCCCCGAACCGCAAAGCACGGGTGACCTCTAATTCACCGGGACCGTGATCCAAATGGAAGCAGACCGGCACACTTGCCTGACGGGCGGCCGCTACCACGACCGGTGCTAAATAGTAGCCGGCCTTTTCGGCGAACAACCGAGGATACACCTGCATGATAATAGGAGCCTTTGCTTCTTCAGCCGCGGCAATCACGCCCATGGCCGTTTCCATATTATACACATTGAAAGCCGGGATGCAATAACCGCCTTCTTCGGCCATAGACAGAACCTTTTGTAAAGTCACAAGCATGGTTCTTCCTCCCTCTTATGCCAGAATCAAGTCTTCCAAAGAAAGAACGGCGACTTGGTTCTGCGCAACAGCCCTCAAAGCGGCATACTCGCCGACGGAAGCGGTCACGATGGTATCGGCCTTCACGCCCAGAGCGTTATTGATTCGATCAGCCGCTACTTTGAGCATGACATCCGGCATCCACTCATTCATGAGCAGATTACCGGCCCACATGGTATCCTTACCGTGGCAAAGCATTTCGTCACAGATGGCATAGGCCCCAATGACCTCACGAGCCGGTTCGGTTTCCTCCAAATCCCGTGCCAACTGGAACGGATCCTGATAAACAACGTGCTTGCCGGTCTGTTTAGCCGTCAAACGGCCCTCCTTGAGCAGGTTGGCCAGGTAAGCGGTTTCGGTCACGCAATTCACAGCCGGAGTAACGCCCCATTCCTTGTATTCTCTCATGAAGACCTTGGCATCCTGTACATCGGCGGCAATCACTGTCTTAAAGCTCTTTAAGGCCTCGGCACAGCGCCCCATCTGCTGTTTGGTTTCATCAATGGCACCAACCAAATACTCCAGTTGTTGACCGGAAGCCGGTTCATCCTCTAAAACAGTGAACGAAACGCCGGCTTTTTCCAACACACGAATGCTCTTAATGGCCTCGGAAGGCATCAGGTAACGGGCATCCACGCCCAAGAACAACACGGTGTCGGTAACGGCGGCATGGTCGGCAATGGCCTTTTTCAAATCGGCATCAAGCTCAGTTTTGCCGTAAGCGTTGCCGGTTTCCAAGCAGGCATCCACCAATTTTTCAATATAGGCCGGTAATTTTCCCTGCAAAGCCGCATCCTTACGGGCGTCCTTAACGAACATAACCGGATCCCAACCCGTGACGCACTCCTTGGTGCAGGCACCGCAACAGGCGCATTCATACAGATTATCGGCAACCTGCGCCAAATCGTAAACCCCACGGTTTACAAGCGACAATCCCAACGCACGGGCACGGGCGGTATTTCTCTCCAATCCGGTGGCATTACCGATCGGGCAGATATGCCGACACATCCAGCAGAATCGGCAGGAATCAATATGTTTTTTACTGTTTTCTGTCATGATTCTTTCCTCCTTACAGGCCGAGTTTGAACGGATTCATAATGCCGTTGGGATCCAGCGTCTTTTTCAGACCCTCAAAGACCTGCATCGCCGCTCCGTACTGCTCTTTCATCAAACGGCCGAGTTTGATGCCGACACCGTGGTGATCGTTAACCACACCGCCGTGGGCAATGGCTGTCCGTACACCGCAGGTCCAAACCTGCTGATGCAACCGCAGAGCCTCGACCGGGTCGGCAGGCACATCCTTACCGTCGATGATGAAGCGGTCATACACCATGGCGCCCCATTCATACCAGTGGGAGAAGTGCGCAATAAATTTGGCCTGCGGAAAATTGGTCTCAATAGCTTCCTTCATAGCCCAGTAGATTTCCTCAATCTTGCCGTAGGGAGCGATGGTATCCATGGTACCGAACATTTGCGGAATGTCCATCATATGGCCGGGATAGAAGAAGGTGATCTTTTCGTTCCACCACTTCTCGCCGTACTCACTTCCCATATCCTCGGCGCCGTACTTCTTGAAGGTATCCAGCAGGATTTTCTCCTCAACCTCTACCATTTCCTTAACACCCTCGTACGCCACATTCATGAAGGCGCCTTCGCGCTCAACGCCGACAATCTTCTTAATCAGCGAAGCGGTTTCGGCCGGGTCATACAAACGCATGACCGACGGCTTAAACTTCTGAAGCAGTTCTCTGGCGGCCTTAAAGGCACCGGTCATATCTTGGAACAAGAAGCCACGGAAACGGCGTTCCTCCGGCTGATCGTAAATACGAATCTGTGCCTTGGTGATAATACCCAAAGTGCCCTCGGAGCCAATGAAAATTTGATTCAAATCGGGGCCGGCGGCGTGCTTGGGAGCGCTGGAAGTGTTGATGATGTCACCGTTCGGCAACACAACCTCCATCTGTAGAACCATGTCGTCGATTTTTCCGTACTTGGTGGAAACAACGCCGATACCGCGGTGAGCCAAAAAGCCGCCGACCGTGGAGCAGGTCAAAGAGGACGGATAGTGCATGGTCGCCTTGCCGACCTCATTGGCAGCCCATTCAATGTGCTTATAAATCGCACCGGTGCCGCACTCAATATACATGGCATCGGTATTCACTTCATAAATCTTATTCATGCGCTTTGTATCCAAAATGATACCGCCGCAGACCGGAATAGCACCGCCCTGCGTTCCGCCGCCGCCACCCCAGGTGGTCACCGGAATCTTGTAATAGTTGGCGATTTTCAAAACCTTGGACACCTCGGTAGCATCCTTCGGTGCTACCACAAAGTCGGCCTCGGGCATCTGACGGCCGCGGTCAGCCCACATACGGGACAGCCAGTAGTAGTCAACGCTGTGTGTGACCTTATCAATTTCTTTGGTCGAGCAGTTCTCAATACCCACGGCGTCCTCCAGCTCTGTCAAAATCATTGCGGTTAAAAATTCATTTCCTACCATCATCATACCTCTTTCTATCAGTTAATTCAAAACCGGATCCATGATAAGATTTGGAAAATATTTGCAAAACTCACGCAGTTCTTCGCGATAGTCGCCGGCCATCTCGACAAAGTGGTGGATATACGGACCATCCAGCAAACGATCCTCAATTTTTTGCAGGTTGTCAAATTCACCCCACAAATAAGTACCATGGGTCTGTGGGCCGGGGGTTGTATGGCAATACAATGCACACATCATATACCGACCGCTTTCCTGATCCATACGAGCCACCGTATAATCTCCGTCTTTCGCCCGGAACCATGAACGCTGATTGACGAGTCTGGCCACGCTGTCCGGTGCCTTTTGCGAAAGCGGGAAGGGCCCGCAATGCCACAACAGCTCAGCATTCTTATTTTCGGGATGGCGTACGGTAAATTCGCCGAACAGCGGTTTGCCCTCACCCAATGTCGCCGACTTCAGCAGAGCCATGGTCATGGCACAGTGCATATCACTCTCGCACGAAATCAGATAGCCCATATCGTTTAAGATACCGTACACCGTGCAGGGAGCCAAGCCATCAAACATCACCGGTGTGGCCGTCCAGCATTCAGCCGAGATAACGTCCAACCGGTATTCCTCGAACAAATCCCGATACATCACCACCAAGGCAGCCATGCGATCAACATACGGCGGTGTCAAGTCATCCATTTGATAATGGGCCTTAATGTAATCGGACACCTTGATAATGTCCTCTGTCTTATTGGCCACGGTATCCTTCATACGCTGTTCGATGACGGCAAAGTTAAACGGAATGATTTTAATCCCGAACCGTTCCATCAATTCGCCTTCATTCCAGATAACCGAGAAGAAGGGTGCCGGACGGGTGCCGACCTGGCCGATCCGCATACCGCTGAAGTTCTTGACCATACAGGCCACTCGAACAAAGCGTTCAAAGCCCTTTGTGAACTCCGGATCCTCTATCCGACAACAGGGCAAATGGGAAAACGGAATGTGATAGCGTTGCATCTGACGGGACACACCGAACAGACCGCACTGGCTGTCGGTCGGCCGCATACCGTCCACATAGTATTCATCGTCAAGCGGCGCCCACAAAAGAACCGGCTTACCCAAAGCCTTGGAAAGCTCTGCAGCGGCATCCTCGTTGCCGAAATTGGCATTGATGATCATAATGGCATCCACTTTTTCTTTTGTAAAGCGCGCTATTGTTTGCTCCACCGACGCATCGTCAAAAATCAAATCGTTGTGGCCCAGCCCCTTGGTATCACAAAACGATACATGCTCATCGGCAAACTGCTTTTCAATGGCATCCACAAAACGATGTCCCCGTTCCTCGGCCGAGCTCCAGGTGAGAAAGGTTTTGGGCGGCCGATCGGTCGTGTTCCGGCGCATGGGAACCAAACCGATTTTTACCATATAATCCATTCCGAAAACCCCTTTTCATTTTTGCTGAATTATGGTATACTGTTTATTGGAACCGCAAACTGTTAGATCCGTTTCCTTACTGATTTATTGTACTATACTGTCTATCAAAAATCAAGCGATTTTTGAAAAAAAATTTCATTAATTTCCGAATAACCTGCGCGTTTTTCAGCAAAAACTGAAAAATATTTTCAAAAAGGCGGAGTAAACCATGAAATCCATTATTTTGAACATTCGAGCCAAATACGATGAAATGGGACGCGGCGAGCGAAAGATTGCCGACGCACTTTTAGCCGATCCGCAAAGCATTCTCTCCTGCTCAATCAGCGAATTTGCCTTAGGCATCGGTTGCGGTGATGCAACGGTGGTGCGGTTTGCCCGTCGGTTGGGGCTTAGCGGCTATGGAGACCTAAAAATCGCCATTGCCCGAGAAATCTCAACCTTATCAAACGAAACGGCCACCATTTCAAAAAGTGACAGCTGTTTTGATATGTTTTCTAAACGCATTAACGATATCCGCATTGCTTTGGAGAATACCAAGTCGGTTTTGGATGCCGATACGCTTGAACAGGCGGCGCAAGCCATTATGAAAGCCAAGCGGATTGTGATTTTCGGGCTTGGAAACTCGGCCTCCATCGCACAAGACGCCCAGCACAAATTTTTACGGGTGGGCTTAAATGCCGCTGCCTGCTCAGACAACCATTTGCAGGCGATCATCGCCAGTCATTTAGACAAGGACAGCGTTGCCATCGGCATATCCCATTCCGGTAATTCGGTAGACATAGTCGATGCTTTGCGCATTGCCCGTTTAAGCGGTGCCACCACCATTTGCATTACCAACCACCGCATCTCCCCCGTTACCGAAGTATCGGATTTATGCCTGTTTACCAAATCGGCCGAGACCCGTCATTCTTTGTTGGCCATGAGCTCCCGTATTGCCCAGTTAACCATTTTCGATGCCATTTATACCTATGTCATCGCCAAAAATGATCCGGCCGCCGCCGAAGCCATTAAGGCAACCGAGACAGCTTTGCGCGAGAAAAAATACTAACACATTATTTTCTTATATCAGTTATATAAGAAACACCGTACAAACAGTTTTCCTGTCTGTACGGTGTTTTTCTTTGATAAATGTTATGAAAGCTGTCAAACAAATTGTTTCGGGTTGTTTTTCATAAACCACGCAACCGTTTTTCCAAAAAACTTTAGCCGTTTTCGTCCATGGTTTTACATACTCAAAGCGCCCGCCGTCCATGACTATCAAGGCGGCTGAATCACCATAATCAAGGCGTTTCATGGTTGACAACGAACAGTCGGCTCAAACCGGATGATGACTATGGGTCGTAAACCGTGCTTTGCCAGCAGGGATTCATCAAAGCACAGCATTTAAGAAAGATAGCCGCCGACAGAACTGCGACACATTCTTAACCGGCATCGCATAATGGCCGATTTTCTCTCTGATACCACTTTTTATTCAGGTGACAAACGTCATTCCGTATTGTTCACTTCCATGATGGAAAGCCCCTGCCGAACACGGTTTTTAGCATAGGTTTTCCCAAGATCCGTGTATAACATACGTGTATAACATAAAAATATCCCTTTTGGCTCAAGTCTATGAAACCATATCTAAACCCTTTCGTCTATAACACAGCCGCTGTGTTATTTGACAAAAGCAAAAAACGAAGACTGTGAGCCTTTGCCATTCTTCTTCGTTCATCACAGAATCGTAGGTATCCCCATTAAACACGGAACCGACCGGTCGGCTCATTTTGCTGATGCAACAGCAACTGCTCATTGCGCACACGGTTTAATTGGGTGATATTCTTCAACAAAATATACAGCGACAGAAGGGTGCTAACCAAAAAGACCGTAATGGCAAACGGTGTTGTCAGCAAATTGCGAACAAAAAACAACACAACATCCACCACAACATTGTAAGCCAAGAAAATCAGCCAACCTTTACGCTTTTCCTTCTTAAAATGCTGTTTGATTTCATTGACCTTTTCTTCATATGCTTTCCATTTATTATCTTCCATAAGGCACCTCCAAAAGAGTATTTTTGTTCATTTTAACCTATCTTTTTTTATTTTGCAAGCCCCAAACGATTGAAAAAACCAAAATAAGGTGTATAATAGAGGAATAAACAAAAGATTTGAGAGGAATCTGTTTTATGCAAACGAAAATTGATGTTTTTTCCGGCTTTTTGGGAGCGGGCAAAACAACCCTGATTAAGAAACTGATCAAAGAAGCCTTTACCGGTGAGCAAATTGTGATTATTGAGAATGAGTTCGGTGAAATCGGCATTGACGGCTGTTTCTTACAGGATGCCGGCATTACCGTTACCGAAATGAATTCCGGTTGTATTTGTTGCAGCTTGGTAGGCGATTTCGGCGAAGCGTTAACCAAGGTCATCGAGACCTACCATCCGGATCGCATCATCATTGAACCGTCCGGTGTCGGTAAGTTAAGCGATGTTATCAAGGCAGTTCGGGATTTGCAACTGCCGGACGTGCTGCTTAACAGCTTTACAACGGTTGCCGATGCCACTAAAATTAAGGTCTACATGAAAAACTTCGGTGAGTTTTACAACAACCAAATTGCCTTTGCCAACTGTTTGGTGTTAAGCCGCAGTCAGTTGGTCAAGGAGGACAAGCTGGAGGGCTTGATTGCCCTGTTGCGTGAACAAAACCCCCATGCCACCGTTGTGACCACCCCCTGGGACGCCATCGACGGCTCTGCCATTCTCTCGGCCATGGAACATACCGATTCGCTTTTTGATGAATGGCAGGCGTTAGCCGGACAGGAGGCCGAAAAACACCATCACCACCATGACGAAGATTGCGAATGCCATCACCACCATGATAACGATGATAACGAGCATGAGCATCACCATCATGACCATGACGAAGATTGCGAATGCCATCACCACCATGACGAGGAACATGAACATCATCACCATGACGGTCATTGTTGTTGCGGACATCATCACAGCCATGATGCCGACGAGGTATTTACCAGTTGGGGTAAAGAAACGGTGCATCGGTTCAGCAAGGAAACCCTTCATACGGCGTTATCTGCCTTTGACAGCGAATCGACCTATGGCACTATTTTGCGTGCTAAGGGGATTGTTGAGGGCGAAGACGGCAACTGGATTCATTTTGACTATGTGCCCGGCCAGGTCGATGTGCGCACCGGCAGTGCTGCTACCATCGGACGGTTGTGTGTGATTGGCTCAGGGCTAAATGAAGAAAAACTCACCGAGCTGTTCGGCCTGTAAAGAAACGGAGAATACAACATGGATATTCCGGTTTATCTGTTCACCGGCTTTTTAGAGGGCGGTAAAACAAAATTCATCCAGGAAACGCTGGAGGATCCCCGCTTTTCCAGTCCCGACCCCACCCTATTATTGGTCTGCGAAGAGGGCTTTACCGAATATGAACCCGATTGCTTTGTGGATAAAAATGTTTTCACAGAGCTAATTGAGGAGGAATCCGATTTAACGGTTGAGACCCTTGACAGCCTGTTAAAGAAACACAAAGCAAAACGAGTTTTGGTAGAATATAACGGCATGTGGATGCTGAACAGTTTTTATTCGGCTATGCCCAAGCAGTGGATGCTGTATCAGGAATTCTTTTTTGCCGACGCCACCCGTTTCGAGTCATACAATGCCAATATGCGGTCTCTGACGGTGGATAAACTGCAAACCTGCGACATGGTCATTCTCAATCGCTATCATGACGGCCTTGACCAAATGGCCCTGCACAAAATTGTCAGAGGTATCAGCCGCCGTGCCGATATTGCTTACGAAAAGCCTGACGGCAGTGTTTCTTATGACGACATCAAGGATCCGCTCCCGTTTGATTTAGATGCCAACCCCATCGTAATAGACGACCGTGATTTTGCTTTGTGGTATCGGGATATGGCCGAAGAGCCGCAAAGGTATGACGGAAAAATCGTTAAGTTCAAGGGTGTTGTCGCTGTCGGCGGTAAGCTCCCGAAAAATTGTTTTGCCATCGGCCGGCATATCATGACCTGCTGTGAAGCCGATATTGCCTATTCCGGCATCATCTGCGACAGCGAAAAGGCCTCCTTGCTTCATTCCCGTGACTGGATTATGCTCACAGCCAAAATCAGCATCAAAAAGCACCGTACCTACACCGCACCCGGCCCTGTGCTGACCCTCATCGACATGGCCGCCACCTCCCCTGCCGACCCGGAAGTCGCCACCTTCTATTAAACCGGCAGTACCGTTTTTAACAACATTTGGACAACCCCGTATGCAAAGCATTGATGTAACGCTTTGCATACGGGGTGTTTTTTATATTTCGAAACGGCTTTAGCCATGTATTGCCGTATACGACAGTAAGTGTTAAAGCAATAGGGTTTTGAATCATTCACCAAATAAAAACAACCTGCCATCAAAGAAAGACTCCTCGGTAGCAGGTTGCTTTATGATACGATAACATATGAAAGAGACAGAAACGGTGAAGTTTCACTGTTTTATCTCCTAAAACTCAGGCGAGCATGGCACGGTCGCTGTCAAATTCGCTGCCGCTGGCCTTAGCGAACAGGTTCAGCAAATCCTCCACTGTGAGTTTCTGTTTTTCCTCTCCGGCCACGTCCACCACCACACGGCCGGCATGGAGCATAACCAGCCGATTGCCGTGACGGATGGCGTCCCGCATGTTGTGGGTGACCATAAGCGTGGTCAAATGATTCTCGTTAACAACCTTATCGGTGATTTCCAACACACGAGCGGCTGTTTTCGGGTCAAGAGAAGCAGTATGCTCGTCCAGCATCAACAGCTTGGGCTTGTTCATGGAAGCCATCAAAAGTGTAAGCGCCTGCCTTTGACCGCCGGACAGCAGTTTCACCTTGACATTCAACCGATCTTCCAAGCCGAGATCCAGTTGTGAGAGCATCTTTTTATAGTTCTCCCGTTCCTCACGGGTGATGCCGGTTTTAAGCCCTCTTTTCTTACCCCGGCGGGCAGCCAATGCCAAGTTTTCCTCAATTTGCATATCGGCCGCCGTGCCCAACATAGGGTCTTGGAACACTCGTCCGAGGTATTTGGATCTTTCATACTCGGGCAAATCGGTTATATCCATGCCGTCCAGCAGAATTTTACCGCTATCCGGTTTCCAAACGCCGGAAATTGCGTTTTGCAGGGTGCTTTTTCCGGCGCCGTTTCCGCCGATAACCGTTACAAAATCACCATCGGCCAACGAGAGAGAAAGATCGTTCAAAGCAATTTTTTCATGAATACTTCCCTTGTTAAATGCTTTGGTTATATGGCTGATTTCAAGCATGCTGTTTTCCTCTTTTCGCGGTCAATTTTTTTTGAAAATAGGTTTTTTTCACATACGGCATTCCCAAGAAGGCGGCCACCACTAAGGCGGAGAACATTTTCAACAAATCGGTATCCAAGCCAATGAAAATAACCACCTGGTAGACGATATAATAAATAACACCGCCCGCCAACACGCCGATCAGCCGCACGGCAAAGTTGGATGAAATGCGTTTGACAATGGCCAAACCGATAATGACGGCGGCTAAGCCGATAACAATGGCACCTCGGCCCATATTGATGTCCGCGAAACCCTGATACTGACATAAGAGGCCACCCGAAAGAGCCACAATGCCATTGGACAGGGATAATCCCAACAGCTTTGTCATATTGGTATTGATGCCCTGCGCCCTACTCATGGCCTGATTACTGCCGGTGGAACGCACCGCACACCCGATTTCGGTTCCGAAGAACCAATACAGCAGAATAACCAACAAGGCCGACACCAGCAATAGGACGGGCAGCGCCGCCGGGATATGCATTTGAGAAACAATCAGCGAATAATTCCTGGCAGGAATAGCCTGATTGGCTTTACCCATAATTTTTAGGTTAACCGACCAAAGCATAAGTTGAGTCAGAATTCCGGACAAAATAGCGGGAATGCCTAAATAAATATGGAACAAACCGGTCACCAAGCCGGTCAAACAACCGGTAAGGACCGCCGCCAGTAAGGCCAAATACGGATTGACGCCTGCCAGAATCAACATGGTGCAGACCGCCGCGCCGGTTCCGATGCTCCCATCAACGGTTAAATCAGCCACATCAAGGATTTTATAGGTAATAAACACACCGATTGCCATAATACCCCAGATGAGTCCCTGCGCTATTGCGCCCGGCATCGTGTTGAGTAATGCTAACATTTGTTATGATACCCCCGTTTACTTTAAGACCTCGTAACCGTTCGGCACACTGATGCCAAGCTCTTTACACATACTTTCATTAACCATTTTGGTAGCCGGTGCATATTCAATCGGCATTTCGGATACATTCTTCTTGCCGGTCAGGATATCCGCCGCCATCTCGCCGGTCTTGTAGCCGAGATCATAGTAGCTGATAGACAGCGTTGCCACGCCGCAACCCTTACAAATGGAACTTTCGCCGGCAATAACGGGTTTTTTAGCTGTACGGACAATGTTGCCGATGATTTCGACGCAGGAAGCTGCCGTATTATCTGTGGGAATGTAAATAACATCGCTGGCGGCTACTGCGGCATTGGTTACAGCGGCAATATCATTGGAATCGCTGAAGGTAAAACGGGAACAACTAATGCCCTTTTTAGTCAGGTAATCTTCCACCACCTGAACCTGGTATGCCGAGTTTGCTTCGGCCGAGCAGAACAGAAGGCCGACCTTTTTAGCGTCGGGGAACAATTCCATCAATACATCAGCCTGTTGTGTGAGCGGGGCCAAGTCAGATGTACCGGACACATTACCGCCGACGGTTCCGTTAAAGTTATCCAACTTCAGTGCCACGCCGTACTCGGTAATGGAAGTTCCCAACACCGGGATGCTGGCAGTAGCGTTAGCGGCCGCCTGCAAAGCAGCGGTGGCATTCGCCATAATTAAATCAACTTTTTTCTGCACAAACGAATTGGCAATGGTGTTGCAGGTGTTGGGGTCACTGGCAGCATTCTGCACGTCAAAAGTAACATTTTCTTCACCCAAGCGGTCAATCAATGCCTGCTTAAAACCCTTTGTAGCTGCGTCTAACGCATCGTGCGTGACCAACTGACAAATACCGACGGAATATGCTTTCTTCTCTCCGCACCCGGTCATGGAAACACACAGGGTCAATGTAAGAACCAGCGCCATTACAATACTGACTATTCTTTTCATTTTCTTTTTTCCTCCCATTCTTGTTTTACGGTTTACTGTATACTGAGTTGCGTCATCTCTTGCCATGTCGGCAATATCATCCCCTTTTATTGTTAGCTTATAAAAAGAAAACCGTGCGGATTTGTGATCCGTACGGTTTTTTAATCATCCAGGGCCACGTCCCTGCTACGATCAAACTTTTATCCGTTTTGCGCATCACAAATCGCTTCTACTTTATCGCTAAAGTAAAAGTAGTAGTAATATGCACTTGCAAAACGAATGTTTTGAGCGAACATAGCCGAACTCCCTTATAAATTTTAGTCCATTATAGTAGGTGAATCGACATTTGTCAAGTAGTTTGTATCAAATTTTTCCCGGTCAGTTTTGCTGCAGATACGGAACGATCTTCTTCATAGAGTCCTCATACTCTTCATCCGAGGAATTTTTGAAGATCAATAGATCGTCCACCGAGTCACTTCCCCTCAGACATTCGGGGATACTAAAATCACGGGTGGCAATGTACTCATCCCAGTGAGCCAGCTTCCAGGTATCCCGTTCCGAATTACGCTCCACCATGCGTTTGTAGCAAACATCCAATGAAGTTTGCACCCAAACCACCGTCAATTTAGCATGATACGGCATGAGTTTTTTCTTAAGGCTCCGCATATATTCCGGATCACGAACCTCTCTGGTAAAGGGGGCGTTAATCAGCACCAAGTCCTCATACTGCAAAGCCTCCAGCGCCAGATTAAGAACAACCTCGTATTCAACATTCCGCAAATGGGTCTCAAAAAACTCCGAACTGCGGTTGCGTTCCTCACCTGCCACATCAAAAGCCACATTGGACAAATCAATCAGCGTGTCCTTATCCAAATACACAATGTGTTCCAGATTTTTGGCCAGCATTTGAGAAATAAATGTTTTGCCACAGGCCGGTGGCGATGTAACCAAAATTAAGCGTTTCACAGTACCAACTCCGATATTACTCCAAACCGTCGTCGTTTCGACCACATGGTTAGATTATCATTTTTCCCGTATATTACAAAGATATAATCAGTCTACCACATTTGTCATCGACATTCAAGAAAAAACTTCAAATTTTGTCAGGAACTTACAAAAAAATTCATCGGACAATGATTATACTGCTATATTCAGCTTTATTCAAAGGATTTTCGGCATTGCTTTATATGATTATCCCATAGATGCATCCTATTTTGATAAAGTCACAGCAACACCATTTCACGGTCTTGGCCATCAAGTCGCCGATGCACAAAAGCCTGCTCCTAAGCTATCACAATATTTCTCTGCCATCAGCGTTTCTTGGACTTCAGAAAAGTCATTCGATTATGTTGAATGTGAGAGACAATCATACAAAATACCAAAGAATATGCTGGCGCACAAGGTAAACTAACACACAGAACCACGCCGACAGCCAAAAAAGAGCGCCTGATCGGTGTCTGTCATTGATTCTGCAAAGATTATGTCTCATCATTGCAAATCCATTATTCACTATTCATTAGCGTAAGCGGCTTCAATATTGATTATTCATTTGAAAAAGTCGCTTAATGAATATTGAAGGAATGAATAATTAATCATGAATCATAGAAACAAAAAAGCCGCCTAAGTGAACTTAAGCGACTTTTTCGTTTGTTTAAGAGCTATCAAAAAGATATAAAAGTCTTTTTTGGCAGATGGACTCAAACCCGCGAGACATTCAATCAGTTAATTCAGAATTTACGATATGATTTTATACGTAAAATTGCTTTCTATAGAACTCACTCTATCAAACACTCTTAACATGATTTTGCACTCTTCTCGCAACTTTTCATCTAATGAATCTAAATTGTGCACTTCAACAATATATTTTTCATCATCAAATAAATATCTGAGACAATCCCAAAGAGCGTCCCAGTTTTCTCCGTAATATTCGGGCAATCCAAACTTTTCTTTAAGCATTAAGTGAATTTCACCTAAATATTTGCATTTGGAAAAATCTAAAATGATAGGGTTTTCGGTTATTTCTTTAAATGCATGATAATCATTACAATTCAATTCTTTTACCTCCTATACAATTTCAAAAAAAGTTTTGTAGTGGTCGTATGTTACAAATATTAACCCATCATGTGAGTAAACAACTCTTTGATTATTTCTATAACCAAACCTGTAATTTATATCTGCTTCATACCAAATACGACCCTCTTTGCTCGGTAAATGACCGTTATCATCATAATATTCTCCGCCAAATATCATCTTATCCGGACAAGCCATTGATAGATTCGCTAATTTAGGTTTCCAACCATTTGCCTTGGCATCGGCACTGGTTAAATAACAATCCGGCAATTTTGATTCGTGCTTTAGAGTCCAATCAGCTCCGTTTAATCCTTTGGTTGTAGCCGTTCCTGATTTTACTGTTTTCATAATCAAGATACTACATCTACAATTAGGATGCAATGGCGGTTCTTTATCCGGTTGCTCATTCATCAGCCAAATCTTACCGTGCCGGTTTCGGCATGCCGGACAAGTCTTTAAATCTAAAACCGCTATCCAATTTTTATATTTGCTGCTTTCAGAAAATTCAGGATTCCAATTCGAACCGTTAATTGTTTGTAGAAGTAGATAAGTGAAAAAATCCATATATACACACCTCCTTTGAGAGACAATATATATGGCTTTTTTTGCGACATTCACCGACATATTTGGTAATCCGTTCCGCAAGGCACACCTAACCTTCAAAAGTCCCGAATATATGGACGCACGAAGAATGAAGAGGTAAAATGTAAAAATCCCGACTGCTTACGCATTCTCGTTTCCCGGCTGGCAATAGGGATTTTTCCGATCGCTACCGCTCCTTTGCCTCGCTTTCGCTCGTTACCCACGGACTCGGCAACCTTTCGGGGAAAGGTTGCCGCTTTGCTTCGCAAAACCGTCCTTGTTCGAATCCCTTTGAAAACTGATATAAAAATAAAAAAACAGCAAACCGTTAAGTTTGCTGTTCATTTTGGCTGGGGAATAGGGATTCGAACCCCAACAAACAGAGTCAGAGTCTGTCGTGCTACCGTTACACAATTCCCCAAAATCGGTGACAAATGCTATTATAAGTTCTTTGTCTTCATTTGTCAAGCAAAAAATTTTCAAAAAAAAATAAAAAAAGACTTGCAAAATATGATTCGATATGATATTATAGTCGAGCAGGTAATTGGGGTTTTAGCGCAGTTGGTAGCGCACCACACTGGCAGTGTGGGGGTCAGGGGTTCGAATCCCCTAAGCTCCACCATGTATCGAAAAGTCACACGTATTCGTGTGACTTTTCTTTTTGCCTATATCACCGCTCCGGCTATTTAGTTTTGACAAATTAGGCATGATTATGTATGATTTTTTCTTCTGTAAAGACAAAGCGAGCCATCCGTCGGATAGCTCGCTTTGTGTATCATATCGAAAAACGCTTATTATACCGTATGTCCTGTCCGTCCTCATATAAATGGGATAAATCGCAATAGCTCAGGCATCTCGGTGCCGTAAAGCCCTCCTCATAATGGGGAAACTCCAAAACAGTGACACCGGTAAAGGAATAATCAAACGAGGCCCACATGATATGAATCGGGATATGCAGTAAATGGGAAATCCATGCCCGTCCCATAGCGCCATGGCAGAAAAGCGCAATTCTCTCCTCATTGGGCCTTAGAATGCGATAAATGCCGTTTTCCTCACGGTATCCCATTTTTTCTAAAAAGTCACGCCCACCGTCAATAATCCTTTTACAAGCCGGTTTCATACCCGATTGACGAAAACCGTCTGCCTCAAAAGCATGGTCATAGTCCAGGTTGATATTTTCGGGCGTCCGATAATAAAAAGACGGGACATAGGTCACGGATTGCCGTTTTCCGAGCGGAAAATCGGTAAGACGACCATCCTCAATTTCATGGGCCCAATCAAGCACGGTATATGTAAGGCCCAATTTATCGCAAGTGGGTTGAGCCGTTTGACGAGCCCGTCCCATTGGCGACGAAAAAACCCGATTGATACCTGACTTGACCATCCGTCGGGACACCGCCTCGGCCTCCCGTCTGCCCTGTTGCGTTAAGGTGTCGGTCGTATAGTCCGGCTCCCCATGTCTGATAATGTACAGTAACACGTTCTTCCCCCATATCCGTTGTTTTTTTGCGAACCCTACCGTGCGGGTTTTGATTTTTAACCGGCATTTGACAAGATCCAAAGACAATGCAAATCGCCGGCTTTACAGCCGGCGATTGACCGTATTCTTTAGCGCAACCGCACCGAAACCCATTTAGGGTATCGAATACCGGCCGATACCCCATCTGAAAAAAGCCTGCGGGCAACTGCTTTGACCACCCGCTTTGCAAAAAAGCAAAGCAAATTGTTTTCGGTCAGCCGGACATAGGCCTCAATTCTTTGCGTTTTTCTCACACTGATTGGGACAACCGCCCTGCTTTTCGTCATATTTTGTGCCACACTGCGTGCAGAAAACATAGTGCGGTTCATAGACTTCCGCCACCGGTTGAGCGGTTTCTGCCGGTTGAACGGCAGGCTCTTTGTGGCAGGTGTTCAGCTTTTTGTTGATATCCATGGTGTTCTTGACCAATATCACAAACATCATCAAGGCTTCATAAGTCAAGCGAATAACAATCGGGCCGAAAATCATCAGAAGCAATCCGTAACCGGCCAAACTTTTGAAACCGTAAGAATGGCTGTAAAAGCTATAAGAAGAGGTGCCGGAGAACAGCATGAAAAAGCCGATAGCGATAACGGAAATGGTATTAAAAACATACAAAGCCTTCAAAATGCTTTCAAGCAACAACTGCTTAAAGTTAAAGACATCTGCTACAAACTGGAAGAACTTCGGTAAGCTCTCTCTTTTTTTCTCGGGGATGATGTAGATGTACGCCAGGATAGTGCCCACCAAGGCTACGACAAAACCGATGCTTACTGCTACTATTGGATTCATTGCTTTCACTCCTTATGATAATATGCATATACCGATCGATCATATGCTGACCGAACGAAGCCACATCCATTTTTATTGATTATATCATGTTATTCCTGTATTTTCAACGTTTTTTGACAAAACACCGCTTCTCCCCTTCTTATAATATAAATACCGCTCTCGACTGACAATGGTACCGTTAAAACAATGCGAGAGAGAAAAACAACCATCTGTGCTTGTGCTTACGGCAAAATCCAAAACAAACGATTTGTCAATCAGGGCATAAGACATCATCCCGACCGGTCAAGGTCGGGATGATGTTATTTCAATATGGAGATAGCATCGGAAATCGTCTTTTCAAATGCTTCTTTGCCGTATTTATCAACTTCCGCTTTATTTTTTTCTCCATGAGTAAGGCAGCCGGCACCGCCGATACAACCACCGATGCAAGCCATACCCTCTATAAAGTTCACATCACTCAGGTTTTTACTCTTTTTGAGGAGTGCAACCTTACACTGCTCGATGCCGTCACAAGAAACGGCTTTTAGTTGAAAGTCGGTTTCGCCGTGTTCTTTAAGTCCCTCGGCAACCGCATCCGCAAGTCCGCCGCAACGTGCAAAGATTCTTCCGAAATACGATGCATTATCCAACACATTTTCACAAAGTGCTCTGATATCAATATCCTTGGAATCAAAGAGTGCTTGAAGTTCCTCAAAGGTTATAGCCACATCAACAAAAGGCTTTACACTGTCCTTTTGCACCTCGGCTTTTTTTGCGGTACATGGACCGATAAAGACAACCTTACATCCGTCTTCATGTTCTTTAAGATATTTTGCAATCGTTGCCATCGGCGACAAATTATGCGAAATAAAAGGCACTAAATCGGTAAAATTTTTCTCAATATAGCTTACAAAAGCAGGACAGCAAGAACTTGTTAAAAACCCTTTTTCGGCAAGCTCACGGCTTTCGGAATCGGCCACCATATCAGCACCAAGTGCCGCTTCAATGACTGTATGGAAACCGAGTTCTTTGAGACCTGTAATCACTTGGCCTAATTTTGCATATGTGAACTGACTTGAAATGGATGGAGCGACAACAGCATACACTTTATACTTCTGATTATGGTCACTTTTTTTAATAATATCAATTACATCAAGTATATACGATTTATCCGTGATAGCGCCGAACGGACACTGGTAAACACAAGCGCCGCAGGCAATGCATTTATCGTTATCAATAGCCGCCGCCTTGTTTTCGTTCATGTGAATTGCTTTGATTTTACAAGCGTTCTCACACGGTCTTCTTCGGCTGATAATCGCTGTATAAGGGCAAACCTTTGCGCAAGAACCGCACTCTTTACATTTTGATTTGTCAATATGCGCCACATGGTTTTGATCAAAAGTAATGGCACCGAACTTGCAGGCGTCCTCGCACCGATGCGCCAGGCATCCTCTGCAAGCATTCGTTACCTCATAACCACCCATTGGGCATTCATCACAAGCGGTTTCAATCACTTCAATTACATTATGATTATCTTTATTTCCGCCCATGGCAATTTTCACTCGTTCACCTAATATGGCTCTTTCCTTATAAACGCAACAACGCATTGTAGGGGTGTTGCCGGGCACGATTGTTTTGGGAATATCCATAACATTGTCAAGCAGAGCATCATGCCACGCAAGTCGAGCCACTTCACGGAGAACTTTATATTTTAGGTGTTGAACCTTGGTATCAAACTTATGCATTGATCTAACCTCCTTAGAAATAGCTTACTTTTATCCGCTTTCCCATTTGTTTGAGACATGAGGAGAGTTCTTTAACCAAATTCATTTTTATATTAAATGTAATGGGCAAGTCTGGATTTTGATGTGCCGGATTTACAGCTCTGCCTACATAGAAATTGATGTCGGTTGCTTCCTCAAAAAGCAGACGGCATATAAGCGATGCGCCATCTCGTTTGAAACTCCATGTTTCGTAAAGTTCGTTTTTATCCAAGGCATCCTTTGCATATTCAATAACCTTGTTAATGGTAATAACACCTTCGGTCACTAAATCGACACCCTCTATTTCAGCTATTGGCGGCACATCGCTACGTTCAAATGTCAAACTTGCCTTGACAGGTTTTCCCAAATATTTTGCGGCAATAGATGATGTTGTTCCGCCACAAATAATATGCTTTCCCTCCTTTGAAAAGAAAAGGGACATCATGCGATCACAGTCGTCACGGTTACGAGGAGGGCCGAACAAAAGATTCATTGGTTCCCGCTTTCTAACCTTTATAACACAAGCCGTCGCATCATCACCAGGTCTATGGCCATATTCCTTATCGCATTCATCCACAAGCATCGTTGCAAGTGTTTTTGCGGTATAGCCAGCAGCCGAAATTGTTTTCATAAACTCGGCAATGTCTTCCCATCTCCAGCCGAAATTGAAGGCAATACCGATACCTGCATGAGGGCAACCGTCGCTCATAGCCACCAAGATATCATTCTCTTGAAGCCTTACGGTAGACTTCAACACCTTTTTACCGTCTATGTTCAGCTCCTGCTTGGGGTAATCGTAGATTTCACAATCACGAAGAAAAATCACATTTGGATTATCATACTGTATGATTTCTACGGTTTCATTTTCAATCAAATGCAAAATTGTAAAGGTTGAATAGGCAACCCCTCGAACCGAGCAAATCGGAAGTGTTGCGGCAATGGTGGAAACACAGTCTTCAAGTTTTAGGCCTTCTGCCATCATGGTAGAAATAATTTTTGAAGTAAGAGTGGAGAGAATGCTTGCTTTTACACCGCTTCCGAGTCCATCAGCCAACACAATGACCGATGAATTTTCACCTTGCTCGATAATATCCACATGGTCACCGCAGAGTTGTTCGCCATCGTGATTAATACTCTTATATCCGATATCCGCACATAGATTATTCATCACCGATTGACTCCTTTAACTTTGTGAGCGCAATTTTTGTTTCGGCAGCAGTTTCCCCGAGAAGCGATGCAATTTCCTGAACAATTCTCATTTGTTTGTCTACAACCTTATCGGCAATTTCCACCGTTTGACGGCTGATTTCTTCTTTCTTTTCTCTTTGAGTTTCTTCTTCGGTTACATCACGAAGAATGGCTACGATTAACTTGTACTCTTTATCATAAACAACGGTTTTTTCCACATATTTTTCATATTCGGCCAGGTATTCACGCTTATCGTGTATAGCTCTGCCTTTTGATAAAACAGTCAAAAAATCGGCTGGATCGAGCACACGAACAACCTGATCGCCCAATATGTCGGTTGCCATGCGCAAATTGAGTATTTTGAGAGCTGCTTTGTTGATTTGCTGAACCTCTAATTTTTCATTTAGAACAATGAGTCCGTTTGGTGTGTTCCTCGAAATAATATCAGAGAAGTTTTCGGCTCTATCTTTCAAGAAAGGCAAACACATGGAAATTTCTGCCTTTCCCTGTAAAATGGCAATGGCCTTTTCGCGACAAGTATTGTAGCCGCAAGAACCGCAGTTGAGCTCATCAGAGGGTTTTGCTTTTCCCATTTGGTGCAAAGTTTCCTGAATTTCCGCTTCACTTGGGTTAACCGATCTTTGTTCAATCATCTCAAAGTTTTTATGAATTTCGCAACTTGGTGGCTGCTTTACTTTGAAGTCCTTTTCACCGGCATAATTCGCAACCGAAACATAATCCTTAATAGGCGAACGATGGAATTTTTCCATAACCGGTCCGCCTACGCAACTGCCGATACAAGCCGACATTTCAATAAAGCAGTTATGCAAACCGCCGTTTTCAATGTCTTTTAAGGCTGTGATGCAGTTTTCGATACCGTCAATAGCCAAATAGTTGTATTTAGGATTATCAAGTGTCATTGTTTTAAGTATGCCGCCTGTTGTCGGAAAGAATCTTGCTTTGCTGAATTCATCGCTGTCCGTTTTTTTCTTAAGCACCACATTCTCGGCTTTCAACCAATTTGTCAACTCATCAAAGGTTAAAACCGCATCAACAAACCCTTCATAGTGTTCCGCTTCATCTTTTTTTGCAACACAGGGACCGATAAAAACGGTTTTTGCGTTCCGGATTCGGTCTTTAATATCCTTGCAATGAGCTTGCATAGGTGACAATACATCGGCAAGATACGGAAGAAGCTTTGGAAAATGCTTTTGAATTAAGAGATTGACGGAATGACAACAAGATGTAATCACAATATCCCGTTCCTCTTCGTTACAAATGCGGTCATACTCTCTCTTTACAATAGTGGCACCGATGGCGGTTTCTTCCACATCATAAAAGCCGAGCTTTTTTAAGGATTCACGCATTGATTCAATGCCGACACCCTCATAATTCGCAACAAAAGACGGAGCAAGACTGACGATGACCGGATCTGTGCTTTGCAAAAGAACCTTGACTTTTTCTGTTTCATCCACGATTTGCTTTGCGTCTTGTGGGCAAACAACAAAACATTGACCGCACATAACGCACTCGTTGCCAATGATATAGGCTTGGTTTCCGGAAAAACGAATAGACTTAACAGGACAATGACGAATACATTTATAGCAATTTTTACAGTTGGATTTTTTTAGTGTTAAGCACTCCATTATTTCGTCGTCTCCACTTTTATTGGTTTTAATACCTTATCATCGAAGAATTCATTAAAGTTTTCAGGGGTAATACCTGTATAAACATCCTCGTCAACCGAAACCGTGACACCCACACGGTTACACTTTCCGGCACAAAAGCTGCCGGCAAGTGTCATTTCGTTTTCAAGATGATGTTCTTCAATTTTTTCCTGAAACAGCTCAACGATTCTTTCCGAGCCTTTCAAGTGGCAGGATGAACCTATACAAATCTGTACGATCATGCCTTATTTCACCACATTTTTTATATTCTCAATAAAGAAATCCTCTACGGTTTCGGGCGTTACTGAGAAAAATTTATCATCAACGGTCACGCAAACACCCTGCTGACATTTACCCATACAAAAGGTGCCTGCGAGATTAACCTTATCGCCCAAGTTTTCTTGACCGATTAAATATTGTAATTGCTCTACGACTTTACGAGAACCTTTAATATGGCAAGAAGAGCCGATACATACGGTTACTTTCATCTCGATTGCCTCCTTATTCGTAATCCACCACATCAATCCAAGAATGCAAAAATTCACGTTCTTGTTCATTACCCTTAACGGTCTGTGAAGCCGCTACAATCGGCATCCACTTTTGTACATACTGCTTTGCGGTGTTGCTCTTTTCACAGAACAAATTAAGATATTGTTTTGCTCCGTCAATATCACCGTTGAGCCAAAACAGAAGATAGGTTCTTGCCGCATCGGCAGAGGCGTTTCCCTGCGTTGCATGAGACCAGTCAAGAATATAGGGGACGCCGTCATCGGTAATGATGATATTAGACGGATTGAAGTCGCCGTGACAAACCTTATTGTGTTTCGGCATTCCTTCAAGGCGGGTGTGTAAGTCGTAACGGATCGTTGCCGACAGATCGGTTTCGCTGATTTTTCGGTTCATTTTGTCTTTCAGTTTATTAAGTCCCGGACAAACTTTCTCGTGCATGGAAAGTTGTAGATCAACAAACAAATTGAGATACTCGTCCTTCTTATCAGGGTTTTCTTCCATAAGCTGTGCCAGGGTTTTGCCTTTAATATACTCCGAAACGATTGTCCATTTTCCGTCGGTCATGGTCACTTCAAGAATTTTGGGGATATGAAGCCCTGTCTCTTCTACTCTTGCCTGATTAAGCGCCTCATTCAAAACATCTGCCTTTGAATAGTTCTTATCAAAAACTTTGAGCGCCTTATCACCGTCACGGTAAACGGTTTTGTTGTTTCTAACTGCAATCATTCTATCAAGATTCATCATCGTTTCCTCCTTAATTCTTTTTGAGTCCGCTTTTGGCTCTGCGATATACTTGCTTGAAATTATGCTCGTCTTCCACTTCTTCAATATCAGTCGTTGTCGGTTTCTTTTCTTCGGTAAAGTGATTGTCACCATAGTAAGCGTTTAGATACATCTGCTTAATTTCGCTCATAAGCGGATATCTCGGGTTAGCACCGGTGCATTGGTCGTCAAAGGCTTGTTCAACCATCGCATCAAGACGCTCAAGGAAATCTTTTTCGTCGGCAACATAATCCTTAATAGCAGGCTTAATGCCCACCCTGGCTTTAAGATCGTTAAGAGCTTTAATTAAGTTCTCTAACTTTTCTTGGTCATTTTTGCCGCCAAGCTTTAGCTCGTCTGCAACCATTGCGTATCTTGAAAGTGTATGCGGATGATCATATTGAGAGAATGTACCCATTTTTGCAGGAGCTTCTTGAGCATTAAAGCGAAGAACTTCTTCAAGCATGAGTGCATTGGCAACACCATGGGGAATGTGGTGGAACGCACCGAGTTTATGCGCCATAGAGTGGCAAACACCGAGGAATGCGTTAGCGAATGCCATGCCGGCCATCGTAGCGGCATTAGCCATCTTTTCACGAGCTTCCACATCGTTTTGTCCGTTGTCATAAGCTCTCGGCAAATATTCAAAAATGGTCTGCAACGCTTTAATAGCCAGTCCGTCGGTATAATCGGTTGCCATCACCGAAGCGATTGCTTCGAGAGAGTGTGATACGGCATCAATACCCGATGCGGCTGTCAGTCCCTTAGGAGCGGACATATGGAAATCCGTATCAATAATGGCCATATTAGGCAAAAGTTCGTAATCAGCAAGAGGATACTTGACACCCGACTTTTCATCGGTAATAACTGCAAAAGGAGTGACTTCCGAGCCGGTACCGGCAGAAGTCGGAATGGCGATAAAGTATGCCTTTTCACCCATTTTGGGGAAAGTGTATATTCTTTTGCGGATATCAATAAATCTCATTGCCATATCCATAAAGTCAGCTTCCGGATGCTCATAGAGCACCCACATAATCTTAGCTGCATCCATCGCACTACCGCCGCCAAGAGCGATTATGCAATCGGGCTTAAAAGAAGCCATGCGCTCGGCACCGGCTTTCGCGCTTGCCAATGTCGGGTCCGGAGCCACATCAAAAAAGGTTTCGTGAACAATGCCCATTTCATCGAGCTTGTCAGCGATCGGTTTTGTGTATCCGTTGTTGTAAAGAAAACTATCGGTTACGATAAAGGCTCTCTTTTTGCCCATAACATTTTTAAGTTCATCAAGGGCAACCGGTAAACATCCTTTTTTGATATATACCTTTTCAGGTGCTCTAAACCACAACATATTTTCCCTTCTTTCGGCAACTGTTTTAATGTTAAGCAGGTGTTTTACACCAACATTTTCAGAAACACTGTTTCCGCCCCAAGAACCGCATCCAAGAGTGAGAGACGGAGCGAGCTTGAAGTTATAAAGATCGCCTATACCACCATGCGAAGACGGGGTATTAACAAGGATTCTGCAGGTTTTCATGCGGGAAGCAAACTCGTTAAGTTTTTCTTGCTCGGCAGAAGCATCCAGATAAATGGAAGAAGTATGGCCGTAACCGCCATCAGCAATAAGATGCTCGGCCTTATTAAAGGCATCTTCGATGTCTTCCGCTTTATACATAGCAAGAACAGGAGATAACTTTTCGTGAGCAAACTCTTCGCTGAGGTCTACACTTTCAACTTCACCGATAAGGATTTTAGAACCGACGGGAACTTTTACCCCGGCAAGGTCTGCAATCTTATAAGCCGATTGACCAACGATTTTTGCATTGAGCGCACCATTGATAAGGATTGTTTTTCTAACCTTTTCAATTTCGTCAGGCTTTAAGAAATAACAACCTCTGTAAGCAAATTCATGCTTTACTGCATCGTAAACATCTTTATGAACGATAACCGACTGCTCACTGGCGCAAATCATACCGTTATCAAATGTTTTAGAATGAACAATCGAGTTTACCGCAAGGGTAATATCCGCCGTATTATCAATAATGGCAGGCGTATTACCGGCACCAACGCCAAGAGCAGGTTTTCCGCTTGAATATGCGGCTTTAACCATGCCGGGACCACCGGTGGCAAGAATAATATCCGCTTCCTTCATAACAAGGTTTGTCATATCAAGACTCGGCACATCAATCCATTCAATAATGCCTTCGGGAGCACCGGCTTTGACGGCAGCGTCGAGTACAATTTTTGCAGCGGCAATGGTAGATGCCTTAGCACGGGGGTGAGGAGAAATCACAATTGCGTTGCGGGTTTTAAGGGCGATCAGCGTCTTAAAAATAGCAGTAGATGTTGGGTTTGTAGTAGGAATAACGGCCGCAATTAAACCAATAGGCTCGGCAATCTTCTTTATGCCGTATGCTTTATCCTCTTCCAACAAACCGCAGGTCTTGGTATCCTTATAGGCATTGTAGATATATTCAGCGGCATAGTTGTTTTTAATAACCTTATCTTCTACAACACCCATTCCCGTTTCTTCCACTGCCATTTTAGCAAGGGGGATACGAGCCATATTGGCGGCGATGGCCGCGGCTTTGAAAATCCGGTCCACTTGTTCCTGCGAATAAGTGGCGAAGATTTTTTGTGCGTCTCTGACGCTTTTCAGGGTTTCCTCCAGGGCCTCCACGCTGTCAACAATTCTTCTTTCTTTGGTTTCCATATTGTTACCTCCTAATGATTTACCTATTGATATGTGATTTCAAGTATGCTAATGATAACGCTAAGTTTTCATATTGAACCGTTACATCTGATGGTGTATATAATTTACACGGAGCAAAACAACATATGTTTTTGATTCCGTTTTCACAAAGCAGATTCAAAATCTTTTGGGCGCTTTCAGGCGGTACTGTTATAATTCCAATATCAATCTTATTGTTTTGGCAGTATTCGGTGAGATCTGAAATCGGATAGATTTTTTTGCCCGATTCCGTTATTTGTTCGGAGAATAATCTCTTGTCAAACGCGGCAGAAACTTGAATACCGTATTCACGAAATCCGTCATATTCCAGTAAGGCCGTTCCGAGCTTTCCTGCACCGACAATGATAGCGTTTCCTTGTTCACAGCTTAAAAACCGTGACAGACTTTCAATAAGTTCTTCTCGAACGTACCCGATTTTGGGCTTTCCTTTGCCGCAAACGCACCCTAAATCTTTACGAACTTGAACTTCTCCAAAGCCTAAGTTCTTGGCAATAGCGGTTGCTGATATATGGTCGATATTTGATAAAGATATCAAGTATTTCAAATATTGCGGTATTCTGCCGAGCGTGGCTTTTGATATGTCGCACCCTCTCAAACTCGCACCTCCTATCTTTGTTATTATTTTAACAAATAGTTGCCGTTTGAGCAATTGCCACTTTCTCAATTCGGTATTTCATTTATCGATATAGGTGAGGATGATATTTTTTATAGAAAAAACGGCCGCCTTTTTTGGCGACCGTTGACAGATATTTTCGTTTCAGTTCTTTCGGTTTGACGTGACCCGGCGGACTGATCGTTATGGACGAAGACATCTGTATTCATGCGTGTGAAAATCAGCAAAATAACACGCAGTTAAAAGGAGGATTGTCCTTTTGATAATACCATACCACAAGACTATACGATTGGGAATTGCCGAAAATTCAACTCAGCATTGTTAAAATTAAAATCGGTTGTATGCTTGTCCTTCAAGATTTTTGCAAACAAGTTCACTGTTTTTAGAACAATGGAACGGTGTGCCTTTTCGGCTTTATAACGCTCGAACACTTTTTCGCAGCCATAGGCACGGTGGCGAATATCTGATGCCACCATCCGCTTCTTCATTATGACTGCGTGAATATTTCCCGTTTTGCTTTGATGAGTTCTTCCACAAACAGTTTGTCAAGTTTTGAAAGGCTGTAATCCTCTTTGTGAATCAATATATCCTTATACTGTCTCTTGTTATCGGTGCATCTGATTTGGACAAGACCGTATCGATCTAACAAATCTTTTGGAATAGACGAAACCCACATATAGGAATTGGGATTTTTTGAAAGAATTTCAAATTGACTTGCCCGTTCAAAAACGAACACTCGACAGCCAACATGATCGGGAAGTTCATCTTTTTTGACTTCTGATAATGGCAAGGAAGGTACATACGGATCGGCATGAGCAATTTCGGTATAGCCGTTCAGGTCATCAAAAACAATGTTTTCTTTTTTCAAAAGAGGGCTTTTTTTACTCATAATAAGCACATACGAAAACTCGGTAATCAGTTCGCCTGTAAGGCCTTTTTCTTTCATCATGGTTTTGTAATAGCCGTCGTACTGTTCGCTATACCTTAAAATTCCCAGTTTGTAATCTTCTTTTAGAATATTATTGATAACGCGGTAAGCGTTGGTTTCTTTGTAAAACAGTTCGGTTTCAGAATCTTTTGCAATTTTTTTGGAAAACTCTGCAAAAGCCAAAGCCACATAGCTTGCGCGCGGAACGGAAATAGAAAACTGCTCCTTTGCGGTGGTCCCATCCTTAAAAACAGACTCAATATCATCCACTTGCTTTAGTATTTTCTTGGCATACCGAACAAACAACTCACCGTCGGGTGTTAAAAACATACCCTTTGGACTGCGTTCAAAAAGAGTGACACCAAGACTGCTTTCCAGTTCTTTTACAGCACGACTCAGTGCCGGTGCGCCGACAATTAACTCATCGGCCGCTTTGTTAATTGACATGGTTTCTGCAATGACAAGCGCATATTTCATATGCAATAAATTCATAGTATCACCTCTGTTATAATGGTTATAGATAGTCGAAATAGTGGTTAAATACACTATTTCGACACGAAATCTTCGATTTGTGATGGCAAATTTTCAAAGAAAATTTGCCGATACCATTGCAATGAATATAGAGCAACTTCAAAAACAGTGCGTATTTGAAGTTGCAAAAGCCGATAAAATCGGCTTTTCGAAACGCTTTCTAGCGTTTCGATATTCTATAGTCATTACGATTACAGTATATCATAAAACCATTTGATGTGAAATAAAAAATGGTATTTATTTTTATCCCACACAGGTTTTACCTTAATATGTCTCATGGCATTACCGTATTTTCATTCAAAATATTCTTCGGTAAACAGCCTAATACTCTACCACTTAAGGATGCACAACGGTAGTTGCAATCAAACTTTGTTACGGGCAAAGCCATCATCCATGCTTACCCTTTGGATTAGCATAGTCATACCGAATAGCGTCCGTATCAGAGCCATGATAACCGTTAATCATACCTGACTTTTTTAAGAGAAAAGAGTTCTGTGGGACTATCATGGCACAACGGTTCCCTTTGCTTAATACCGATGCGGTTTATCTCTATATAATTTTTGAAACAACCATATAGAAACAGGCAAATCGCCTGCCGAGAGTATCAGCAGGCGATAACGTTTTTATTTGATTTCGGTTTTCCATAGCCCGTGGAGATTGCAGTAAGCATAAACGGCAATGGGTTTATCCTCGCCAATGCAGAAAGTTACTTCCGGTGCATCTCCGGGCTTAAAGGCTCTGCGCTGACCGCCTTTTTCGGTTTCAACATACACCCACTGAATGTAGTGTTCATCGGTCATCGGGTGGTTTACTTCACCGACATTAATATGAATAGCACCGTCTTCTACAGTTACAAACGGCAGATGTTTTTCACCTGCAGCTTCAGTGGTATTCGGAATAAGTGCTTCCATTTTCTGCCCACAGCACATCATAGGAACACCTGCGTCATGGATGAGTCCGATTAGGTTACCGCAATGGCGGCAGATATAAAATTTTTCTTTCATTGTATGTCCTCCTTTAATAGTTTTCTTTGCGAACTTCAAAATAGGCCTGCGGATGCTTACATACAGGGCAAGTGTCGGGAGCAGCGGTGCCGACAACAATATGTCCGCAATTCCGGCATTCCCAAACGGTTACGCCGGACTTCTCAAATACGGCTTTGGTTTCAACGTTGTTAAGCAGAGCACGGTATCTTTCTTCGTGCGCCTTTTCGATAGCGGCAACGCCACGGAATTGTTCGGCTAAATCGTGGAAGCCTTCTTCGTCGGCTTCTTTTGCCATCCGGTCGTACATATCGGTCCACTCTGCATTTTCGCCCTCAGCGGCATGAAGGAGATTTTCGGCGGTATCGCCAAGTTCTCCGAGAGCCTTAAACCACAGCTTTGCGTGTTCCTTTTCGTTTTCGGCTGTTTTCAGGAACAGTGCCGCTATCTGCTCATAGCCCGCCTTCTTCGCTACGCTTGCAAAGTAGGTATACTTGTTTCTTGCCTGTGATTCGCCGGCAAATGCCTCCCAAAGATTCTTTTCGGTTTTGGTACCGGCATAAGGATTTTTGGACTCTTCCTCCATTTTTACAAATTTTTCTTTCGGCTGTTTGCAAACAGCACAGGTTTCGGGGGAAGTAACACCTTCGTGAACATAACCGCATACTGAACATTTCCATTTAGCCATTTTTATTACCTCTTTCTTTTTAATATTTTTGTTTATTGAATACTTTTTAGCAGGTATACCACCACATCGGTGGGACTATCGGGATACATTTTAATGAGTTGAGAATTTCTTTGGTGTTTGCCCTTTGAGGAAGAATAAAGCCTACTTCTCGGCATAAGTCCTCTGCCATAAGCCGAGCCGATTTTGCAACCGCCTTTGACAGAACACCGAGGAATTGAGGAGTAATGTCCGCAGCGTTCCTTCTGCGATAAGTCTGCCTTATCCATAAACCAATTGTTTCAAATCTCCTCACCAAATAATATACCTTGATAACGAACATATGTCAATAATTTATTTGACGTATGCCCAAAACATTGATATACTTTGAATGATAAGGGAGATTGGCTGATCAATCACTTAACATACTACCCTTTTGGGATAAACTTGATACAACGAAGCAGAGCAAGCTTCAAAGGTTCTGCTGTCGTTGCAATGTTCATAAGGAAAAAAGGCTGCATCATGGCTCTACCGACTGCATCGCACTGATTCTTGTATGATCCGGTCAGTCCTGATCTTTTGCTGTATCCCAGGACAACAGAGAGATTAAACGGTACGCCTTTCGAGCGAGATATTTTTCTTTTCCCTGCTGTTTGCATCATGAACAGGAGTTCATTTGATATCACAGTCACCGCACAAAGAGATACAGCGGTTTTGTGAATCCACACAATCCCATCGCTATCAACTGCACTACCTATCTGGGCAACAAAACGGCAAGAATGTTGGGTGCGGTATGAGCCATGCCGGGAACGGTCATTTCGTCCTTCTTGAAGTGATTGTTCAAAAAATGTAAAGAAAGGGTGGTAAACCTCATGGACAAAGAAATAAAAATTGTCGAAAAGTACTACGGTGAAATCAATCATTGTCCATTGTTTTCAGATAACAATAAAGACGACATGATTCAGTCGCTTGAATTATTGAATTATAAGTTCTTATCGTATAAGAAAAACGAATATTTGCTCCATTGCGGAGATGCACTTGAGAGTTTTGGTTTAGTGGTATTCGGACGAATAAAGGTTATGATTGATGACCTTGAAGGAAATACGGCCATTATGGCAGAAGTAACAGCCGGAAAGACATTTGGAGAGTCGCTTTGTTTTTTGAAACGTGATCATTCAGGAATCTATATTTGTGCGGCAGAAGATACCGGCGTCATTTGGCTTTCACCAAAAAAGCTTTTTATTGGCATTCATTCTAATCAAGTTAAAGCCCTTGAAAGACGGTTTGTTGAAATGTTAGCCACAAGAACCCTGTTAATGAACAATAGAATCCAAATTCTGTCTAAACTTTCTCTACGGGAAAAAATAATCACTTTTTTAACGTTTTCCAAGCGCCATGCAAAGGATAACCATCTTGATGTATCTCTTTCACGGGAAGAAATGGCCATATATTTTGGAACAAACCGCAGTGCCTTGTCAAGAGAATTATCCAATATGAAAAAAGATGGTTTGATCGATTATTCGAAAAATCACTTCATTATGAAATTTTGACAGAATCGGAAACACATCGTTGCAATTGCAACGATGTTTTTCTTTTATTTTTGTTATACTTCTACCATACTCATAAGAAAGAAGGACTAATCATGAAAAAAATACTATCCATTCTTTTAACAATGCTTATGGTTTTGTCGGTTGTAGGGTGTTCCCATCATGCTGAAAATACCACAAGTGATACCAACGAAACCAAAAGTGAGAGAGCTATTGTGCGTTTGGGGGGGCTTAAGGGACCGACCTCTATGGGTATGGTAAAGCTTCTGGATGATGACGAAAACGGAAAAACAGAAAATGATTACGAGTTTACCATGGCCGCTTCGGCAGATGAACTTACGCCTAAACTTTTGAAGGGAGAACTTGATATTTTAGCGGTTCCTGCCAATCTCGGAGCGGTTCTCTATAACAAATCCAACGGCGCAGTAAAAATGATTGCCGTCAATATGCTCGGTGCCATTTATATTGTTGAAAAGAACGGCAATACAATCAACACGCTTTCTGATTTGAAAGGCAAGACGATCTATGCAACCGGTAAAGGTTCTACACCTGAATATGTACTTGCCTATTTGTTAAGCCAGAGCGGTTTGGATATTGCCAAGGATGTTACAATCGTATGGAAAAGCGAGCCGACGGAAACGGTTGCCGCCATGGCCACTCAAGAAAATGCCATTGCTATGCTTCCCCAACCTTTTGTAACAGTAGCTCAAACTCAAATTCAAACGCTGCGTGTGGCGGTCGACTTATATGCCGAATGGGAAAAACTCGGTGTTGACAGTAAATTTATTACGGCAGGAATTATTGTGAATTCAAAGTTCGCCGAAAATAATCCGGAGGCCGTTCAGAGGTTTCTGAAAGAATATGCGGAATCAACAAAGTATGTAAAGGAAAATGTTGATAAAGCTTCAGAACTTATTGAAAAATATGATATCGTTAAAGCGGCTATTGCAAAAAAGGCGTTGCCGCAATGTAATATTGTTTGCATCACCAATGACAACATGAAGCAGTCGGTTCTCGGTTATTTCAAAGTGCTGTTCGACCAGAACCCTGCCTCTGTGGGCGGAACTCTTCCGGGAGACGATTTCTTTTTGATGTATGAATAAAAAAGTACTATACAAATTTATTTCAGTCTTTTTTCTGCTTACATTATGGCAGGTGCTGTCGATAGTGATTGGTGCTGACTTTCTGCTTGCTTCACCTATTTCGGTGGTTAAACGGTTATCAACACTGATTTTTGAAAACGATTTTATCAAAACGGTTTTGTTTTCGTTTGCTCGTATTGGAATCGGATTTCTATGCGCATTTTCTTTAGGTATTCTTTTGGCAATAGCGGCTTCACGCTATCACCTTATTGAATATTTTCTATGGCCTTTTGTAAGTGTTATAAAGTCAGTACCGGTCGCCTCATTTATCATTTTGTGTCTTATTTGGCTTGATTATGAAAAGCTCACGGTAATCATCGCCTTCCTGATTGCTTTTCCGGCTATTTATTCTAATGTACTACAGGGAATGAAAAATGCAGATAAACAGCTTGCAGAAGTCGGAAAACTCTACCATGTGCCGTTTCAAAGAAGATTTCTATATATTTATTTGCCGAGCATAAAACCTTTTTTAATATCCTCGTGCAATGTTGCGGTAGGTATGGCTTGGAAAGCCGGCGTTGCCGCAGAAGTAATAGGAATTGTTAAAGGTTCAATCGGTGAAAAACTATATGAATCAAAAATCTATTTTCAAAATGCAGATTTACTGGCCTGGACGGTAGTGATTGTCTTTGTAAGTGCCTTTTCGGAAAAACTGTTTGTTTTACTGTTGGTACGGTTGTTCAGGAGGATTGAACAAATATGAGTCATATTAACATAAAACAGATTTCAAAAGCGTTCGGCGACAAACAGATACTTTCTGACTTATCTCTCTGCATTGAAGAAGGAATAACCACCTGTATTATGGGACCATCCGGTTGCGGAAAGACCACCTTACTGCGTATTATCAGCGGGCTTGAAACGGCGGATGAGGGCGAAATAATATCGGATGCTAAAAGGCTCTCATTTGTCTTTCAAGAAGACCGTTTAAGTGAAAATTATACAGCTGTTTCCAATATTAAGTTTGTTGTAGGAAAGTCTGTGCCCCGAAAAACCATTATAGAAATGCTCACGGAATTCGGTCTGGAAGATTCAATGAACAAGCCTGTCCGTGAATTAAGCGGGGGTATGAAACGGCGCGTTGCAATAGCAAGAGCATTATGTGCGCCGTATGACTTACTGATTATGGATGAACCTTTAAGGGGACTTGATGAAAAGCTTAAGCAATCGGTGATGAACACAATCAAGCAAAAAACCAAAGGGAAAACAGTCATATTGGTAACCCACGATACATCGGAAGCTGAATTCCTTGGGAATAAACTGATACATTGGGAGACAAAATCATGAACATTCAATCAAAAAGCGAAGTTATTGAAATCCTTTCAATGCCGCAGGAGACTTTTGAAAAAGAGATCATACCACAAGCGCAAAAAGCTTCAAAAGATGCATTGTCCGGAAATTTACTTGTTACATCCATGATGGGATATAGCAACATATGCAAAAACAATTGTCTTTACTGTGGGATGAGGGCCAAAAACAACAGCATTCATAGATTCAGAATAGAGCCGGAAGACGTCATTCATGCTTGTGTAGAGGCTAAAAACAATGGTTTCAGACGCACTTTTCTGATTTCAGGCGAGGATCCGAAATACGGTTTTGAAAACATCTTAAAAATTGTCAGCAAGCTTAAAGAAGAAAACATGTTTGTCAGTCTTGCTTGCGGCGAATTTGAAAAGAGCCAATTTGACGAGCTTAAAGATGCCGGTGTCGATGAATATGTGCTAAAATTCGAAATGTCAAATCCAAAGAGTTTTAATGATCTTAATCCATCAACAACCTTTGAAAAACGAATGAAATCCATTGAATACATCAAGAGTATAGGGATGAAATTAGCATCCGGTAACATAGTTGATTGGCCGGGTCAGTCGATGGACGAGCTTGCCGACGATATCCTTTTGATGAAAAAACTGGATATCAGTTGGGCCCCGATTATTCCCTATTTACCCGCGTTAAACACACCTCTTGCTGAAAAGAAAAAGCGGGGAGACCTTTTGACATTATACAAAGAAATCGCCATTCTAAGACTGATGATGCCCCGTGTAAATATTACTGCACAACAACCGGGTGTTGATATGACAAAGGGTCTCTCCGATATAGACGGCAACATGGCGGCCATCAATGCCGGTGCAAATGTATTGTTTTTTGATCTGCTCTGTGATGCCGATGCCAAGAGTTTTAGAGTCATCGATGACAGAAACATTACGGGTCCTACACATATTTTCAAGATTGCCAATATGACAGGAAGAAACCTGATTTTAGAATAGGAGAAGAACCATGAGTTTAAGCAATACGCCTTCTGGCGAAAGAACACACATTGCATTTTTCGGAAAGAGAAATGCCGGCAAATCAAGTCTTGTCAATGCCGTTACGGGTCAGAATTTAAGTATTGTATCAGAGGTGTTAGGTACAACCACAGATCCCGTTAAGAAAGCCATGGAAATATTACCTCTCGGCCCGGTTGTTATCATTGATACTCCCGGATTTGATGACGAGGGACTGCTGGGTGAAAAAAGAATTGTAAAAACCAAGGAAATCCTTGCCAAAACCGATATTGCCGTTTTGGTTGTTGATGCCAATTGCGGTGTTTCAAAGCAGGATAAAGATTTTGTTAAACTCCTGAAGGAAAAGAAATTGCCCTTTGTCATTGCCTATACCAAAGCAGATCTTTGCAACAAGGATTTTCCTACAGAGAAGAACGAAGTGATGACAAGTTCAGTAAATCATATCGGCATATACGAACTAAAGGAAATGCTTGCCCATATCATCAGCGAAACCAAGCCGGAAAAATACATTCTTTCCGATTTGTTTGAAAAAGGAGATATTGTTGTTCTGGTTACTCCGATTGATTCGGCCGCTCCAAAAGGCAGATTGATATTGCCTCAACAGCAGACTCTCAGAGAAGTGCTTGATTTTAACGGAATTGCCGTAACCTGTCAGACAAGTGAACTAAAAGAAACTTTAGATAAACTTGCCGTGAAACCGAAGCTTGTCGTTACGGACTCGCAAGACTTTGAAAAAGTTGCGGAAATAACTCCCAAAGATATCCCGCTTACTTCCTTCTCTCTGTTATTTGCAAGATACAAGGGTACTCTTTCGAGCCTGATATCAAATGTAAATGCACTTGATACCATTAAAGACGGCGACAAAATTTTAATTTCCGAGGGTTGCACTCATCATAGACAGTGTGAAGATATCGGCACGGTGAAAATTCCTGCGTGGATAGAACAATATACCGGTGTTAAACCGATTTATTCTTTTACTTCGGGAGGAGAATTTCCCGATGATTTATCCGAGTATTCTTTGATCGTTCACTGCGGCGGATGTATGCTTAATCAAAAAGAAATGCAAAGCAGAATTGATAAAGCAGCCATCAACCATATCCCCATGGTCAATTACGGAGCGTTGATTGCAAAAATTCACGGCATTTTTGATCGGGCAACAAAAGTACTGCTGAAAAATCAATAAAAGGAATATTGGATATAAAAAAGTAAGGGAGTGCTTTTTAAGATAACTGTAATGCCACTGCCCCTAACCCCCAATCCTTTTAACAACTTATCTTTTATCACCATATTCTATTTTTTTCGTCTTTTCTTTGACCGCCCTAATACGTAGATCATCTACATCCTCAATAGGTTTTTCTTCGCTTGAAAACAGTGTTCTTGCTTTGTTAGGGTAATTGATCAGTAATCTCCGAAGGAAATCATCAAGTTTCAAAATTCGTTTTTGATCTTTCATAAGTTTTTGCCCTTATTGTGAGATCATTGTATCAAAAAGAGCAGCCAAAGACAAATGTGTGAGAGAAATATACCCGACATAGAGAAAACCCGGTAGAATCGCATCTCCTGCGAATCTATCGGGTTACTTTTTTCCGGTTTTGTTCGTGTATTCTATGTTATTTTGAAACGATCCTTTAGAACACACAGCGAATGATCGGCTTTTCTTGTTTCCGGCTTATTCTGCCGAGAACATATCCTTGCCTACACCGCACAGGGGGCAAACGAAATCTTCGGGAAGATCTTCGAACTTGGTGCCGGGAGCAATGCCGTTTTCCGGATCGCCCAAGACCTCATCGTAAGTCCAACCGCAAGCATCACAAACATATTTCATAACGGTTTCTCCTTTCTTTAGTGTTGAATCGGCTCAAAATCGGCCGCTCCGTGTTTGCAAAGCGGGCAAACAAAATCCTCGGGCAGTTCATCTCCTTCATAGACATAACCGCAGACTTTGCACACCCAGCCCTTTTTCCCTTCGGTTTGGGGCTTCGGTTTTACATGTTCCTGATAATAGGTGTAGGTCATGGTTTCTTTATCTGCAATCACGCGCGCCTCGGTAACCGAACAAATAAACATACCGTGGGTATTGAGATCGACATACTGTTCCACTTTGAGTGAGAGGAAGGCGTTGATATATTTGGGCAGGAAAACGAGTCCGTTATCGGCGCGCAGAGGCGAACAGCCGGCAAATTTGTCGACCGTGCGACCGCTCTGAAAACCGAAGGTCTCGAAGACCTTAAACGGAGCCTCCACCGAGAGGCAGTTGACATTCATGACACCGGTTTGTTTGATGACATGATGCGAATAGTTTTGCTTATTGATGCAAACCGCCACGCGATTGGGAGAATCCGATACCTGTGAAACGGTGTTGACAATGAGTCCGTTGTCCTTTTTGCCGTCATTTGAGGTGACCACATAAAGACCGTATCCGATCTTAAAGAGCGCTGATAAATCATTTTTGTTAGCGGTTTCGCCGTTTTGTGCCACATATTCCTGGCAGAGTTCGGCGGCGAGATCTTGAATTTGCTGTTTGCTTTGCTCGTTCAAAGCCGAGGTGATACGCACCACCGGCTCGATAAAGGTGAGGTTTTGGCAACCTTCAAGCATGGCTTTCATGGTCTTGGCAGCCATCGGAGCCCACGAACCATTTTCGATAAGGGCCACGGTCTTATTTTTGAAGCCGCGCTCGGTTAAGTGATGGATAAACTCCCTCATGAAGGGGAAAATATCGGCATTATAGGTGGTTGTGGCCAGCACGATTTTACCGTAACGGAAAGCATCTTCGACCGCTTCGGCCATATCGTCACGGGCGAGATCGGTCACAGCAACCTTGGGGCACCCCTTGGCTTTGAGTTGCTCTGCAAGCATTTCGACCGCTTTCTTGGTGTTGCCGTAAACGGAAGTATAGGCAATCACAATGCCTTCGCTTTCAGTGCCGTAGGTCGACCACGTTTGATAGAGGTCGAGATAATAGCCGAGATTTTCGGTTAACACGGGACCGTGCAGGGGGCAGATTGTTTCAATCGCAAGGCCGGCCGCTTTTTTGAGAAGCGCCTGCGCCTGGGCACCGTATTTACCCACAATTCCGAAATAGTAACGGCGCGCTTCGCAGGCCCAGTCTTCCTCAACATCAAGGGCGCCGAACTTACCGAAGGCGTCGGCCGAGAAAAGGACTTTATCGGTGCTGTCATAGGTCACGATAACCTCCGGCCAATGTACCATCGGAGCCGTGACAAAGGTTAGGGTATGTTTCCCCAGGCAGAGAGTATCTCCTTCCCCAACCACGATGCAACGCTGTGAAAAGTCGGTGCCGAAAAAGTTTTTCATCATGACAAAGGCCTTGGCCGAAGAAACCAAGATAGCTTCCGGATAGGCCGCCATAAACTGGGTGATGTTGGCCGAGTGGTCGGGTTCCATGTGTTGCACAATGAGATAGTCAGGCTTGCGGCCGCCTAACACGCCGGCCAAATTATCAAGCCATTCGTGGGTAAAACGACGGTCAACCGTATCCATGACGGCAACCTTGTCATCTAGAACCACATAGGAATTGTAAGCCATACCGTTCGGTACAGTATATTGACCTTCAAAGAGGTCGATTTCATGATCGTTCACGCCTACATAGCGTATGTCTTTGGTAATCGTCATAAATATGGTTCCTTTCGATCGATTTTTACCTTTTTAGTATATCACGCTTTTGCGAAAAGAGCAAGGGCAACATGAGAGGCTTGTCGAAAATTCTATTCTGACCCGGAAAACGTCAAACAGTACGAAGCGTGGAAAACCGAGAGAGATGTAAAAAAACAAAAAGGCGTAACGAGAATTGGGGTAACCATTTTGCGGTGGCATCTTTGTTTCACTTTCAAACGATTCCTTTTATGCTATGCAGACCCCATAGACCTTTGATTAAACATTTCATACGCAACACACAAAAGGGCTCTACAGCGACCGTTCCTTGGTTACCGTAGAGCCTGTTTTCGTTAAATGGTATAGGATAACCCTTGTAAACAGGGGCTTCTGCAAAAAAACGGGCACCCGCTTCGATACGCATTGTATCAAAACGGATGTCCCGTTATGGCGGAGAGAAGGGGATTCGAACCCCTGAACGGGTATTAGCCGTTACACGATTTCCAGTCGTGCGCCTTAGACCAGCTCAGCCATCTCTCCAAATCAGTATTTTTCTAACGACTTGACCATTATATCCTACTGCTCTCTAAAAGTCAAGGGATTTTTTACCGTATTGCACGGCTTTTTCCGGACGCCTTCCGCACTGCCCGTTGGCTTGGAAAGCGTCCGGATGAATATTCTTATACTTTTTTGACACTTAACAGGGTCTTAACACCGTTAATATCCCATTCCTTAGCGTAAGCGTCCTCTCCGGCCGGGCCGATGGTCAAAGTTTCACCGAGAGTTTCGGCCAAAATCAACGCCCGATTCTTTTCGGCAGGCTGTGTCACAGCCTTATCACCGTCTAACGTGATAGTGATATGATCGGTCACACAGAAGTCGGCCTCTTTACGCATGGTTTGAATCTTACTGATCAGTTCACGCACATAACCTTCCTCAATCAGTTCTTCTGTCAGCACCGTATCCAGCGTGACCGAAACGCCGTTATCGCTGACGGTGTAAAGTCCCTCTTTCTGGGCCGTTTCAATCAACAAATCATCGGCCGTCAACACCACTTGCCCATCGGCAAAGTCAAAGATCAGATGGCCGGTTTCATCCAAGGTTTTTTTAGCGGCAACGCCATCCAATCCGGTCAAAGCAGTGCGGATTTCACCGAGCTGTTTGCCGTATTTAGGCCCAACCGTACGCAACTGCGGCTTAAAGTTATAGCTGACCAAATCGGTTTCGCCCTGCGTAAAGACAACCTCTCGCACATTTAGTTCATCCCGTACAATGGCAACACAGTAATCGTTCAACGGTGTGTCGCACTGCACATACATGGTAGCAAGCGGCTGACGGTTTTTGCGATTGGCACCGTTACGAGCCGCCCGTCCCAACACAACAATCTGCAACACTCTCTTCATTTCGTCCTCAAGAGCCGTGTCAATCGCCTGCTCATCCACCGTCGGGAAATCGCACAAATGCACGCTTTCGGGGGCCGTTTTGTCAACCGAGCCAACCAAGTTACGGTAAATGCTTTCAGCCATGAACGGAATCATGGGGGCGGCAACTTTAGCCGTGTTCACCAGCGCCGTATACAAGGTCATATAAGCCGCCACCTTATCGTCCGGCATACCCGATACCCAGTACCGCTCTCGTCCGCGACGGACATACCAGTTACTTAATTCATCCACAAAATCCTGCAAGGCACGAGCTGCTTCGGGAATCCGATACTGGCCAAGGTTGGTATCCACTGACTTAATCATGCTGTTCATACGGGACAACAGCCAACGATCCATGACCGAAAGCCGGCAATTCGACAGAGAATACTTTGTCGGATCAAATTCATCAATATTGGCATACAGAACATAAAAAGCGTAGGTATTCCAAAGCGTGCCCATAAACTTACGCTGACCCTCTACCACGGCTTTTCCGTAAAAACGATTGGGCAGCCAGGGGGCGGAATTCGTGTAGAAATACCAACGCACGGCATCGGCACCGTAGGTGGCCAAAGCCTCAAACGGATCGACAGCATTCCCCTTGGATTTGCTCATTTTCTGACCCTTTTCATCCTGAACATGGCCCAGCACAATCACATGCTTATACGGAGCCCGGTTAAAGATAAGGGTTGAGATAGCCAACAGAGAATAGAACCAGCCTCTTGTCTGATCAACAGCCTCGGAAATAAAGTCGGCCGGGAACTGGGCATGGAACAATTCTTCATTCTCAAAGGGATAATGATGTTGGGCAAACGGCATCGAGCCGGAGTCGAACCAACAGTCAATCACCTCGGGCACTCGCTTCATCACACCGCCGCACTCGGGGCAACGCAGGGTAACGGCATCAATATAAGGCCGGTGCAGTTCAATATCCTCCGGGCAATTATCCGACATTTCTTTCAGTTCGGCAATACTGCCCACGGCATGACGACAGCCGCAGTCACATTCCCAAATATTCAGCGGCGTACCCCAGTACCGGTTACGGGAAAGGCCCCAATCCTGTACATTCTCCAGCCAGTCGCCGAAACGACCCTTGCCAATGCTTTCGGGAATCCAATCAATGGTATTATTGTTGCGAATTAAATCATCCTTAACCGCCGTCATCTTGATAAACCAAGACTCTCTGGCGTAATAAATCAAAGGCGTGTCACAACGCCAGCAGAAGGGATAATCATGCTCAAACTTCGGAGCGGCAAACAACAGCTGACGGCTTTCCAGATCCTTCAGCACCAACGGATCCGCATCTTTGACAAACAGGCCCGCAAACGGTGTTTCACTTGTCATGTGACCCTTGCCGTCTACAAACTGAACAAACGGCAAATCGTTGTCACGGCCGACGCGGGAGTCATCCTCACCGAAGGCCGGTGCGATATGTACGATGCCGGTACCGTCACTCATGGTAACATAGCCGTCGCAGGTGACAAAGTGAGCCTTTTTCTTCTGCTTATCGGCCACTTCCTTGGCGCAGGCATACAGCGGTTCATAGGAACGACCCTTTAAGTTCTCACCGATCATACGCTCCAACACGGTATAGGCCGGCTTATCCTCGCCGCCCAGTTCGCCAAGCACACGGTCGGCCAAAGCCTCGGCCAAATAGTAGGTATAGCCGTCGGCCGCCTTGACCTTCAAATAGGTTTCCTGCGGATTGACGCACAAGGCCGTGTTGGAAGGCAATGTCCACGGGGTGGTTGTCCAGGCCAGAAAATAAGCATCCTCATTGACCGCCTTAAAACGCACCACCGCCGACCGCTCCTTGACGCTCTTGTAGCCTTGAGCTACCTCGTGAGAGGACAACGGCGTCCCGCAACGGGGACAATACGGCACAATCTTAAAGCCCTTATATAAGAGTTTCTTTTCGTAAATCTTTTTCAGTGCCCACCATTCCGACTCGATATAATCGTTATCGTAGGTTACATACGGGTGATCCATATCAGCCCAAAAACCGACTGTACGGGAAAAATCTTCCCACATACCCTTGTACTGCCAAACACTTTCCTTGCAGTGCTTGATGAAATCCTCCAAGCCGTACTGCTCGATCTGCTCCTTGCCGTCAAGGCCGAGCTTCTTTTCAACCTCTAATTCGACCGGCAGACCGTGCGTATCCCATCCGGCCTTACGGGGTACCATACAGCCCTTCATGGTCTGATACCGAGGAATCATATCCTTAATGACACGGGTCAGCACATGGCCGATATGGGGCTTACCGTTGGCCGTCGGAGGGCCGTCATAAAACACATAGGGCTTACCCTTTTTGCGGTCGTCGATGCTCTTTTCAAAGATACGGTTATCCTTCCAGTACTTTTCGACCTTTTTTTCTTCTTCCACAAAATTCAGGTTGGCGGATACACTGTTATACATCGTTTTCCTCTCCCTTTTTGATAAAACAAAAAACGACCCCGTCCGATAATAGGACAAGAGCCGAAAACGACCTGCAACCACCTATTACGGCATACTGACATATGCGGTTCCGCTAACGGGGAACATCCGGAGAAGCCTAAATCGCACAAGCGACCTCGACCCACGACTCAGGAGTGATTTTCGCCTTTTTGCTACTGTCGCCGGTCTCACACCATCACCGGCTCGCTTTCATCTCACGCAAAGGGTACTCTCTCCGTCACAGTCTTTCAACGGGGGTATTTTGTTGTTCACAGTAAGTATTATACCACGCCTTGTTAAAAAAGCAAGGTTTTCTTTACAAAGAGGCTGTTTTCACGATTATCGGCCGAAAAGCAGCCCCTTTTCTTATTTTTTGAAATTGATGCCGAAGGCATAGCAAAAATCGCCCAGCCAGACCCGAAAAGCACCTTTAATACTTTTATAATACCGCCGATAACAGCGAAGATAGAACAGTAATCCCACAAACAAAAACAGATTTTTGCTTTGCAAAAAGTGCAGTCGGCGTTTTTCAAAACGGATCATGGCTTTAATGGCTTTTTTGTCCTTGGGCGCCACCGAAAAGGCACCGCTGACCAAATAGGTATGCCCCTCAATCGATTCTTGCAAGCCCCGCTGTCGCTTTTGTCTGTCTCCCAAAAAGGTGGTTCGGTTCATATCGGACAGCGACACATTATCCCCATGGAACCGATAATACACCAGCTTGGTATTTAAGACGGCTGATTGCCCGATCAAAGCCCCGATCATATTTATCAGCCAATCATGCGCCATCATGGATTTTAGGTCAATGGCTTTGAGATAGGGTTTGCATTCCGCCCGAAAAGCCGTCGCAAAGCCCCGTATGTAGGAGCACCCGATGAGCGAATCCACCGAAACAACGCTTAAGCTGCCGTCGAACACATCCCCCAAATACGGAATGCCGGCGTTTTCAATCTTCTTGTCGTCCCCATCAATCACATCATATCGAGAGGACAGCACCGTCAATTCGGGATGCTTTTCAAAGCAGTCGCACATAACACGGGTTTTATCCGCATGCCACACATCGTCCTGGTCGCTTAAAAAAATCACATCGCCCTGTGCTTTTTCAATGGCTGAAAAAAAATTCAGGCAAAAGCCAAGGTTAGTTTCGTTGACATACACACGCCAGTTTTCCAGTCCGTACTCCGCAATAAAGGTCTCGCAAATCTTAACGGTGTCATCGGTGCTTCGGTCATCACAGATAATGACCTCATCCACCGGCTTTTGTTGCGTGCGGATGCTTTCCAACTGTTTTTTAACATAGCGAGCCCCGTTGTAGGTAGCCATACAAACAGATATCATGTTACTTCACCTTCATAAACAGCCCGACACACCGATATTTGAGAAAGGACGCTCCATAGCAAAACAGGCGAATCAAAAAAGCGCTGCCGGTGCGTGCCGCAAGGCAAATCATTTTTTCAGACATCCCCTGCCCCTTGGCAGACTTTGCGCACGCAGAAAAGGATGGTTCCGACAGGGTTTGACGGACGACCGCCTTGATTTCCCGCCCGGATAAGCGGCTACCCGGTAAATACAAATCCATCAAGCAGGAAAAAACAGATTTTAGATAGTAAAGCGAGCAAAACGCGGCGTCGCGGCAGACCGTGCAAAGCAGCTTATAGCGTTTTAACAGCCACTCTTTCTTTTGTGGGTCATACCGCTTGGTCAGACTGCCCGTGCGCTGGATGTAATGATAAAAGCAACGGTCATAGTAGACCATGGTATGCTCATGCAGCAAGGCGGACAGGTTAAAGGCCGTGTCCTCAAAGACCTCGCCGACCGGCATGGTCAGATTGTTTTTTTGTATAAAATCTGCCCGATAGAGCTTCCCCACACAGGTATCTATCAAATGCAAGCGCTTTAATTCCGGCAGTAAAGCATCCTGCGTCTCGCTCGACAGCACACAGTCTTCATGGCTGACACGGCGGGATGCACCGCCGGGAATCTCCAACAAAAAGCCGGTCATCACCACATCGGCATGGCTGTCCTCGGCTTTGTTAAGCAAAAAGGACAGCATATCCGGTTGGACATAATCATCGGAATCCACAAAGCAAAAATAAGTTCCCTTGGCCTTTTGCATTCCGAAATTGCGTGAATAGGCTAAGCCGTGGTTTTCGTTATGGAACACCCGAATGCGTGAATCGGTCTTTGCCAAACGGTCGCACAGCGCACCGGAACCGTCCGGCGAACCGTCGTCAATTAAGAGAATCTCAAAATCCCGTTCATCTTGGGAAAGAACGCTATCCACGCATTTTTGCAAATATGCTTCCACCCCGTAAACGGGGATAATTACACTAATGGTCGGATTCATGCTTAATACTTGATTTTGCCCTCGGCCACAGCCAACAAATGCTTGCCGTAGGGACTCTTTCCGTAACGGTTGGCCGACGAAAGCAGGTCTTCTTTTTCAATCCAACCGTTATGATAGGCAATTTCCTCAACGGCCGAAATCTGAATCCCCTGCCGACTCTGCACCATGTGGACGAACTCGGAGGCCTCCAACAGACTGTCCATGGTGCCGGTATCCAACCAGGCAAAGCCACGGCCGAGCAGTTGAACATCCAACAGTCCGTCCTGTAAATACATATCGTTGAGCGTGGTGATTTCCAGTTCACCCCGTTCGGACGGTTCAACCTTTCCGGCTCTCGCACTCACACCGGCCGGATAGAAATACAAGCCTGTCACGGCATAGTTGCTCTTGGGATTCTTGGGCTTTTCCTCAATGGATACCGCCTTACCGTTTTGATCAAACGCCACAATGCCAAACCGCTCGGGGTCGTTGACAAAATAGCCGAACACGGTGGCACGACCGTTTTTCTCGGCGTCCTCGGCGGCTTTTTTAAGGGTATGGGAAAACCCGTTACCGTAAAAAATATTATCGCCCAGCACCATGGCACAGGCATCATTGCCAATAAAGGATTCCCCAATCAAAAAAGCCTGGGCAAGTCCGTCCGGCGACGGTTGAACAGCATAGGAAAGACGAATACCATAGTCATGTCCGTCGCCGAGCAACCGTTCAAAATTCGGCAAATCGGTGGGGGTGGAGATGATGAGAATATCCCGAATACCGGCCAACATCAAGGTGGACAGCGGATAGTAAATCATCGGTTTATCATACACGGGCAAGAGTTGCTTGGATGTCACCATGGTTAACGGATACAACCGAGTCCCACTGCCACCGGCCAAAATAATCCCTTTCACAAAAAGCCCTCCCTAAATTGTTATTGTTACCATCACTGAATGTCGATACTGACAATACTGATTTCTTCAATCGGTCGATCATTGGCGTCTGTCGCCGCATGACCGATGGCATCCACAACCTCCATACCATCCATAATCTGTCCGAACACGGTATGGTGATAGTCCAACCACGGTGTGCCGCCGACACGGGCGTACTGTTCCACACATTCGGTCGGGAACATTTGCGGATAGTCTTTCATTTGATTCATCAAATTCTCGGGCACCTCATCGGCCGTCACAATAAAGAACTGACTGCCGTTGGTATTCGGGCCTGCATTGGCCATGCTTAAGGCACCCCGATAGTTGTGTAGATCCTTGGAGAATTCATCCTCAAACGAACCGCCCCAAATGCTTTCGCCGCCGCAACCGGTACCTGTCGGATCGCCGCCCTGAATCATAAAGTTTTCGATAACCCGATGAAAAATGATACCGTTATAATAGCCGTTTTTAGCATGAGTGGTAAAGTTCTCCACCGTTTTAGGGGCCTTATCGGCAAACAGTCGTACCGAAAAATCGCCCTTATTGGTGTGAATCACGGCCACGGTTTCGCCGGTTTTCGGAGCACTCATTTGATCAAAGCTCATAAAAAACAACCTTTCTTTACTTTCGTAAAATGATACTCTTATTATACTGATAACGCACCGTCTTTGCAACCCAAATTTTGCCGAATGACTCCCACAGGTGCCCCGGCGAACAATTTTCGCCGAAACAGGCCTCTCTCTTACAAGTTTTTCTTGTATTCGTGCTCTATATATGGTACAATTGTTAAGTATATTTAGATGTGTTTATGAGGTGAAAATCCATGAAATGTCCTTTCTGCGGCTACGAAGAAAGCAAGGTTGTCGACTCCCGTCCGACCGACGAGGGGGAACGCATCCGCCGTCGGCGTGAATGCCTGCAATGTACCAAACGGTTTACCACCTATGAGATGATTGAGAGTCTGCCCATCATTGTCATTAAAAAGGATAAGTCCCGACAGCCGTTTGACCGCCAAAAGCTGATGAACGGTCTGTTGCGTGCCTGCGAAAAGCGGCCGGTTTCCATCAATATGCTGGACGGCCTGATCGACGAAATCGAGCTGACCATTCAAAATTCACTCGACCGAGAGGTTTCTTCGGAGCATATCGGTGAATTGGTCATGGAAAAACTAAAAGGGTTGGATGAGGTCGCCTATGTACGGTTCGCCTCGGTTTACCGCCAATTCAAGGATGTTTCCAGCTTTATGGACGAATTGAACATATTATTGAAAAAATAACCGGGTCGGCCGGTTCACACCGACTCGTCGGAGGCCAATACCATGACAGAAAACGAAAAAATGGCGGAGCTGTTGCTTCCCCATATCACCAAAACACCGGCAGATTATGAAGCGTTGTATCCAAAGCGCGACCTGCCCGAGGGAGCCAGGGTCACCCGTATTGCTCCCAGTCCCACCGGCTATTTGCATTTAGGTACTCTTTTCACCGCTTTGGTTAACCGTTTGACCGCCACCTCTACCGGCGGTATCTTCTTTACCAGAATTGAAGACACCGATAAAAAGCGGGAGGTGACCGGCGGCATTGAGGATATCATCGGCGGTTTGAACGATTACGGCATCGTCATTGACGAAGGCTTTGTCAGCGGCGAAACGCAAAAGGGCGATTACGGCCCGTATAAGCAATCCGACCGTGCGGAAATTTACCAAACCTATGTAAAACAGTTGATTCGTGAGGGTTTGGCTTACCCCTGCTTCTGCACCGAACAGGAGTTAGAGAGGGTCAGAGAAAAGCAGGAACAGCAAAAAATTCGCACCGGCTATCACGGTGAATGGGCGTGTCATCGTCACATCACCTACGAACAGGCCAAAGCGGAGATAGAAAGCGGAAAGCCCTTTGTGGTTCGCCTGCGTTCGCCCGGAAACGAAGAAAACCGCATTGTCTTTGAGGACATGATTAAGGGCAAAATCGAAATGCCGGAAAACGACGAAGACTTTGTTCTGCTGAAATCAGACGGCATCCCGACCTATCACTTTGCCCATGTGATTGACGATCATTTGATGCAAACCACCCACGTGATGCGGGGAGATGAATGGATTTCCTCCACCCCCAAGCATATTCAGCTATTCCGTTTACTGGGCTTTAAGGTTCCCAAGTATGCTCACATTTCCCCGATTATGAAATTGGACAACTCAGCCAAGCGGAAAATTTCCAAGCGCAAGGACCCCGAGGCCGCCGTTCGCTATTTTGTGGAAGAAGGCTATGATCCGCAGAGCGTGATAGAATACTTGATGACCATTGCCGCCTCTGATTTTGAGGACTGGCGGCGCACCAACCCGACGGCGTCCTACACTCAGTTCAAATTCAATCTAAAAAAAATGAGTGTTTCGGGTGCGCTCTTTGACCAAAACAAGCTGATTGACGTCAGCAAAAATGTGATGTCCCGTTTCAGCGGTGCCGTTATGTGTGAAAAGCTGACGGCTTGGGCCGAGGAATTTGACCCGGATTTTGCCAAGCTATTGAAAAGAGATCCTGCCTACACCGCCGCCATGGTGTCCATTGATCGTGACACGGCCAAGCCCCGTAAGGATTTGGCTCGGTTTAAGGATGCCAAGGACTATTTCTCGTATTTTTTTGATGAATTGTATGTCCCCTGCTATGACATAAGCGACATCTGCGACAAGGAAAGCGCCAAAGCCTTTTTGCAGGCCTATAAGTCCGTTTGGGACCCGTCCGATGACCGACAGGCTTGGTTTGAGAAAATCAAGACTCTTTGTCCGAGGTTGGGCTTTGCTGCCGAAACCAAGGCGTATAAGGCCGAACCGGACCGTTTCAAGGGTCACGCCGGCGACTTAAGCAGTGTTCTGCGAGTGGCTGTGACCGGCCGGAGAAACACGCCGGATTTATGCAGCATCATGCAAGTATTGGGCGAAAGAATCGTGATGGCCCGATTGGATGAGGCCATCAACAAGATGAATTGAGGGAACAGTATGGAAGAAAAGGAATTGAACGAAATCGTTAAACCGGCCAGCAACTTTATTTACGATGCTATTGATAAGGATTTGGATGAGGGTGTCTATACTCACATTCAGACCCGTTTTCCGCCTGAGCCGAACGGTTATCTGCACATCGGCCATGCCAAGGCCATTTGCATTGACTTCCAAGCGGCTGAAAAGTACGGCGGCACCTGCAATCTGCGTTTGGATGACACCAACCCAACCAAGGAAGACACAGAATATGTGGATGCCATTAAGGAAGACATCGAGTGGCTCGGCTTCCATTGGGATCATGTGTACTATGCCTCGGATTACTTTGATTATATCTATGAATGTGCCTTAAAGCTGATTGACAAAGGCTTGGCCTATGTGGACGAGCTATCGCAAGAACAAATTCGTGAATACCGTGGCACACTGACCGAGCCGGGCATAGAAAGCCCCTTCCGCAACCGTCCTATTGCCGAAACAAAGGATTTATTTGCCCGTATGACGGCCGGTGAATTTGACAACGGCACACTGGTGTTGCGTGCTAAAATCGACATGACCTCGTCTAATTTGAATATGCGTGACCCGATTATTTACCGTGTCATGAAGGCTCATCATCACCGCACAGGTGATAAATGGTGCGTCTATCCCATGTACGATTTTGCCCATCCGCTCTCGGACGCCAAGGAGGGTGTTACCCATTCGCTTTGCTCCTTGGAGTTTGAAAACCACCGTCCGCTTTACAACTGGTTTTTACAAGCGTTGGATATTCCCAAACCGCCCCGCCAGATTGAATTTGCCCGGATGAATGTCAACTACACCCTAACCAGTAAGCGTAAGTGCTTAAAGTTGGTCACCGACGGACTGGTATCGGGTTGGGACGATCCCCGTATGGCCACCATTTGCGGTATGCGCCGTCGTGGGTATCCGGCCAAGGCCATTCGTGCCTTTGTTGAAAAAATCGGTGTTTCGAAGGCATACAGCGTCATTGATTATGCTTTGTTGGAATCCTGTGTGCGGGATGAACTCAACGAAAACGCCCGCCGTGCCATGGCGGTATTGCGTCCGCTGAAAGTGGTGATTGACAACTATGACCCCGATAAAACCGAGCAAATCATGGTGGACATTAACCCCAATCATCCCGAACTCGGCCGCTATCCGGTGACCTTCAGCCAAACGTTGTATATTGAACGGGACGACTTTATGCTGGATCCTCCCGGCAAGTACTTTCGTCTGTGTCCCGAAAAGGAAGTCCGCTTAAAGGGTGCTTACTATATTCGTTATGCCGGCTGTGAAACCGATGAAAACGGCAACATCACCACCGTGCATTGCACCTACGATCCGCAGTCTTTCGGCGGCGAAACACCCGACGGCCGCAAGGTCAAGGGCACCCTGCACTGGATTAGTGAAAAGGATTGCCATGAGGCTACCGTTCGTTTGTATGACCGTCTTTTCAATGTAGAAAACCCCTCAGACGAGGAAGGCGTTGCCAGCTTTGCAGATAACTTAAATCCCGATTCACTCGTCACACTGACCGGTTGTTTAGTCGGCCCCGATGTGGCCTGTGCGAAACAGGGAGACGGCTTCCAGTTTATGCGACAGGGTTATTTCTGCCTTGACCCGGATTCCACCCCCGAGCATCTGATCATCAACCGGACTGTTGCCCTCAAGGATTCCTTTAAGAAGCAGGCATGAGCATGACCGTTAACGATATTTTTGCCTATTTGTGTGAGCTTTTTCCGCTCTCTGACGCCTGCGATTTTGACAATCCCGGCTTATTGGTCGGCGATCAAAACAAGCCTGTCGATCGTGTTTTATTGGCTTTGGACGTTACAAACACTGTCCTTGACCGTGCCGTAGAGTTAGGTGTGCAGCTCATCGTCACCCATCATCCCGTCATTTTCGAACCACTGCGAAATGTTTGTGCCGACAGTCTTGTCTATTCTTTGATCAAGAAAGATTTATCGGTTATATCCATGCACACCAACATGGATATAGGCACCCATGGGGTCAACGACTGTTTAGCCCAGGCACTCGGTCTGTGCAATGTTGTGCCGGTAGATGACGGACACGGTTTTCTCATCCGCTGCGGTTCATTAAAGGAACCCACCGACGCAGATGATTTTGCCGCCTTTATCGGCCGCCGGTTAGACACGGCGGTCAAATATGTCGGAAGCGGTGTTTTGCAAAAAATCGCCCTTTGTTCCGGCAGCGGTGCGGACTTTCTGCCTTTGGCACAGCAAATCGGCGCCGATGCGTTGGTCACAGCCGATGTCAAGCACCATCAGTTTTTAGAGGCTTCCCAACACGGTATCGCCCTGTATGATGCCGGTCATTTTCCGAGCGAAGATGTTGTGTTAGAGCCGCTGTGTCGGATGCTTGAGGGCCGATTTCCCGAAATGTCGTTTCATGTCTGCCACGACAGCGATATTAAAATTTGCGTAAACATTTAATATACCCTCAAGCGGTCTTGGCACACAGCCGATTGGCTGTGCTTTGAGCTATTGCTCTGTTCTGTTAATAACGGCGGCCCAAAACCGCCGTTTTATGTGCTTTTTCTATTTGCCTTTTGAAAGAAGGAATCCCTTTCATGCCATCCTTTCTCAGTTATGCTCTGGTTGTGTTTGAGCAGGTTTCAATCATATTCTTGCTCGTTCTCGTCGGCTTTTTGTGCGGTCGCACCCATTTAATCAACGACACCGTTTCAAAGGGCTTGACGGATCTGACCTTAAAATTTGCCACACCGGCCATGATACTGAACAGTTTTATTCGTCCGTTTGACAAAACGGCACTGAAGCAACTGTTATGGGCGTTCGGCCTGGCATTGTTATTCCACGGATTCTTCATTGCCTTATCCTACCTAACCGGTGCAAAGGATGACGGGGTTCGACGAGTAAAGCGTTTTTCCGTCATCTTCGGCAATGCCGGCTTTATGGGACTGCCGCTTCAACTGGCCATCATCGGCGAGGACGGTTGCTTTTTCGGATCTGTGTTCGTGGTTGTATTCAACATCATCATTTGGAGCTACGGTGTTGCATTAATGGGCGGCAGCAGCGATAAAATTTCAGCCCGTAAGATTCTGCTCAACCCCTGTATCCTTTGCATCCCCGTGGGGTTGTTGCTCTTTTTGACCAATGCTTGCCTTGTTCTTCCCGATGCCGTAACAAAAACCGTCAGTCATATTGCCAATCTAAATACTCCGTTACCCATGTTTGTCATCGGTTACTTCCTGTCAAAATCACGGCTTGTTGAAACCATCAAAGATCATCGCACCCTGTGGCCGTCGATTCTTCGACTGATTGTCTGTCCGCTTTCGGCCATCGCCTTTTTTATGCTTTGTCCGGTGGACAAAACCATAGCTCTTTCCCTCGTTATTTCGGTTGCCGCTCCCAGTGCCGCCATGACCGCTATGTTTGCCGCCGAGCAGAAGCGTGACACCCTCTTGAGTGCCAACCTGGTTTCGACAACCACGCTGTATTCCATTGTCACCATGCCGGTGATGGTGGCTTTGGCGCAAGCCGTTTTATAAGAATAAACTCCTTTGGGTTATATACATCAACCCCACACAGCCGTCTTCAATCAACCAACCCTGTTTGTGCCGTCCGCACAAATAGGTCAGTTCAAGAGGCTATGTGGGGTTCTTTTTACATATGATAACAGCTCGTGACGCCTAAAACGCCTTTCTTTCAAGTCGCCTTCTCTTTAACAATAAATACGGGAATGGGAATCTCGCCGGTGCGATTGGAGAACTCGACTGTCATGACTGTGTAACACTTTGCGTCGAGCGTTTTGAAAAACGGTAACAGCGCATCGCGTTCGGCTGTGCCGGTTTCTTTGCCGTGATAAATGCAGATTGACATCACCCCGCCTGGTTTCAAAAGTGACAACCCGTCACGAATGGCGTGAATGGTTGTTTGAGGCTGTGAAAACACCCGGTGATTCCCGCCCGGCAGCCAACCGAGATTAAACATAATGCCGTCAATGCTTTCCTTCTGTGCATACGCAGCCATGGTTTCATGTCCGGCGAGAAGAACCGTCGCCACTTCGCTATAACCGTCGGCCTCTACCCGCTGTTTGGTTTGAAGTACGGCATCGGCCTGGATGTCAAAGGCCAATACTCGGCCTGTTTTACCAACCAGACCGCATAAAAAGACCGTATCCCGCCCCTTACCGGCCGTGGCGTCAATACAAAACTGCCCCGGCCGGATGTGGGCGGCCATAAACTGATGGGATAGTCCCAAGGTGTTCAGCGGAAATATTTGATCCCGTGCCATCCGTTTACTCCTCCGTAAAAAGCAAGCCGGATACCTAACGATACCCGGCTGTTTTTCAGTAAGTCAATTTTTCCTTGCCGCCCATATACGGTTGCAGGGCTTTGGGAATCCGAACGCTGTATTTCTCACCGTCAAATTCCAAATTGTTCTCAAGCAAAGCAATCAGCATACGAGGCGGTGCCACCACAGTATTGTTGAGGGTATGTGCCAAATAACGACTTCCGTCAGCCGCCTTAATTTTAATGCCGAGACGTCTGGCCTGTGCATCGCCCAAATTGGAGCAGGAGCAAACCTCAAAATATTTTTGCTGTTTGGGGCTCCAGGCCTCCACATCGTAGGATTTCACCTTCAAATCAGCCAAATCGCCGGTGCAGCATTCCAAGGTGCGAACCGGAACATCCAACGAACGGAACAACTCCACCGAATAACTCCACATTTTGTGGAACCACTCCATGCTTTCCTCGGGCTTGCAAATCACAATCATTTCCTGCTTTTCAAACTGGTGAATGCGGTAAATGCCCCGTTCCTCAATACCGTGGGCACCCTTCTCTTTACGGAAGCAGGGAGAATAGCTGGTCAAGGTCAACGGCAGGCTGGCCTCATCGGTGGCACTGTCGATAAACTTGCCGATCATGGAATGCTCACTGGTGCCGATCAAGTATAAATCCTCGCCCTCGATTTTATACATCATGGCATCCATTTCTTCAAAGCTCATAACGCCGCTCACCACATTGGAGCGAATCATAAAGGGCGGAATACAATAGGTAAAGCCCTTGTCAATCATAAAGTCCCGTGCATAAGCGGTCACGGCACTGTGCAGGCGGGCAATATCTCCCATCAAATAATAAAAGCCCTCACCTGCAACCTTACCGGCCGCCTCTTTATCAATACCGTTAAAAAGAGCCATAATGTCGGTGTGATACGGAATATCAAAGTCCACCTGTGTTTTCTCGCCGAAGCATTCGACCTCAACATTCTCGCTGTCATCCCTGCCGACCGGCACAGACGGATCGACAATGTTAGGAATCTTCATCATTTTTTCCTTCAAAGAGGCGGCCAATTCGGCTTCCTTCTCCTCGAGCGCCGCCAGCTCGTCAGCCTGCTGTTTGACCAACAGCTTCTTCTGCTCGGCCTCCTCACGCTTGCCCTGTCCCATCAGCGCACCGATTTCCTTGCTGACCTTGTTACGCAAGGCCCGCAATTCATTGGCGCGGCTGTTGGTCTGACGCTTTTGCTCATCCAACAGAATAACCTCATCCACGAGCGGCAGTTTGGCTTCCTTAAACTTTTTTCGGATGTTTTCCTTAACAAGCTCGGGATTTTCTCTGACAAATTTAATATCCAACATACACTGGTTCCTCCGTCTAAACTCTTATGATCGCTCAGCAATAAAAAACGAATGTATTATAGCATAACCGACAAGGGAATGCAAGCAGTCAATCCCACTAAAATACGGCTCTCACAGCCTTTTCACTGCCGTAAGCCAATAAATTGTCACAATAGTCAATTCTTTCGTCGGCAGGCAGCGTCTTTTTGATGCTGCGATAAACGATTTCCAAATCATCGTGCGACTCAAACGCCAACACAATGACATGGTCTCCTGTCGCTTGTAAGCGGCCCACTATACCGCCTGTCAGCGTGCCTTTGGCTCCGTAAGAATACATATCCGTTGACATCTGTGACAACATTTCTTCATCATAATCACGTACGGTATAGGAGGCCTTTATCAAACGCTCTTTAACCGACGACAGGGTCTCGGCTCCACCGCAGCCTGCCAGACCGACAAGCAATAGACATACACACAAAAGACTGACGATTTTCTTCATAAGCCGTTCCTCTCCTTCTGCTGTTTCAGTATACCTTGCACAGGGGCTTTTGTCAAATAAAAAGACGGTTTTGATTGACAAAAGAGCAAAAATAGATATATAATAAATATGTATATACTGGCGCAATCCTCTTCAGCCGCTTGTGACCGAAAAAAGGATTGTATAGCTTTTGGAAAGGGTGCAAATAAGTGAGTCATCACATTATTTCTCGGTCGGTTATCAATCGGTTGCCTCGTTATTACCGTTTTTTAGAGGATTTAGAAGAGGCCGGCATGATTCGTATCAGTTCAGCTGATCTTTCAGCCCGTATGGGCGTCACCGCCAGTCAGATTCGCCAAGATCTCAACTGCTTCGGCGGCTTCGGACAACAGGGCTACGGCTATAACATTGCTTCCCTAAAGAATGAAATCGGCAAGATTCTGCAATTAGAAGAAAAGAAAAAAATTATTGTAGTGGGCCTCGGAAATTTGGGGAAGGCTGTTGCCAATCACATTCATTTTGAAGAAAAAGGCTATGAATTGGTGGCACTGTTTGATTGCAAGGAATCACTGATCGGGCAAACGGTCAATGGCTTTCCCATCCAAAACATTGACAGTTTGGATGATTTTTGCAGAGAAGTCAAACCGCAGGCAGCCGTCCTATGTATTCCCAAAGAGGCTGCCGAAAGTTTGGCCTACCAAATGATCAAGCTGGGCATTCACGGCTTTTTGAATTTCAGCCACTACGATTTGTCCCTTTCTTACCCGAATGTTGTGGTAGAAAATGTCCATTTCGGCGACCAGTTGATGATTTTATCCTACCGAATCCATAACCGAGAAAATCCGTAGTCATCCCATGATAAACAGCTTAAAAGAACCGACCGACATCAGGGTCGGTTTTTTCTGTTCACTTACTGACAGCCATTAAGTCAATTCTACCACTTATAGAATCGGTTTGTTTGGGCAAGAATAGAATCGGTGATGATACATGAATGTCACATTAATTCGCACAGCCATGCTCTATTTTTTTGTCACACTGGGCATCCGACTCATGGGAAAACGGCAAATCGGTGACATGCAACCGAACGAATTGGTCGTTACCTTACTAATCTCCGAAATAGCCGCCATTCCGCTTCAGGACACCTCACAACCGGTGCTCAACGGCGTGGCAGCCATCTTTATGCTGGTGATTCTTGAAATTGTCTTGTCGGTGCTGGCAATGAAATTCGCCCCCATCCGCAAAATGATGAGCGGCACCAGCGTATTGGTGATTCAAAACGGTGTGATTGACCAGGCCGCCATGCGTAAGGTGCGCATGACCGTGATTGATTTGATTGAGTTGTTACGGGGTCAGGGCTATTTTGAAGTCGACCAAATCGCTTATGCCGTTTTAGAGGTCAACGGCGATTTAAGCGTTATTCCCAAATCGGCCTACCGCCCCACCGTTGTAAGCGATTTGGCCACCGGTGAGCCGGCCGATGAAGCCATGCCGTTGCCGGTCATCAGCGACGGTAAATGGGTAAAGGATTCTTTGCATGCCTTAAAAATCGACAAGGAACAAGTGTTATCGCAAATCGGCAACCGCAAGGTGACACAGATTTTTTTAATGACTCTTGACAGGCTCGGCAATCAATGGATTGTCATGAAGGAGGATGCTTCGTGAAACGATTGATTGCAGCCGTCGTACTGCTGATTCTGCTTGCTGCGGCCGGCATCATGGGAAACCGATTGATTGTCAGCCGTTGTGAAACGTTGTTTGCCTTGCTTGATGAATGCGAAGCCGACTTTTACGCCGGCAACGGGCGGGAAGCCTGCGACCGACTGGAAGAATACTATGTCCGTCAAGAGGACCTTTTGAGCGCCTTTGTCAACCACGATGCCGTTGAAGAAGTCGGACTGTCCATTGCCCGATTGAACGGCTATGCCGGCACCCAAAGTCAGGCTGATTTTGCCGGGGAATGCGCCGTTTTGCGCGCCAGAATTATCCATATCCGGAATCAGGAAACCATCGGCGTGGATTCGTTGTTGTAAAAATCGGCTCAAAAAACGGTAGAAAGCTAAACCAACGTTTGGCATCCCAAGACAGAACAGCATGAGTAACAATACCGTCATCTTTTCTTCCCACTTTATTCGCTATCAATCCTCTCCTGTGCCAGTCTACCATATTTTTAATCGTTTAACCGATTGATCGACAGCGCATTCGGAAAATGCACCAAAAGTATTTTACAAAGACAACTATTTCCTGCCGTTTTCCCTTATTTTACCTGTATACCTTGCGGAAAAGTCGTTTTTGTGGTATATTATATATAGCACATACGGAAGGAAGTCGCTGTCTTTTTATGATTAAACAGTTCTCCCGATGCATTCGGGAATACAAGCGTCCGACAATTCTGACGCTTCTTTTTATTTTCTTTGAGGCTGTGATCGAAGCCCTAATCCCCTTTATCACCGCCCGACTGGTCAACGGCATTCAGGCCGGCTATTCCTTATCCTTTGTGGTGAAAACCGGTTTAATATTAACCGCCATGGCCTGTGTTTCACTGTGCTTTGGCGGTTTGGCCGGTTATACCAGCGCCAAGGCCTCAGCCGGCTTTGCCAAAAATGTCCGGCACGACCTATTTTCAAAAGTTCAGACCTTCTCCTTTGAAAACATTGACCGCTTTTCGGTTTCTTCCCTGGTCACCCGCATGACCACCGATGTCACCAATGTGCAGATGTCCTACATGATGATTATCCGCACGGCGGTTCGAGCTCCGTTGATGATGCTTTTCTGCATTGTGATGGCCTACATAATGGGCGGTGCTTTGGCCACTTCCTTTGTGGTGGTTGTGCCGTTATTGGGCTTTGGGCTGTGGTTGATCGGTCGAAAGGCCATGCCGGCTTTTCGGCGTGTTTTCCGCAAATATGACCGGCTGAACGAATCCATTGAGGAAAATGTGCGTGCCATGCGTGTGGTCAAGGGCTTCTCCCGCGAAGACTACGAAAAAAAGAAGTTCTCAACGGCTGCCGAAGATATTCGGCGTGATTTCACCAAGGCTGAGCGCATTGTGGCACTCAACTCACCGCTGATGCAGATTTGCTTGTATTTTAACCTGGTCTTTGTGTTGGCGGTCGGCTCCAAACTGGTGATTGCAAACGGCAGTGTCAATGTGGGCGAAATCTCCGCCATGCTAACCTACGGCTTTCAGATTTTGGCCAACTTGATGATGATTTCCATGATCTATGTCATTTTGACCATCTCGGCTGAATCCATTCAGCGTATTCACGAGGTATTAAGCGAAACCCCCACGCTATCCAATCCGGAAAAGACCGTTAAGAACATTAAAAACGGTCAAATCGACTTTGATCATGTCACTTTTGACTACGGCAAAATGACCGAAAAGCACGCCTTAAGCAATATTGATTTACACATAGAAAGCGGTATGACGGTGGGTATTCTCGGCTCCACCGGTTCCGGAAAAACCTCGCTTGTACAACTGATTGCCCGTTTATATGATGTTACAGAGGGTAGTGTCAAGGTCGGCGGTATTGACGTCAGAGAATATGACCTGAATACCCTTCGAAACGGTGTGGCCATGGTGTTGCAAAAGAATGAATTGTTCTCGGGCACTATTAAAGAGAATCTGCTTTGGGGCAATGAAAACGCCACCGACGAGGACATAAAGAAAGCCTGCCGCATCGCCAAAGCGGATGAATTCATCAGCCGTTTCCCCGACGGGTATGACACCCATATTGAACAGGGCGGCACCAATGTTTCCGGCGGTCAAAAGCAACGCCTTTGCATTGCAAGAGCCCTCTTAAAGCAACCGAAGGTACTGATTATGGATGACTCCACCAGTGCCGTTGACACCAAAACCGACGCCTTAATTCGTAAAGGCATGGCCGAGGACGTCCCCGAAACCACCAAACTGATTATCGCACAACGGGTCACCTCGGTTATGGAGGCCGACCTGATTTTGGTGATTGACAACGGTGTCATTGCCCAGGTCGGACAACACAAGGATTTAATCGCTGTTGACGGTCTGTACAAAAATATGTACGAACAGCAAACAAAGGCAGGTGAGGATGATGAATAAAGTCAAGCAGCCTAAGAAAACCGCCACCATAAAGCGCCTGTTTTTACTTCTGTTACGTGACAACCCCGTCCTGTTGTCCATCAGTGCCGTTTGTATCATCTTCGCTGCTGTTGTGTCCTCCATTCCCGCCGTTTTCATTCAAAAGGTGCTGGCCGTTATTTCGGCCTGTTTGGAGAGCGGCAGTCACGATTTTGCCTCGGCTTGGCAAACCATTGCTCCTGTGCTGACAAAATTGGTGCTTCTGTATATGCTGTCCATCGGCTCCATTGCCGTCCACAGTCAGTTAATGGCCGTTATCACACAGCGTTTTCTGTGCGATACACGGGACAAAATGTTCAACGGTATGCAGAATTTGCCCATTCGATACTTTGATCGCCACAAACACGGCGATATCATGAGCTATTACACCAACGACATCGATGCCATCAGAGAGCTCATTTCAACGGCTTTGCCCCAACTGCTTCAATCCTCTGTAATTGTTCTGACGGTTGTGTCGATTATGATATACTACAGTGTTCCCATGACGCTGATTGTGTTGTTGGGCGTAACAGCCATGGTTTTTGTTTCCAAAAAAGTGGGCGGCGGCTCGGCCAAGTATTTTATTCGTCAGCAACAGTCCATGGGTAAAACCGAGGGCTACATTCAAGAAATGATGAACGGACAAAAGGTCATCAAAGTCTTTACTCATGAGAAAAAGGCGCAAGAGGGCTTCGACACCGTTAACGAAGCGCTGTTTCACGATAGTTTCCGGGCTCATGCCTACGCTAATACTTTAGGACCGATTATCATGAACATCGGCAATGTGCTGTATGTGGTCTGTGCCACGGTCGGCGGTTTGTATCTGTTGAGCGGTCTGCCGAACATCAGTCTGTCCGGCCTTGTTTTCTCCATTGACATTTTGGTGCCGTTTCTGAATATGACCAAGCAGTTTACCGGCAATATCAATATGGTATCGCAACAAATCAACGCCATTGTGATGGGGCTGGCCGGTGCCAACCGTATCTTTGCTTTAATGGATGAAAAGCCCGAAACCGATGAAGGCTATGTTACCTTAGTGGATGCCACCTTTGATGAGGACGGCGCCTGTCATGAGGCTGATACACATACCGGTCATTGGGCATGGAAGCATCCACACGCCGACGGACATATCACCTACACACCGTTGGCCGGCGATGTCACGCTGGATGGCGTGGATTTCGGCTATGACGAGGATAAACCCGTCCTACATGATATCAGCGTCTATGCCAAGCCCGGTCAAAAGGTTGCCTTTGTCGGTGCCACGGGAGCCGGAAAGACCACCATTACCAACTTGATTAACCGCTTTTATGATATCGCTGACGGAAAAATCCGCTATGACGGCATCAACATCAACAAAATTAAGAAATCGGATTTACGCCGATCCCTCGGCATTGTGTTGCAGGACACCAACCTGTTCACCGGCACCGTTCTTGAAAACATCCGCTACGGCAATTTATCAGCCACCGATAAGCAATGCCGTCAAGCCGCTGCTTTGGCCGGAGCCGATGATTTTATTTCCCGTTTGCCCGACGGTTATCATACCGTTTTGTCGGGCAACGGCGCCAATCTGTCTCAAGGACAGCGGCAGCTCTTGGCCATCGCCCGAACTGCCGTGGCCGATCCGCCGGTCATGATTTTGGACGAAGCCACCTCCTCCATTGATACCTGCACCGAGGCTATTGTGCAACGTGGTATGGATCAACTCATGAAGGGACGCACCGTTTTTGTGATTGCACACCGTTTATCCACCGTTAAAAACGCTGATGTCATCATGGTATTGGATCACGGCCGTATCATCGAACGAGGCAGCCATAAGGAATTGATCAGCCAAAAAGGCACCTATTATCAGTTATACACAGGTGCCTTTGAGCTGGAATAAACGGTTGTCGAAAGGCAAACAAACACCGATAAAAAAGGACTTGCATTTTGGCTTTTTTAATGCTATGATATATCTATACAATAAAATGCAGTGAGAAAGAAAAGTAAGCGAATGCGTTTTCCTACAGAGAGTATGTGCCAAGGCTGGAAGCACATTGGAAGGCTCTTTGCCGAAGTTCCCTTTTGAGCAGCGTGGCTGAACAACAGTAGGCTTCGCCGGATCGGCTCCGTTATCGGCCGCAGGAGTGTTTGCTCTTTTGCAAAAATCGTGGGTGGTACCGCGGAGTTAAAACATCAGTTTTGCCTTCGTCCCCGTTTGGGGATGAAGGCTATTTTTTCGGAGGAATGTTTATGAAGGAAAAGCTAAACGAAATACTCATGGCCGCCAAAGAAGCCATTGAAAAGGCCAAGTCACGGCAGGATGCCGAGGACTTGCGGGTTCGTTTTTTGGGTAAAAAAGGTGAGCTAACCGCCATTTTGAAATCCATGGGCTCGCTGTCGGCCGAGGAACGCCCTCTGTTCGGTCAAAAGGCCAACGAGGTTCGTGCCGCCATTGAGAAGGCCTTAGCCGAAAAGGCCGAGATGCTTAAAAAAGCCGAACAGCAACTGCGTTTTCAGGCCGAGGCTGTAGATGTGACCATGCCGGCCGAAAAACAGAAAATCGGCTCATTGCATCCGCTGAACATCGTCCTAAACGATATGCTGGAAATCTTCCAGTCCATGGGCTTTGATGTGGTGGACGGTCCCGAAGTAGAAACCGATCATTATTGCTTTGAACAGTTAAATGTTCCGGCTGATCATCCCGCTCGTGATATGCAGGACACCTTTTATCTGACCGACACCCTGCTGCTTCGAACCCAAACCAGTGCCGCCCAGGCACGCACCATGGAGGTCACAAAACCTCCCATTCGCATGGTCTGCCCCGGCCGCGTATTCCGTGCCGATGAGGTAGACGCTACTCACTCTCCTGTTTTCCATCAGTTGGAAGGACTGGTTGTCGATAAGGGCGTGACCATGTGTGATTTGAAGGGCGTGCTTGAGCAATTCGCCCATGAAATCTACGGACCCGAAACCAAGGTAAAGTTTCGTCCGTCCTTTTTCCCCTTTACAGAACCCAGTGTGGAGGTAGATGTCACCTGTTCGGAATGCGGCGGCAAGGGCTGTCGTGTTTGCAAGGGCAGCGGTTGGATTGAGATTTTGGGCGCCGGCATGGTGCACCCCAACGTGTTGCGTAATTGCGGAATCGACCCGAAGGTCTACAGCGGTTTTGCCTTCGGTATCGGTCTTGACCGACTGACCACCACCCGCTATAAGATCAGTGATATTCGCCTGCTGTTTGAAAACGACAAGCGTTTTCTGGATGAATTTTAAGAAAGGATGCCATTCATATGAAAATTGCACTGAAAACCTTAAAACGGTATGTGGATATTCCGGTTCCGGTAGAAGAAATGTGCGAACGCATGGTGTTGGCCGGCTTTGAGATTGAATCCATTGAAAATTTGAGTGACAGCATGGACCGTGTGGTGGCCGCCCGCATTTTGAAAATTGTGCCCCACGAAAACAGCGACCATTTGCAGATTTGCAGTATGGATGTGGGACAAAGCGAGCCGGTACAAATTGTCACCGGTGCTCAGAATATTTTTGAGGGCGCCCTGGTGCCGGCTGCTTTGCATGACAGCCATCTGCCCAACGGTGTTCACATCACCAAAGGCAAGCTCCGCGGTGTGGAGTCCAACGGAATGCTTTGCTCCGGCGAAGAATTGTGTCTGACCGAGGCCGATTATAAGGGTGCCGGTGTTCACGGCATTTTGATCTTGCACGACGATGTGCCGACCGGTACCGATATGCGAATCGTGTTAGGACTGGATGATGTGGTGATTGATTTCAAAATCACCGCCAACCGCCCCGACTGTAACTGCATTTTAGGCGTCGCCAAGGAGATCTCGGTGGTTTTGGGCACAAAGTTTACCCGTCCGGAACCGTCCTATCATACCGCCGGCGGCGACATTCACGATCTTATTCGGATTGATGTAGAAAACCAAGAGCTGTGCCCCCGCTACATCGGTCGCATGGTACAGAATTTGAAAATTGCCGAATCCCCCGACTGGTTAAAGCACGCCCTGCGAACCTGCGGTATGCGGCCTATCAACAATATTGTTGATATCACCAACTTTGTCATGCTGGAAACCGGTCAGCCCATGCACGCCTTTAACTATAACGAATTGGCCCAAAAGCACATCATTGTGCGTAACGCCCGTTCGGGAGAAAGTATCCAGACGTTGGATACCAAGTCCTATGAGTTGACACCCGAGATGTTAGTCATTGCAGACGGTGAAAAGCCGTCCTGCTTAGCCGGTATCATGGGTGGGTTGGAAAGCGAAATCACCGACACCACCACGGATTTGTTCTTGGAAGCCGCCAAATTCAAACGGGATAACATCCGTCGAACCTGTCGTTCTTTAGGTGTTCATACCGAGGCCAGCGGGCGATTTGAAAAAGGCATTGACATCAACAACACCGGCTATGCTATGGAGCGTGCCTTACAACTGATTGACGAATTGAACGCCGGTACCATTGTCGATGGCGCTATTGATTGCCACGACGTACTGCCCACCGAACGTATTCTAACCGTTTGGAGTAAATCCATTAACGATCTTTTGGGCGTTGACATTGAAGAGGAAACCATGGTCAAGATTTTGAATGCGCTCGATTTGCCGACCGTTTGCCATTTCGGCTTTTTAACCGTTCAGGTTCCCACCATTCGTGACGATATTGAAGGTCGGGCTGATTTGGCCGAGGAAATCATGCGGATTTACGGCTATGACCACATTGTCGGTACCCCGATGAGAGGTACGGTTCGCAGAGGTCGGATGTTGCCGGAACGCATCAAAACCAACAAGGTCAAGTCCACCATGGTGGCCATGGGTGCCAATGAAATCACCACCTATTCCTTTATTTCGCCCAAGGCCTGTGATTTGTTGGGCCTTGACGAGAACGATCGTCGCCGTCAAGCCGTGCGCCTGCTCAATCCGCTCGGTGATGAATACTCCACCATGCGTACCCAGTTGGTCAGCAGTATGCTGACTGTGCTCTCCACCAACTATAACCGTAAGAATGAATCGGTTTGTTTCTTTGAATGCAGTAAACGGTTCTTGCCCGAAAGCCTTCCGTTGACCAAGGCACCGGCCGAGGTTCCGACTCTGTGCATCGGTTTGTACGGCGATGACAGCAACTTCTTCACCCTTAAGGGCCTTGTAGAGGAAGTGCTGCATGATTTCGGTGCCAACGCCTATTATCAAAAGAGCGCCGAGCCGTATTTGCATCCGGGCCGACAGGCCGAGGCCGCCCTGGGTGATGACACACTGGCCGTGTTGGGCGAGGTTCATCCCGATGTGTTGAAACGGTATGATATCGGTACAAGAGCCTTGGTAGCCGAGGTCTATCTTGACCGTTTGTTTGCGTTGGAGCAAAAGGCCCCCGTGTATCAGCCGTTGCCTAAGTTCCCGGCCGTCAGCCGTGACTTCGCTATGCTGTGTGACCGTGAATTGCCGGTGGGCGATTTGCAAAACGCCATGGCCGAGGCCGCCGGTAAGCTATGCGAGAACATCAAGCTGTTCGATGTTTACGAGGGTGATCAAATTCCAAAGGGCAAAAAGAGCGTGGCTTTCAGCGTGACCCTGCGTTCCAAAGAAGCCACCCTCACCGATGAACAGATTGAATCGGCCAGCCGTCGGATTCTTAAAAAGCTGGAGGCCTTGGGTGCCGTTCTTCGTCAATAAATTGTTAAAAAATAATACTTGTACTTTTCACAATTATTCGGTACAATAATAGAAACGGATAGAAAGAGGTGTTGTATGATGAACGATAAGACCATGGAATTTTCCATCGGGACCGAACAGGAACAGGAAATCCGCAAGATTATCCTGATGGTGTATGAGGCACTCAAAGAAAAGGGCTACAACCCCATCAATCAAATTGTCGGGTACATTTTGTCAGAGGATCCTACCTATATTACCACCCACAACAACGCCCGTAACTTGATCCGGCGTGTTGATCGGGATACCTTACTACAGAATCTCGTCAAGTTCTATGTTGCTCCCTAAACCGAATCAGCCGCGGTTTTTCCGCGGCTGATTTTTTGTTTTATCAACTGTTTTCGGCACGCACAAAACGGGTAACGGCGATGTTAAAAAACAAGGTTTCAAAAGGATTGACAATTCTTTTTCGGTATGCTATCATGACCGTGTCAAATTGTTCACATAACACAGTCCCATGCCGGTCACAAGTCGGTAAACACAAACAGTATGGTTGAATCATGAGTCCTCAACAAAGAAAAACTGCCGTTTTGCTTTTTGGCTTGGTTACTATGTCAGGAGGACGATTACGACAGCATATTTTCGAAAATAAAGCGCAAAGGCTTTAACAGAACCCGATTCGATGGTAGTGACGGCCTTATGGGAAACGCCAACGGCCGTAAACGAAAAGGCATTTCCATCCATCCGCCGTTTGGCAAACACACCGAAAGAAGCGCCTTCCACAACAAGAACAGCATCCGTCAAAGCACTTAAACAGCCGTTACGGATCTGTACCAACGCGAAGAAACACAACCGTTCGCTCATTCTTCCACGCCGGTTTTTCCTCATACCGATTGCTTTTGCGACAATGACTTGAACAAATCCCTGTTTGACCTGCCCCGAAGGTGCAAAGAAACTACATCGAGGGTGGGATTCGTTCAGAGCATAACGGTTGGTTTCTTTTTTGAAGCCGTCAATCAAGAGACAGTGATATCAAAAAAGGACATTCTCCTGTTATTCCGTGTAATTGTGCCATTTTGCGCTCTGAATTCTTTCACATTTCCATTTCGAAAACGGCTTAAACACACAAATTTGTATTGCAAAACAGGCCGATGTAAGATATAATGACAACGGTTATGATCATAATGGTTATAGATAGTCGAAATAGTGGTTAAACACACGATTTCGACACCAAATCTTCGATTTGGCAGAAAATTTTCAAAGAAAGTTTGTCGATACCATTGCCATGAATATAGAGCCAATTCAAAACAGTGCGTATTTGAATGTGCAAAAGCCGATAAAATCGGCTTATCGAAACGCTTTTTAGCGTTTCGATATTCTATAGTCATTATAATAAAAAAGCCGAAAAACAAAATTTGCTTTCGGCTATACGCACCCATTATCACAATACGGAGGACCGTTATGAACTTTACGCCGACCGATAACAAAGGACAGGTGGAAGGCTTCTGCCTGTTAAAAAATGCCGATGTAAAAACCTCCTCAAAGGGAGATCATTATTTGGACGCCACTTTGGCCGATGCCGATGGTGAAATCAACGCTAAATTATGGAATTACACCGAAGCCATCCACGGTGCCTTTACCGCCGGACAACTGGTCAAGGTGCGTGGCACCATTTCGGTGTACAACGGAAACGATCAGTTTCGTATTGAGCGAATCCGTCCCGTGACCGACGCCGACTGCGTCCGCACAGAGGACTTTGTCCGCTCGGCGGCTTATTCCGGCGAGCAGATGTTCAACGAGCTTTTGCGCTTGACCGGCGAATTTCAAAACCGTGAGTTAGCCTCTTTGGCAAGCGATATTCTAAAGGAACGGCGTTTAGCACTGCTCTACTGGCCGGCCGCATTCCGTCTGCATCATGCCATTCGGAGCGGACTGTTATTACACACCCTGTCGGTAGTAAGGCTTTGTGAAAACGCCTGTCAACTGTATCCGTTTTTGAACAAAGACCTTTTGTTGACCGGTGCTATGCTTCATGACATCGCCAAGATCGAAGAATTCGAGGTCAACGAAACCGGCATGGCCTCAGGCTACACCGTCAAGGGCAACCTAATCGGTCATTTGGCCGAGGGTGCCATTGTGGTTCGCACCGCCGCCCGGCGGCTCGGCCTCTCCGAGGATTTGTCCAATTTGGTGGAGCATATGTTGCTGTCCCACCACGGCGATCCCGAATTCGGTGCCGCCGTTCGTCCCATGACCATGGAAGCCGAGGTGTTAAGCGAGATGGATATGCTGGATGCCCGCATGTATGAGATGAAAGAGGCTCTCGAACCACTGCCGTCGGGCACCTTCTCCGGCAAAATTTGGTCTATGGAAAATCGAAAACTGTATCAACACGGCTTGACTGACGATTGGGGCAGTGTCCGTTTGTTTTGATCTTATGTTATTTTATAAAGGGAGGCATCCCTCATGAAAACCATTACCATCGCCCGTTTGGGCAGCCACAAAACCGTCGTCTTTGCCGCCGACGAGCTCAAGAAATATCTTTCCGAAATGGATAAAACCGTTTTGGTAGATGTGTTGGTCTGCCAACAGTATGACCAACACAAGAAAAACTATCTGTGGGTGGGTACCGACGAGGCCTTTGCCGACCGTTTGCCCAAGGTAAAGAACCCGACCTATGACGATTCCATCCTCTTGGATGTCACCGATTTCTGCGGTATCATCACCGGCGGTAACATCCGCAGTGTGCTATTGGCTGTTTATCGGTTTCTAAAAGAATTGGGTGTGGCCTTTGTGCGCCCAGGGCCCGACGGTGAAGTGATTCCCCAAAAGAAACTTAACACCTGTCAGATCTCGCTGTGCGAAACGCCGTCCTACCGTCACCGCATTGTCTGTATTGAAGGCTCCACCGGCTACAGCCATGCACAGCATGTCATCGACTGGGTGCCAAAGGCCGGCATGAACGGCTACTTTATCCAATTCTTCCTGCCATATGTCTTTTTCGAGCGCTGGTATTCTCATCCCAACAATCCTGCTTTACAAGGCGAGGAAATCACAAGAGAAGATTGTCAGCACCTCTTAAACAAGCTAACGGAAGACATCACCCTGCGTTCCTTGGTCTACGAGGCTGTGGGCCATGGCTTTACCAGTTCGGTTTTGGGGCTTGTTTCCGACGGTTGGAGCACGGTCGCAGAGGAAGATGTTGACCCTGACATGACCCAATACATGGCCATGATTGACGGCAAACGACAGGTCTTTAAAGGATCGCCGCTCAATACAGAATTGTGCTTTTCTAACCCGACAGTCCGTTCAAAGATGGTCGATATCGCCGTCAATTACTGCAAAGAAAACCCCGATGTCAACCATTTGTATTTCACCTTGGCCGATGAGGGCAACAACCACTGCGAATGCGAGGACTGTCAGAAGAAACTACCGTCCGAATGGTATGTGGATATGCTCAACGAATTGGATGAGCGTTTGACCAAAGAACATATCGAAACCAAACTGGTTGTGGCTGTGTATATGGATCTTTTGTGGGCACCTAAACAAAATAAGCTTAACAACCCCGACCGGTTCATTTTTGAATTTGCCCCTATTCAGCGGAATTTCAGAAGCTCCTTTGCCGATATGGATTTGGACAAGGAATACCCGGAGCGTCCCTTTGTGCGCAATCGCTTGAACTTTCCCGGCAATGTTGGTATGCTTCATCATATGCTTAAAAATTGGCAGGAAACCTGCCCCGGCTGTGATGCGTTCGATTTTGACTACCATCTGTGGAGCGTTCATCTCAAAGACCTCGGATACTACGGCATTTCCCGCACGATGAGCCGTGATATTCACGTGTTGGATCAGTTAGGTCTGAATGGCTTTGTCAGTTGCCAATTACAGCGTGTGGCCTTCCCCACAAATCTGCCCATGGAAACCATGGCGCAGACTCTCTGGAACAAGGACACCGATTTTGAAACCATGGCGCAAACCTACTTTATCAACGCCTTTGGCCCGGACGGAGCCGCGGTTAAGGATTATCTTGAGAAGATCAGCCAACTGCTTTCGGCCGAGTATTATTATGGCGAAAAGGTTGTTGCCGACTGGACGCCACAGGACTATGTTGACCGCCTAACCCAAGGCAAAGCCTTCATCCGTTCCTTCCGGAACACCATTTTGGAACACGTCAACCGTCCGCTGTTACCGGCTCAAAAGAAATCCTATGAATACCTGCTTTTGCACAGCGAGGTAGCCGAGCGGTTTGCCGATATAGCCATTGCCAAGCGGTTGCATCAGACCGAGAGAGCCGATAAACTGGTCACCGATTGCGAGGCCTATTTAGCCTCTATAGAGGAAACCACCCATCCGGTCTTTGATTCTTGGCGTATGGGAAAGATTCTGGAGCTTTGGATGAATTACCATTAAATCACATGGTCAATCGTAATGCCACATAAGGAGAGATTTTGTATGATAGCCACACCTCTATCAAACGAGCCGTATTATCCCATGTTGTTGGCCAACGGGCGTGACAGTGTCTTTGTCGATTATACCGGCAACAGCCTTACCGGCGTGAGCGGTCACACTCATTCGGTTCAACATCACGGGCTTGTCTGCGGCTGGTACAAAGCAGCTAACCGTTCTTGTGATGACCCCGATTTGCGTTGCGGCGGCCTGCGTCCGCTATGCGTCCCCGGTATGCAACCGATTCTGTTCGGTGCAGCTGCCGAACCGCAGTTTTATGAACAACGTTTTGATCCGCAAACAGCCACCCTTGAAACGGTGCTGACCTTCTTTAAGATGATTAAGATCAAGATTGTCGACTTTTTGACCGATGACAGCCTGTTTTGTCAAACCGTCACCGTGCTTGATTGTCCTAAAGAACTTGATTTCAGTCTCGGTTTTTCCATCACGGAACCGAAAACCGGTATTGAAAACATGAGCTTTCGTGTGCCGGGAACCTTTGCTTGCCATGCAGCGGATGAGTGCCGTCATGATTTTACCTACACTGTCGGCCCGCTTACCGGACAAGGCTTTATGCTGGCCAATCAGCCGTATGACGAGTGCAAGAGCACCGTCGGCTTTTATCGGCATATAAAGACCGGCTTTAGTGTCAGCCGAATCATCAGTTGCACCGACAACAGCGAGGCCTCAAACAGTGGGGAAATTTTAGAAGAACGGTTGAAGACAGCACAGGGCGATATGGCCACAATCAAAAAGGATCATGACGCTGCTTGGCAGGCTTATTTCAACACCATGTCGGTTAGTTTGCCCGATGAAAAAGCGCAGTATTTATATGATATCAGCCGTTATATTCTCAAGGCCTATTGTCATCCCGAAACCGGTATGTTCAGCTTGGGAATCTCTCCCACTTTGTGGGGTGGTGGCCTGTACGATGTTTGTGATGCGTATTTGGTTCACATGGCCTTATTGCGTTGCGGCAATCTTGCGGAAGGCCGTCAGTTCATTCAGTCCTACGCCGATCATGCGCCGATCGGCCGTGCCGTGTTGCAAAAGCACGGTGTAAAAGGAACCGCCTTTGCCGGATGGGACGATTATCTTGGACGCTATCTGTACGGCGAAAACGACTTTTTCCGTTATGTTGCCCAGTACAAGCCCTGCATGACCGCCATTGCCGTGCATGACATCTATTGGCAACACCGGTATGATCCGTCCTCGCTGACCGATGAACTGAAAAACACCGTACAGGAAATGATGGACTTCTTACTGGACGCCGTCATTCAAACCGACGGTGAAAGTGTTTGCCTGAAGCCGGTATCGGCCGGAACCGAGGCAGGCTTCCTTGTCAAGGTCGACTCTTTTAATCAAATTTGTATTTCCACAGCACTGAAAATGGCGGCCGTCCTGTTAGAAAAACCGGAATACAAAACATTGGCAGCCGGATTAGACAAAGGCTTATCGGTCAATTACACCGATGACGGTTTACTGATGCCATTTGAAAACGCTCCCTATACCGGCGGCATTCAAGCGCTGTTTTATATCTACACCCTGCCGAATCCCATTGATATTGTCAGCGTTGAAATTGCCAATGAACGGGGCAAAACCCCTTTTGGCACCAACAGCGAGCAAACCACTGAAGAATACCGTCACTGGCCTTGGAACGATAGCTTTTCGGTCATTTGCTATGCGCATGCCAAGCGTCAGGAAAAAGCCGTTCCTCATTTTAAGCATATGGATGCCTATTGCTCTTCCCTCGGCTCTTTGCCTGAGAAAATTCGCATGGACGGTTATCCCATTCACTATTGGTACATTTCCTCTCATGCCTGCTATGTGTGGGCCATAAATGAGGCATTGGGCTACAGTGACCATGACGATGAAATCTGCTTGGGCTTCGGCCTTAAGGATGTGTGGAACGAATACGGCGTCCGTGATTTGTTCTTGGCTAATAACTGCACGGTCAGTTACACCGTCAAAGACGGTCGGTTAAAGACCCTTTGTATTCGTAACAACAGCCAAACCGACCGTGAAATCACCGTAAACTATCAAGATAGTCTTAAAAAGACCGTTGCCGTTCCCGCCGGAAAAGAATATCTTTGGGCAGAATAATGCATTAAAAATTTTGAAAAAATATATAGGCTGCTCCATCCTTGGACAACAAAAAAAACAAAGGAGATATCATTATGAAAATCACAAAAGAAATGCTCATCGGCGATGTTTTAGACATGGATCCCGGCTGTGCCGAATACTTCTTAGCCATCGGTATGCACTGCTTGGGTTGCCCGGCCTCCCGAGGCGAATCCATTGAAGACGCCTGTGCGGTTCACAACACCGATTGCGAAGCCTTGGTAAACCAACTCAACGCCTATTTTGAGAACAAGTAATGGTTCTCTCCCCAAAACTGCAAAAGCTGTATGATTTGGTGCCGGACGGCGCAAAAGTCGTCGATGTCGGCACCGATCATGCTTTTTTGCCCATAGCGTTATATAAAAACAAAAAAGCCTCACACATCATTGCCTGTGATATTGCCGAAAAACCGCTGAACTTTGCTAAGAAGCATTTGCGCGAGAGCGGCTGTTGGGATGGCGTTTCCCTGCGTCAATCCGACGGTTTACAGGCGGTCGGTCGAGAAGAAATCGACACCGTTGTCATCGCCGGTATGGGCGGCGAGGTCATTGCCGGCATTATGCAACGGTGCACCTACGCCAAAGACGCCTCTCTGCTTTGGCTTTTACAGCCCATGACCAGTGCCGGTCAGTTGCGAACCTATTTGTATGAAAACGGATTTGCCGTTTTAAGTGAAACCGCCGTTTATGAAAAAGATAGGGTTTACACCATTATGTCGGTGCGGTACGATGCAAAAAAGAGGCATTTATCGCCCGGAGGATATTTTATCGGCTCATTGACCGGCAAAACCACGGCCGAACAGCGATACATACAAAAAAAGCTGTCGCTGATAGCCTCTTGCTTAAAAGAATTTGAGCAACTGTCTGATACCGGTGAACAGGTGTCATTTTACAAAGAGGCGCAAAGGGAAATTTTAGCGGTAACGGAGAAAAATCATGGCTCTTGACGGCGCTTTTCTTTCAAAAATCAAGGCCGAACTGCAACAAGAAATCGGTGCTCATCTCGACAAAATCTACCAGCCCTCCAAGGACGAGCTGGTGTTTTTGTTGCGCTCAAAAAACGGTACCAATCGCTTGCTTTTGTGTGCTACACCCGGTCGCAATCGGGTTCATTTCACCAAAACACGACCGGAAAATCCCTTAACCGCTCCGATGTTTTGTATGCTGCTTCGCAAATACCTGGGGGCTGCCCGACTGACCGAAGTTCGACAAAACGGTCTGGAACGGGTGCTGACATTGGTATTTTCCTCGACCAACGAGATGGGCGATGTCATTTATCCAAGTATGGTTTGCGAGATGATCACCGCCTCACCCAATTTGATTCTGTGTGATGAAGACAACCGCATTTTAGGGGCGGTCCGCTATTCCGATATGGAAACCGGCGGTCGGCTGATTCAGCCGGGTGCGCTCTATTCCCCCCCTGCACCGCAACATAAACTGTCCTTAACAGATACCGCAACTGCCGACTTGGCTTCTTCGATTTTGGAGAAGACTGCGCTGTCGCTGTCTAAAGCGTTATTGCAAACGGCCGATGGCCTTTCTCCGCTGATTTGTCGCGAGATAGCCGTGCTCATCTGCCGCGACCCCGATAAGCCTGTCAACGAGCTGACAATGGCCGAGCGAATGAATCTGACAGGACAACTCAATCGTCTGTGCGGGTATCTGTTTCAAACCGACAGCCCGGTGCTGCTATGTGATGAACAGGATGAACCGACCGACTTCTGCTTTATGCCGATTACACAATACGGCACGGCACGAAAATGTCTTGCGTGTGACAGCTTTAGTGATGCACTGGACCGCTATTATGCGCAGAGGGAAACCAGTGCTCGCATTCGCAAGGAAGCCGGCGATATGCTCAAGCTGCTGGCCGTGCTTTGCAGTCGAACCACCAAAAAGATGGCCATGCGCAAAACCGAGCTGGAAAACAGCCGAAACCGAGAACACTTTCGTATTTACGGAGAACTGCTGAAGGCTAATCTGTACGCTGTGCCGAAGGGTGCAACCGATGTAAGCGTCATCAATTACTATGATCCCGATCAAAAACCTATCCGCATACCGCTCCTACCGGCGCTGTCAGCGGCTGCCAATGCCGACCGCTATTTCAAAGAATACAAAAAAAGCTATGCGGCCGAAAAGCGGCTCACTGAACTGCTGGCCGAGGACGAAAAGGATTTGGCCTATTATGATTCGGTACTGGACAGCTTATCCAGAGCCACAAGTCTTACCGATTTATCTGAAATCAAGGAAGAAATGTATCATACCGGTTTGCTTAAACGTACCGGGCCTAAGACCTCTCGCAAACAGCCCAAACCCTCCTTTTTGCGGTTCACTTCTCCCACCGGCTATACCGTTTTGGTCGGCCGAAATAATCAGCAAAACGATCTGTTGACCCTTTCCACCGCCGAAAAAACCGATTGGTGGTTCCACGCCAAGGGTTGCCCCGGTTCTCATACCGTGATTTTGTGTCGCAAAACCACGCCGGATGATGAAACGGTTTTGATGGCGGCTTCATTGGCGGCTTATCATTCAAAAGCCAGGGAGTCCACCCGTGTTGCAGTGGATTATACCCCCATTCGATATATTAAAAAGCCGTCAGGTGCCAAGCCCGGCATGGTCATTTACACCACCAACCGCACAGTGACCGTTGTACCAGACCCCTGTTTGGCATTTTCTTCGAACGAAAAGACTTAATATTTTCTCTTGACTATATGTAAGCGTTAAAGTATAATTGAAGAGCATAAAGGTTTATTATTTGATCTTAATTTGAATAGGATGGAGAACCAATAACATGAATGAGCTGACTCCTATGTCTATTATTAACATGATCCTGCACCGTCTTTGGGCCGTGATACTGGCCGCCGTTGTCTGTGCAGTCGGCACCTTTGCCTATTGCCGTTTCCTGGCCGACCCGGTATATCAGGCAACCATTTCCCTGGCCGTCACCAACGGAACCATCATCAAAGATGACGACGGATCAACTGCCGAAACCGGCAACCAAAACAACACGGTCAATTTTAACGATTTGTCTGCTTCGGTCTATGTTGCCAAAAACTGTGTCGATATTTTGAAATCCTCTTCTATCTATAAGGATTTATCCGCGGCGATTAACAACCAATACTCCTATAAAATGCTTAAGAAGGGCTTTTCCGTGAATCTGCGCAATGAAGAGAAAATCTTCATTGATATCAGCTTTAAGAGCACTTCTTATAATGAAACGATCAAAATCGTGAACGCCTTTGCCGACTTAAGCGCAGTCAACATCAAAAAGATTATTCCCTCAGCTACCGTGGTGGTGATGGACTATGCCGATACAGCCCCGCAAACATCCCCCCGCACCACTAATAATGCCTTACTCGCCGCCGTGGTCGGCGCGCTCTTGGCCAGCGGCATCATCGTCGTTCTCAACCTATTTGACAGGACTATTAAAGGTGAAGAGGACTTCAAGGCACGCTTCGATATTCCCATTTTAGGCTGTGTACCCGATTTCGACAGCGTTATGGGCAATTCGACCCATACCCGTTCTAAGGCGAAATCTGTGAAGGGAGGGATGATCAATGGCTGATACACATGTTCAGACGCCTGACGAGGCAACCGTTGCGAACGAAGCCCCTGTCATTAACAAGAGCACCAAAAAAGTTCCTTTCTCGGTGGTGGAAGCCTACAAGACCATCCGTACCAACCTAAGTTTTTCCTTGCCGAAAAACGGGTGCAAATCCTTTGTGGTCTCCTCGGCTATTCCGGGTGAGGGCAAGTCCACTACTGCCGTCAATGTGGCGATTGCTTTTTCTCAATTAGGCAAAAAGGTTTTGTTGATTGACGCCGACCTGCGCCGTCCGTCTATTCACAAAAAATTGAAATTTATGAATACAAAGGGTCTTTGTACCGTTTTGGCGGGACTGACCACTTTTGAAGAAGCTGTTCAGTCGGTCAACCCTTACTTTAATGTCTTAACCGCCGGACCGCTCCCCCCGAATCCGACGGAGCTACTATCCAGCGAAGCGCTTTCCTCACTGTTGGATATATTGGAAGCACAGTTTGATTACATCATCTTTGATTCCACTCCCATCAATGTTGTGTCAGATGCTTTGACGATTGCTCCGAAGGTCGACGGTCTTCTTTTGGTGGTTCGAAGTGACACCACCAACGCCGATGATGTACAGCGTGCCATAGGTGCCTGTGAGTTCGCTAATGTTCATGTCTTGGGTGCTGTGTTAAACTGCATCAACAACAAGCACGAAGGCAGATACTCTTATCGCAGAAAGTTTTATGACCGTTACCACTACAAATACGGATACGGTTACGGTGACGATTCCTCTATAAAAAAATAAATGAAAAGTGGCTGCCGAATCAGCGGGGATGATTGTTTTCGCCTGTCCGGAAAGCCACTTGTTTTATCTCTGAGAAAGGTGTTGTTTTTCCATGGGACTGATTGATTTTCATTCACATATTCTTCCCGGTATTGATGACGGCGCCGAGAATATGCAAGAATCCCTTTCTCTGTTACAGCAAGAAAAAGATCAAGGCGTTTCACATGTGATCTGCACCCCTCATTTTTATCCCGAATACCAAGATTTTGAGGAGTTTTCAAAGAAAGCCCAGAACGCCTTTTCTGCACTGTGTTGTGAAACATCATGTGGCGATTATCCTTCCTTATCGCTGGGCTGTGAACTTCATTTCTTCTCCGGCATGCATCACAGTTTTCTGTCGGATTCCTTTTGTCCCGCAAAAACCAACCTGTTGTTGGTAGAACTGCCTTTTTTATCCCCCGTTCCCGAGGCGGCCATTACCGCTCTCCAAAAGCTGCACGAGGATGTGGGGTTTGATGTTGTGTTGGCACACATAGAACGCTACGCCGATGATCGGCAGTACAAAAAGCTGTTAAAACTGGTGCGAAACGGCACGGTGTCGGCACAAATCAATGCTGATAGCTTGATGACCGAGCAAACCAAAAGGGCCGCACATAAACTGCTTAAACAAAATCTCATTTCCTATGTCGGTTCTGACGCTCACCATTCAATCCGTCGGCCTGTTCACATCAACACCTTTATGCAAACCGTCCATGAAAACTACCCACAGGCCTATTTCTCCATCTTGCATAAAACCATGGAACTGGAAGAACGCCTAAAAGGAGTTAATCATGCTTAACAGCCATTCTTTGGAGCTTCACTGCCAAAATACCGTGCCGTATATCACTTTCCCGCTATTTACACAGTGCGGTGTTGTCCGACACGCCTTTACGACCCGCAGGGGCGGCGTCAGTAAAGGCATTTATGCATCGATGAATATGAGCTTGACCGGTGGTGATGATCCCGAAACGGTTCAGAAAAACTACCGCTTGATCTGTGAAGCAGTCGGTATCGACCCCTCTCATTTGGTACTATCCCACCAAACCCACACTGATCATTTGAAAATTGTTACCGAAGATGACATCGGCAAGGGCATTTTCAAAGAACGGGATTATCACGATGTTGACGGTTTAATCACCAACCGTCCGGGTGTGGCATTGGTCACCCAATTTGCCGATTGCACCCCGCTGTTGTTCTGCGACCCGGTTCATCGAGTCATTGCTACTTCTCATGCCGGTTGGCGTGGAACGGTTCAAGAAATCGGTCCTAAAACAGTCAAGGCCATGAAAGAACACTTCGGTTGCCGACCGGAAGATATTTTATGTGCTATCGGGCCGTCCATTGGTCCGTGCTGTTACGAGGTTGACGATCCCGTTTATCAGCCCTTCAGCCAAATTTCTTATGTGGATTTGTCTGCCATTTTCACCCCCACTGACAAGGGACATTATCAACTGAATTTGTGGGAAACCAACCGTCAAATGCTCATATCGGCCGGTATTCGGCCTGATCATATAGATGTGACCGATCTGTGTACCTGTTGCCACAGTGATTGGTTCCATTCTCACAGAGCAACCGGCGGCAAACGAGGAACATTGGCTGCCCTTATTGAGTTAAAAGAATAGGAGAACATCCCATGAAACAATTACTCTGTTTATTGCTTTGCGTGCCGTTTTTATTCCTTTGCGGATGTAAGAAAGATTCTGAGGCGATATCCACCGACAACCGATCGGATTGGGAATCCATTGTAGAAGAGGGAAAAGTTAAAATCGGCGTTCTGCAAAGCGCCACCTGCCAATCGGGTGAAGCCGGCGGTAAAAGCGGCTTTGATATTGATTTAATTCAAATGGTTTGTAAGGAATTAAGCCTTAGATATGAATTGATCGATGTACCGGTCGGATCGGAAACCACCATGCTCCATGACAAGGTTGTGGACTGCGTGTGGGGTACGCTTTACAGACCGACCTTGGAGGACTCCTTTGACTGCTCCATTCCCTATCTGGTGGATGACCAGGTAGTGGTTTTCTCCGGCAACAACGGCGCTTCCTTCGAAACAATGGATGATCTGAAAAAGGTCGGCACCGTAACCGCTGTCAAGGACAGCCCTGCTCAAACTGCCGCCATTGACGCCGGTATCTCGGTTGTTGAATCAGCCACTGCCACCGAAGCCATGCGTCGTGTTTTGGGTGGCAGTGATACGCTGTGCTTGATCGGATATGCCGACGCTCTGCCGTTTTTGAACGATCCCGATTATGCCTCCCTACAGGTCGGCTTGACCGTGGCCAGCTATAACCGTGTCATTCTCTATCCCAAGGACTCGTATTTGAACAAAACCGTGCGAAATGCCCTGAAGAAATTCAATGAAAACGGGACTCTCGACCAACTGGCCGACAAGTATAAATTGTTCAACCAAGTGCCATCCAACCATTCTTAATTCTGTCTTGAGGTGAAAAAGCGTTTTCTGTATGCACAGAGCGCTTTTTTGTTTTTAATACAAGTGTTTTCCTAAATAGCGAAACCTCTGGAATAACCGGCCTCTCATTCTCCGGCATACAGGCAAAACATGAGTGTCGGGCTATTCTCGCTTTATCTCAGCGCATTATTTGTCTGTTGCTATTCCTTAAAAGACAACCGACAAGCCGTGCACAAGAAGCAGCAAGGGAGGAAAATGCAGCTCAACTAATATGGGATCACGGTATATATAGGAAAAAACAGCTCTTTCACACCGCAAACGGTTCTAAGTTAAACCGATTCTTTAGCAAAATAGAGTGATAAAGTGTAACCAAATACATTTTTTTGTATAATCTGCCAAAGATTCAAAAAATGGCAAAAAAACACTTTACAAAATTAAAGAAGTGAAGTATAATAAGCCCATACCAAAAAGCGAACCGCTTCTACGGTTCAAAAAAATCAGAAAAGAGGAACTATCATGAAAAAAATACTTGCTTTAACACTTTGTTTGTTAATGGTCATCGCCTGCTTCGCCGGCTGTGGCAAAGCAGGCGCCGAATCCGATCTGACCTATGTTCAGAAAAAAGGCAAATTGGTTGTCGGCATTACCGACTTCGAACCCATGGATTACCAAGATGCCAACGGCAACTGGATCGGCTTTGACGCCGACATGGCTACCGCCTTTGCCAAGTCCTTGAATGTTGAGGTTGAGTTTGTTGAGATTGAGTGGAACAACAAAATCATGGAGCTTGATGGCAAGACCATTGACTGTGTATGGAACGGCATGACCTTGACTGATGAAGTCAAGAACGGTATGGCCACTTCAAACCCCTACTGCAATAACGCCCAGGTCGTTATCGTCCCCAAGGACAAAGCTGCTCAGTACAGCACCAAGGAAGCCTGCAAAGATTTGAAGTTTGCTGTTGAGGACGGTTCTGCGGGACAAGATGTGGCTAAAGAAAATAACTTCTCCTTTACTCCTGTATTAGACCAAGCTACCGCTTTGATGGAGGTCGCCTCCGGCACCTGCGATGCCGCTATTATTGACTCCTTGATGGCCGCTGCTATGGTCGGTGAAAATACCGGTTATGCGCAATTAACCTACACCGTGGCTCTGAACAGTGAGGAATACGGCGTCGGTTTCCGCAAGGGTTCCGATTTGGTCAGCCGGTTGAACACCTTCTTTGAAGAAAGCGCTGCAAGCGGACAAACCAAAGCTTTTGCCGAGAAATACGGCGTACAGGCTGCTTTGAAATAATTGCTATCCTATCAATCAAGAAAAACAGAGGGCCGTATGGCTCTCTGTTTTCCGTGTCTTATGTAAAGGATGTTGTCTGTGAATTTATTGAATGCCATTGCACAGCAGTTTCCCGTCGTTTTCTCCTCTCTGAATGTCGGTTTTCTGCAAACCTTTAAGCTGTTTATGGCCACTCTATTAGGTGCCATACCGCTTGGTTTATTGATTGCCTTCGGCACTATGTCACGTTTTAAGCCATTAAGTGCCTTTGTCAAAATTATTGTTTGGATTGTGCGAGGCACCCCGTTGATGCTACAGCTATTGATCATTTACTTCTTTCCCGGTCTTGTGTTCGGCAACCCGATTTGGGGTAGCGGTGAAGCCGGCCGATTTTTGGCGGCGGCTGTTGCCTTTATCTTCAATTATGCCTGCTATTTCTCCGAAATATATCGCAGTGGTATTCAAGGCATTCCGGTTGGGCAGAATGAGGCCGGACAGGTATTGGGGCTTTCCAAATGGCAAATTTTCCGCAAAATTACCTTTTTGCAAATGGTCAAACGCATTGTACCACCCATGTCAAACGAGATTATCACACTGATTAAGGACACCTCTTTAGCGCGTATCATCGCTTTACAAGAGGTTATTTGGGCCGGCCAATCCTTTATGAAGGGCGCCCAAGGCATTTCGGGACAGATTTGGCCCTTGTTCTTCACCGGCATTTATTATTTGGTTTTCAACGGACTGCTGACCATTCTTTTCTCAAAAATCGAGAAAAAGCTCAGCTATTTCCAGTAAGGGGGGATTAGATGTCTGCATTAGTTGTCAAAGATTTGCATAAGAGCTTCGGAAAAACCCAAGTTCTAAAGGGCATCAACTTTTCTCTTAATAAAGGTGAAGTGCTGGCTATCATAGGCTCTTCGGGCGGCGGCAAAACCACCCTGCTTCGCTGTTTGAACTTCTTGGAATTGGCCGACCGAGGCACCATTTCGGTAGGCGGTGAAACAATCTATGACGGCGAAAGCCCAAAGCCGCCGACCGACGCCCAAATGCGAAAAAACCGTTTGCATTTTGGTCTGGTTTTTCAGTCCTTTAATTTGTTTCCGCAATACACCGTTCTAAAGAATGTCACCCTGTCCCCCACGCTGTTAAAAATGGCTGACCCGGCCGTTATTGAGCAAACCGCCAGAGATTTAATTGCCCGGGTCGGTCTTTCCGACAAAGCCGACAGCTACCCATGCCAATTATCCGGTGGACAACAACAACGGGTTGCTATTGCCAGAGCCTTGGCCTTAAGCCCCGATATTCTTTGCTTCGACGAGCCGACCAGTGCCCTTGACCCCGAACTAACCGGCGAGGTCTTAAAGGTCATTAAGGGACTCAAAAGCAGTGACAGAACGATGATTGTTGTAACCCATGAAATGGAATTTGCTCGCAATGTTGCCGATAAGGTGATTTTTATTACCGACGGTGTCATTGAAGAAATGGGCCCCCCCGAACAGCTCTTTTCCAATCCAAAAAGTCCGAAAACCAGAGCCTTTTTAGCAAAATCACTGGAACAGTTTTAGGAGGTTGCCAGCATGAATAAACCGACCGATGAAATGATCGATGAACTCTATAGCGTTTTGCTTTCCTTAAAAACCAAGCAGGACTGCATTGATTTATTGGAAGATTTATGCACCCATAAGGAAGTCGAGAATATGGCACAGCGTATCTGTGCCGCCCGACTGATTGAAAAGGGTGAAACCTATAACCAAGTCATTGAAAAAACCGGTATTTCCAGCGCTACCCTGGCCCGTGTTTCCAACTGTGTGAAATACGGCAAAGGTTACAAAAAGTTTTTATAACAGCGTTATGACACACAACGGCCTTGAGAGAATGAATCTCTCAAGGCCGTCTTTATTAGAAAGGCTACTGCGGGAATAACCTAAACAATCAGGTTTAATACCGAATTCGTTTGAAAATGGGAAACAGACACAGGGCAATCAAACAAACCCCTGCCTCGCCCAAAGCAACACTGCCGGCGGCCGTCAAAAAACCGATGGGCGTAAAATTACCGGCATAAAAACAAAGCTCCAACCCCACCAAAATACCATTGGTCACCACCGGAAAAAAGGCCGAAAGAACCGGATAGCCATGTAAACAAACCCGCCTAAAGGCATAGCCCAGAACAGCGGCAATAAGCGTCGAGGCGGTGCCGATAAGCAAATCCAACGGCATAAACGATGCCGTGTTAGCTATGAAGCATCCGATGGTCAGTCCCGGGATGGCCGCCGGTGTTAAACAGCACAGAATGGTCAGCAACTCTGAAATCCGAAACTGAACCGGGCCGAAAGACAACGGATTTACGAATGTCAAGGCCGCATAGGCAGCCGCTATCACAGCGGTGGTTGTTAAAAAGCGTAGTTTTTGATGCAATCCAAATCTCCCCCTTATCAAGGTAAAACCCGGCCTGACGGCCGGGTTTACAGAATCGTAAAAGACTATTACTCGGCGATTGCCTCAACCGGACAACTATCAGCACAAGCGCCACAGCTAATGCAAGCATTTTCATCAATTACATACTGCTCATCACCCTCGGAAATAGCCTCCACCGGACAACCGGCAGCGCAGGTTCCGCACTTGATGCAAGCGTCGGAAATTTTGTATGCCATTCAAATACACCTCCCATCCGTTAGACCAACCTAAAGGTCTCAGGTCGATGAGGGAATCCGTATGTGGTTCTTTCTCTTCGACTTAAGCCTATTGTACACCATTTTGGAAAAATTGCAAGTTATTTTTCTGTTTCTGGCTTTTCGGGAAGCTTGTTGTCCCGTTTTTTGGGCTTTTTTTCGGCCGTCTTTTCGAGTGCCTTATCGGGCTTTTTATCCGATGATTTCTTTTGCCGAGTGCGTGAAAGGATAACCACCTTATCCCGATTCGTTTTAATGGGTGCCGCCTCGGAGCCGTTTAATTTGACCGTAATATTGCCGGTAATGACATTTACATCGGTCACAACACCGATTCCTGCCTCGCATTCAACCATAGCCCCGACATTCGGTGTCTTTTTGAGCAGATACTCGTAGGCGTCCTGTTCATATTTCAAACAGCACATCAACCGTCCACAGCTACCTGAAATTTTGGTCGGATTCAGGGACAGCCCCTGCTCTTTAGCCATCTTAATGGAAACCGGTTGGAACCCGTTCAAAAATCGAGAACAGCAGAACGGTTGACCGCAAATGCCGATACCGCCCAACATACGGGCCTCATCACGAACACCGATTTGCCGCAACTCAATACGCATATGCAGCGTCGAGGCCAAATCCTTTACCAGCTCACGAAAATCCACCCGTCCCTCAGAGGTAAAGAAAAAAATCACTTTACTGCCGTCAAACGCATACTGTGCCTCGGTCAGCTTCATATCCAAGCCATGCTTGCTGATTTTTTCCTCGCATACCTTAAAGGCTGATGCCTGCTTGACTTTATTCTCCTCGATTCGCTTCATATCCTTGTCGGTGGCCTTGCGGAGAGCCTTCTTTAAGGGCTTGACAATGCTTTCATCCTCAACGCTGTGATTCTTTTCACAGACGATGCCGCACTCCGTTCCCTGAGCGGTTTCAACCACGGCATAATCGCCGTTTTCAAAGGCAATACCGTCCGGATCAAAGAAGTACGGTGCGCCCTCAGCCTTAAATTTAACTGAAATAACTTCGGTCATATATACCTCCTAACGGGCCTGACCCGTCACATTTTCATATCGATACGCCGCCGCACAAAGCAACAGCGATAAATTTCCGTTGTTCTTTAACTGATTCATCACTTCATCGGTGATGTCCAAATAGGCAAACAACCTTTTGACGGTATAAGGCTCATCAAAATCCCGTTTGATTGATGAAAGCAGGGAGAGCCTCAGGGCCGTAAAAAAGCGTTCGGTCTTCGCCCTATCTTTATCCAGCTTAGCGGTCATACAGAGCATTTCATAAATATTACCGGCTTCCATAGCCGACCGATAGCTGTCAGCCAATTCGGTCAAACCACCGTCCTTTTGGCGTCCCAACAGCGACAAGGCTCTGCCGATATTGCCGTCGGCCAACGAAGCAGCACGAGTAATAGCCTCTTCTTTAGCCCGACTGTGGGCACGAAGATAGTCCTCGCAATCCGCCACGCAGGGCGTTTTCAGCGAAAAGACCGTACAGCGTGACAACACGGTCGGCAACAAAGCAGCACAAGACAGACACTCTAACACAAACACCGTCTGTCCGGGGGGCTCCTCCAAGATTTTAAGCAACGCATTCTGTGACTCTGCGTTCATGGTTTCGGCTCTGTCAATGACAAAAACAAGGGCTGATGCCATTTGCGGTTTTTGATACGCCTGCATACGAAGCTGTCGGATTTGATCCACCGAAATGCCCTTTCGATTTTCCGGCGGCTGTATGATAAACAGATCGGGATGCGTGCCGACCGACACCAAATGGCAGTCTTTACAGGTTTCACAAGGGGCATCTTCAGCTCTGCACAGAACCGTTTTAGCCACCGTTTCACTCAAAAGACTTTTCCCGGTACCGCTCTCTCCTTCAATCACGATGGCATGCGGAATACGACCGGCTCTGACAACAGCCTGCCATTTCTCAGCCACGCCCTCATTCGAAATCAAAGGAAAGCTCATAGCACAAAGCCAACCTTTTTCATGGCCTTACAAAGCGTCTTACGAGCCACACGCTCGGCACGCAAAGCGCCCTCACGGTAGTAAACCTCCAACTGCTTTTTATCGGCAATCAGCTCATTGTAGCGAGTGCGAATCGGAGCCAGTGCATCCGCCACCGTTTCACCGACGGCCAACTTAAAGTCACCGTAGCCTTTACCCTCAAACTCACGGGCAATCTCTTCTTCGCTCTTGCCGGTGATGGCTGAATAAATGCCGATTAAATTGTTCACGCCGTCCTTGCCTTCGCCCACGCAAACCTGTGTTTGACTGTCGGTCACGGCTCTTTTGAACTTGCGAATAACGGTATCCCTATCATCCAAAATCGACACATAGCCGTTCGGATTCGGATCTGACTTAGACATCTTCTTGGTCGGATTCTGCAAGGACATGACCCGTGCGCCGGCCCTGGGAATATAAGGTTCAGGAACGGTAAAGACATCCCCGTACAACCGGTTAAAGCGCAATGCAATATCCCGTGCAATCTCCAAATGCTGTTTTTGATCGGCACCGACCGGCACGAAGTCCGGTTGATACAGCAAAATATCGGCCGCCATCAAAGCCGGATAGGCAAACAAACCGACATTGATGTTATCGGCATGAGAGGCCGATTTGTCCTTAAACTGCGTCATTCGGGATAATTCACCGAACTGGGTATAACAAGATAAAATCCAAGACAACTGAGCGTGTTCGGGTACCTGCGACTGAATAAACAGGGTTGAGCGATTGGGATCCAGTCCCAAGGCCAACATCAACGCATAAATGGAATAAATCTGCTGACGAAGCTTGGCCGGCTCCTGGCGAACGGTGATGGCGTGCAAGTCCGCCACCGCAAAGGTGCAGTCAAACTCATCCTGCATTCCCACCCAGTTTTTCAGTGCGCCCAAATAGTTGCCCAAAGTCGGCACACCGCTCGGCTGAATACAGCTTAATACTTTCTTTTTTTCGACCGTAGCCGTTGTTTCACACATAATTCTTCTCCCAAAAATGGCATTTGCTTTATTGTACCACAGAATCCCCGTTGTCACAAGGCCTATTTATCCGACTGTTGCTCTGTCGATTCTTCCAGTCGGCGCAGACGTTCCTCTAACAGCGCTACACTTTGGGAAAGTCGATACAAACGGTTTGTCACCGTACTGACAATCACAGTCAGCGACAACAGAATCAACAGTCCCATACCGCCGGCAATCATAAACACGGTATTGGGGATACTGGCTACCCCCAATAAGCCGGCCACCAAACCGATCAAATCGGGAAAGATGACCAACACAATCATGATCAGATCCGAAAACAGCCATAAAAGCGTATATTTCAAATTCAATTTTTGCTTGCGAAGCAAAGAAAAGACTATCACGGTGAAGAGAAGCAATACCACAGCCAAGCTGATTCTCAAGGCAAGGATCATGTTCAGTTTGCTCCTTTCTTGCCGACACTCATAGCACTGACCAACAGCGCTAAAGTAACCTTGATCATATAATAAATGCTTTTGAAGGCCCGTATGGAGGATTGACCGCCTTCACGCTCATGCATGACCACCGGCACCTCACATATGCGATACCCATTTCGGCAGGCCGCTACAATAGCCTCCGGTTCGGGATAATCCTTGGCATAATTCACACTGAAATACCGAATCATGTCCCGACCGGCACCGCGAAAACCCGAAGTCACATCGCTGATTTTCAGCCCGGTACAAAGTCGTATAATACCGCTCAACCAACGAATGCCGACCCTTCTCATAAAGGAGGTCTGGAAGCCTATCTTTTCGATAAAGCGTGAACCAACCGTCATATCTGCCTGCCCGTTCACGATCGGCGCAATCAGCTTCTCGATATAAGACGGATCGTGTTGCCCGTCACCGTCCATTTGAACGGCAATGTCATACCCGTTTTCCAAAGCAAACCGATACCCCGTCTGTACACCGCCGCCGATGCCCAAGTTGATCGGCAGATTCAAGTGTCGCCATCCGTGTTCGGCTAAAATAGCCCCGGTACGATCGGTTGAGCAATCGTTAATCACTATATAATCATACTGTGGGAATTCGGTCTGCAGCTGTGTAACCACCCGTTCAATGTTGTCCTGCTCATTAAACGCCGGTATCATGATTAAAACCTTCATGACCGTAATTCCTCCATTACTTCAACAATTCGCCCGGCCGTAGCTGTAAAGGTAAAATGACGGCAAAGAGCCTCTTTACAGACTTCGGCCGCCCTTTGACAATACGCAGGGTCGGACAACGCCCTTGTCAAGGCATTTTTGACCGTTTCAAGTCGGTTATCCTCCATAATGATGCCGTGATTCTCATCAACAATCAGTTCCTTGGCACCGCCGTGTGCCGTTGTGATAACAAAGCATCCGGCTGCCACCGCCTCTAACACGGAGGTCGGCATCCCCTCGGAATCGCTCGGCAGACAAAAGATATCGCTTTCGCTCAGCAGGGCAATAACCTCATTAAACGGCAACGGTCCCAATAAAATTGTCTTTTGTCGTTCGCGTTTGTTAAGCTGTTCCGCCAAGGCACCGTCACCGGCTACCAACAGGCGCACCGGTTGCTTCAGTTGCTCAATGGCATCAATCAGTTGGACGATTCCTTTTTCCGGAATCAACCGTCCCACAAAGGCCACCACCGGCAGTCCGTCCGGCACGCCGAATTCCTCTTTGAAAGAACGGGAACGATTGGCTGCCAGAGTCTCAATTTCCTCAATATCCACAGCGTTATACAAAACGCCCTCGGAGCGAATACCGAAATGGGCACTCCAATCACAGGCCGCCTGACTGACCCCGTAATAATGATGGCAGTAACGCTTAAGCTGTGCGGTCAAGAAATGCTCAAAAAGAGCACCGGCCTTATCAAGAAGCGGCTGGTTAACCGATAGATGCCCCGTGCCATGTTCAATGGTAATGCAGGGAATTCTCCGCCGATAAGCCATTTTGGCGGCATTTAAGCTGTGAAAATAGAACCGGGCATGAATCACGACAAAATCAAAAGGCAACTGCTCAATTTCCCGATACAACCGCCGATACGTCTTGTTTTTTTGGGGACAAGGATACCGCCCACGCAAAAAATTATAACAAGGCAATCGGTAAATCATCATACCGTCAGCTTCTTCCTTGTCGGCCAAACCAAAACAATTGTTTGTCACAATCGTTACGTGATGCCCCATAGCCGTTAATTGTCGCCCGACATACAGCGTGTACCGTTCAATTCCGCCGATATTGGGCAGATAATTAGCGGCAAACATACAGATTTCAGCCATTCGTCAACACCGTTTCCTTGTCCTCACCGAACGCAATCACAGCCGGGCGGTGCGTCACCCGCTGTTCGACCGGCGGTAACTGACGGAAATCCCCATACTGATCGTTCAATATCTGTTCATCCCGATACGGAACGGACAGCATTAAATGTTCAAACGGTATTTCGTGTGTGGGAAACAAATCAGTCCGTCTAATGCGTTCCTTTTCAGCCCACGGACTGCAAAACGAAGTAACATACTCGGTATCAGGCCGATCGTTATACAGCTTGGCCACCGCCTCGAGCCGTCGATACAAGGTCGGCCCTGTGATGTGGAGCAGGCGCAAAAACACCCTTGTCAGGAAAAAGATCATACGGCACGCCACCGCTTTAAGTCCACCAAACGGCAGACAGGGCTTTCCCCGGCCGGTCAAGAACAGCAGCCGACCGAAGAGATAGCTTTTTCTATACTGGCGGCGGCTTTCCTTAGCATCATCGCTCACCGAATCATAAACAAAAATATCCATATTGATGCCTTTTTTGGTTTTGCAGTTGACATCGTCCTCGGATAAAAAGAGCGTTCCCTTCTTTTGAATGTGTATCACACTGCAGGCGTAATCCGGATCGGTCAACGGGCTTACCAGCTCATACTGGGGACCCATTTCATCCACCACCTGCAAGAACCGCTCGTATTCGCTGCGCATCATGCCGATGTCCAAATCGTCATCCCACGGAATGAATCCGCCATGGCGCTCCGCCCCAATAGCGGTACCGAAAACAGCAAAATAGGTAATACCATGTGCCTTGCACACCTCAATAAAACGACCGAGGATCTCGGTTTCCACCTGCCACAGACGGCTAAGTGTTTGTGCATCGTATTCCATTATATACTCCTTTATTCGTGCGGTCTGATAGACAAATTCAACAGCCACCGGTATAATGACTATAGAATATCGAAACGCTAAAAAGCGTTTCGATAAGCCGATTTTATCGGCTTTTGCCAATTCAAATACGCACTGTTTTGAATTTGCTCTATATCCATTGCAATGGTATCGACAAATTTTCTTTGAAAATTTGCTACCAAATCGAAGATTTGGTGTCGAAATCGTGTGTTTAACCACTATTTCGACTATCTATAACCATTATAACCGGTCATTCCCGTAAGCGATTGAAGGTCTCCGTCAACAACCGTTTTTGCGATTAGAACGACCGAACCGACAGGCGGGACAGTTCCTGTTTGCCATACGGTTTGGATGTCGCTTTCACACTGTGACAACAGACAAATCGTTAACCATTCCGTCAGGGGTTCGACAAACTAAACAGCCCCAAAGTATTATAACATACTCCCCTCTGTTGTTCAACAATATTTTACCCTTGCTTGACTTTTGAAAGACGCATGTATATAATGATGTAGATAATAAATCCACTGTTTTAAGCAGAAAGCGGGTATTCTTTTGACACTGAAAGCAAAAGTTAACAACCTATATACCAAAATACACGATGTCTTGGTGCATGTCCCTTTGGTGCATGAAGTAGGGCGTTTGGTCATGTTCATCCATCGGTACGGCTTTCGCCCGTTATTTGCTCGTATTAAACGCCGTTTCAAATCGCCGTTTAAGCGCTTTTCCCTCTGGCGCATCAGTAAAAAGGAACGCCGTGCTCAAAACGCCGCTGTCTTCGATAAGCCTATTGTATTCAGCGTTTTGGTACCGCTGTATAACACACCCCTTGTCTTCTTGAACGAATTGATCGGTTCCCTAAAAGATCAGACCTACCGACGGTGGGAGCTATGTTTTGCCGACGGTAGTGATGCCGATCACGCCGATGTCGGTAAGCTGTGTCGCAGATTGACCGCCGGAGATACCCGTATTCGATATAGTCGCTTGCCTAAAAACATGGGCATCTCCGAAAACACCAATGCCTGTTTGCGGATGGCCACCGGGGACTATTTTGTGTTGCTTGACCATGATGATTTGTTACATCCGTCAGCTCTGTATTACATGGCCGAGGCCATTAACCGTACCGATGCCGATTTACTGTATTCCGATGAAACCACCTTTTCCAAGCATCCGACCGATGCGTATTTTCATCATTATAAGCCTGATTTTTCACCCGATTTGCTTCGTAGTATCAACTATATTTGTCATTTAACTGTCTTCAGCCGTACTTTACAGGAAACCGTTGGTTATTTTCGCTCGGATTATGACGGCAGCCAAGATTACGATATGATTCTGCGTTTAAGCGAACAGGCCAAACGCATTGTTCACATTCCTCGACTGTTGTACTTTTGGCGAGCCCATGCCGCCAGCGTAGCCGGTGATATTTCTGCTAAGCCCTATGTGTTGGATGCTGCCAAACGGGCAATTGCCGAGCACCTTAAAAGGGTGAATTTACCCGGCGAGGTTTTGGACGGTCCCGTGATTTCCACCTATCGGATTGCCTATGCCCTAAAGGGCACACCGAAAATTTCCATCATCATTCCCAACAAGGATCATCTCACCGATTTGCAAAGATGCCTGTCTTCTGTTTATTCGTTATCAACCTATCCAAATTTTGAAATCATTATTGTTGAAAACGGCAGCGAAAAATCAGAGACCTTTGACTATTATACGGAACAAACCAACCTGCACAGCAATTTACGGGTGGTAACCTGGAGTAAGGGCTTTAACTTTTCAGCTATTTGCAATTTCGGTGCCGAGATGGCCGATGGTCAATACCTGGTTATGCTCAACAATGATATCGAGATCATCACCCCCGATTGGTTGGAACAACTTCTGATGTATGCCCAGCGTGATGATGTCGGCGCTGTCGGTGCCAAGCTATATTACCCTGATGACACCATTCAGCACGCCGGTGTTATTTTGGGCGTCGGGGGTTTGGCCGGCCATTCTCATAAGGGGCGTGACCGCAAGGACAGCGGTTATGTCAACCGTGCGGTTTTAGTACAGGATTTGTCAGCCGTCACCGCCGCTTTAATGATGATACCCAAAAAGGTGTTTGATGAGGTCACAGGCTTTGATCCGGGATATGCCGTTGCCTTTAACGATGTGGACTTGTGCATGAAAATTCGTCAAAAGGGCTACAACATTGTCTTTACGCCCTTCTGTGAAGCTTATCACTGCGAATCTAAAAGCCGTGGTCTGGAGGACTCTGACGAGAAGATTGCCCGCTTCAATTCTGAGGTTGACCGCTTTATGGAGCGATGGAGCGCCGAGGTTTCCGCAGGTGACCCTTACTACAACCCGAATCTGGATTTGACCAATGAGCACTTTGCACCCAAGCCAGTTGAGTCATAACTGCTTTAACTCCGTTTTGTATCACGGTTAATCATCAAAAAAACGACTGTCGTAAAGGAACATCCTGTGCGACAGTCGTTTTTTGTAACGGTATCATGATTACGCCTTTAGACAAAACAGAATATCCCCTACCCGTTCACGAAAGGAGAAATAACGGTAATAATCCCGACAGAACCAAAGACGCAAACACGAAAACGGTGATTTTTTCTCCAGATAGTTTGCCCGACTGTCAAAAAACAGTTGACGCCGCTCATCGGGGCGATACCGATTGAGTTGCCGAGCGGCCTGTGCTTTTTGACGAGCGATGGCATCCCGTTTTGTCTCGCTTCCGTGAAAGCCGAGGGTATTCCCGCTGTGAATCCGATAACGAATCAACGGCCGATTCAAAAAATACAACCCGTTTTGTGCAGCGGCCGCCAAGCAAAGCTCCCAATCATGCGGTAAAAGGCTCTCGCTTTTTTTCACAAAATCCTTGGCCAGTGACGCGCGTACCGCCAGAGTGCATCCGGGGCAAGGATTGGCATGAAGCACGGTTTTCAGCGAAATCTTTACAGCCGTGTTGTCCTCAACCTCTTGTGCCAACAATCCGCCGTTCGCAGTGTGCGGCGGAGATGGTCGTTCAAACAGCTTGCCGTCACCGTCGATTAACGAAAAGCATGAAAACACCGCCAGCGCATCGGGATGCTGATCAAAGAACGAGACCATATGTTCAACCTTTTGGGGCTCCCAAATATCATCCTGATCGCAAAGAAAAATCAAATCCCCGGTGCATAATGATATGGCCTTATGAAAGTTGGCCTTAAAGCCAAGCGTTTTCTCATTGCATGAAATAACCGAGCGAACCGAAGTCGTATCACACAGCCTTTCGGCAATACTCACTGTGTCGTCATCAGAATGGTCGTCACTGATGACCACTTCATCCACCGAAACGGACTGCGAAAGCACAGAAGCTAACTGATCTTTTAAGTAAGAACAACCGTTGTAGGTCGCCATAGCCACTGAAATTATCACGGTACTACCCCTTCTTTCCTTTTTCACCGAAGGCAAAAAATTTAAGAATCACAAATGTCACCGGACCGGCTACCATAATAGGCAATGCCGTGGCAATAAACTGCGGCAGTTTAAGCCAGTTAATGGTGATAAAGCAGATACCGGTATAAATGAGAAAATTCGGAATATAGGAAAGCATATAATACCAAAAGCTTTTCATGGAATAAGACTTGTGAAACACAAGAGGACTGTTAATGAAATAAGACAAAGCCAAAGCCAAAATATACCCGATGGTGGCGGAAATGTTGTCATGAATCACATACGAAAGCCAGGTAGAAAACAGGCTGGTGGTCAAGGTATTGAAGGCGCCGGTTATCAGAAACATTAAAAAATCCTTTGAAATGAAATAACGCAACCATCGCTTTAACCGATTCAATACATTCCCTCCTTCTCTGCCTTGATAAGTGTATTTTAACACACCCATACGCAAAAGGCAATCTGCTTTTTACCTTTTGAATTGACAAACGCCTTTGTTTTTAGTATGATAAAGATAACCCATTTTGCCGGTGCCGCCTTTTTTCTTGACCGGCAACCAAATGCTTGACTCCCGTTTATTAGATGTTTCCGTAGCTCAGCTGGATAGAGCGACCGCCTCCTAAGAATATGTTATAACGACCGCCTTTTGAGGAAAAGTGATTGACAATGAGTTAATCTAAGCCTAAAATTGAATAGATTTCAAAGATGTTTCCGTAGCTCAGCTGGATAGAGCGACCGCCTCCTAAGCGGTAGGTCGGGTGTTCGAATCACCTCGGGAACGCCAAAAACTCCGCCGGAAACGTGAGTAAAATCAAGGGTTTCCGGCGTTTTTTCATGTTTACAGAAAAAGAGTAAAATCGTAAATTTCATAGATTTTCATTAGCAAATTCTCCGTCAG
>JAEDLK010000016.1 GCA_016295355.1 Clostridiaceae bacterium
AATCGAAGATTTGGTGTCGAAATAGTGTGTTTAACCACTATTTCGACTATCTATATTATAACAATATCGGTCATAAAAACGCCGATGAAGACTGTTTTTATGTACATTTATAATTTTTTCAAAGAAAAATCAACATTCCTTCATATTAGAGTATTCTTTTTTAGTAATTTGTGATATAATGTACATAATAAAAATTTTTTGCACTTCTTTATGGCTGTCGCCTTGGCACACCTTGGGTTGCTTTCGGTATTGACGGCCTCGCAAAAACGCCCTTGCGAGCAAGCATTTTTGCTTCGTGGCATAACAAAAAAATGTCGTTATTAAGGAAGTTGATTTTGCCATGCCTTTCAAAAGGAAAAGACTAAGCTCTTTTCAGATTATTATCTTGGGGTTTGCCGGCGTCATTCTCATCGGTGGTTTGTTGCTGATGCTCCCGATTGCCAGTGCCGAACATTGCGTCACACCCTTTGACCAAAGCCTGTTCACAGCCACATCGGCCGTTTGCGTGACCGGATTGGTGGTAAAAGATACCGCCTTGTACTGGTCATCTTTCGGACAAGCGGTCATTCTCTTGCTCATACAAGTCGGCGGTTTGGGTGTTGTTACCGTGGCCATCTCCTTTGCCATGCTTTCGGGGCGAAAAATATCGTTGATGCAACGCAACACCATGCAGGAATCGGTTGCCGCACAAAAAGTGGGCGGCATCGTCCGTCTTACGGGATTCATCATTAAAGGGTCGCTTCTGATTGAAGCTCTGGGAGCCATCAGCCTGATGCCGTCCTTTTGTCGCGATCACGGTCTTCGGGGCATTTGGCTTTCGGTTTTCCATGCTATTTCGTCCTTTTGTAACGCCGGTTTTGACTTGAACGGTACAAAAGAAGCCCCCTTTGTTTCAATGACCGGATACGCTGACCAGCCCGGCGTCCTGATCCCCATGATCCTCTTAATTATCATCGGCGGTATTGGCTTTTTGACTTGGGATGACATTAAAACAAACGGTGTTCATCTTCGGCATTATCGACTGCAAAGCAAGGTTATCCTCATCACCTATGCCGTGTTGATTCTATTACCCTTTTGCTATTTTTTGATGGCAGACTACGCTGATCTACCGATAGGAGAGAGAATCTTAAATTCTTTATTTCAAGCCGTCACGCCCCGTACGGCCGGTTTTAACAGTGCCGACCTGACCACGATGAGCGACGGCGGAAAAGCGTTGACCGTCTTTTTAATGCTCATCGGCGGTGCCCCCGGTTCAACCGCCGGCGGTATGAAGGTCACCACCGTGGCCGTCTTATACGCCGCCTCGGCTTGTGCTTTTCGACGCAAGGAGGACACCGAAATGTTCCATCGTCGTATAGAAGTGTCCACGGTACGCAACGCCGCCGCTATTGTGGTTTTATACTTTTCCCTGTTTTTTACCGGCGGTCTTGTGATCAGCTTATATGAACATCTACCCCTGGTTGATTGCCTATACGAAACTGCCTCGGCCATCGGGACAGTGGGACTGACCCTGTCCTTGACCCCGTCACTCGGACTGTTATCCCGTTTCATTCTCATTGGGCTGATGTTCTTTGGACGAGTCGGCGGTTTGACCTTGATCTATGCTGCCTTATCCGGCTCAAGACCAAACCTGTCCAAGCTACCCCAAGAAAAAATCACGGTCGGATAAATCTTCTGACCGCCATTATCCATAAAGGAGCTTTTTTATGAAATCTATTTTACTCATTGGTTTAGGTCATTTCGGACAACAATTAGCCGCCGAGTTTCACGAACTGGGCCACGAAATCATGGCCGTTGACAAAGAGGAAGACAAGGTGAATGCGGTATTGGATTTTGTTACCAATGCACAAATCGGCGACAGCACCAATCCCGCTTTTCTTGAAGCCCTGGGTGCGAATAATTTTGATGTTTGTGTGGTGGCCATCGGCAAAGACTTCCAAAGCTCACTGGAAACCACCTCTTTGTTGAAGGAATTAGGTGCCAAACAGGTTATTGCGCGCGCCGAGCAGGATATTCAGGCCAAGTTTTTATCCCGCAACGGCGCCGATGATATACTCTATCCGGAAAAGCAGGTAGCTAAATGGGCAGCAATACGCTACGGAGAAGACCATGTGTTGGATTTTATTGAGCTGGACGAAACCCACGCCATCTTTGAAGTATCCCTGCCCCAAGCCTGGATCGGCATGAGCATCCAACAAATTGACATTCGCAAAAAATACGGTATCAACATTTTGGCGGTCAAGGAAAACGGCCGTTTCGATACCGTCACACCCGACACCGTTTTAAGCAGTGACAAAACCCTGTTGGTATTGGGAAAGTATAAAGCCTTACAAAAATGCTTTAAGCTCTAATCCCTTTGCGGTTTGCCTTTACTCTTGCCGAATATCCAACCAAAAATCATTCGTAACTCTTATAAAAAAAGTCCCGTGGACTGCTCTTTGTGCATTCCACGGGATTTTATTCTATTGACGGCCAGATGCCTCAAACAGTACCTTCAAGCGCTCGCCTGCCAAAACGGTATCGGCCGGATCACCAAAGGACGACAGACGGAAATAGTGTTTACCGCAGGAGCCGAAACCCTCTCCGGGAGTGCCCACAATTTGCACCTGATTCAGCAGATAATCAAAGAAGGCCCAGCTATCCATCCCCTGCGGACATTCCATCCAAATATACGGTGCATTCTTTCCGCCACAATAGCGAATACGGCACTCGTCCAACGCCTTCATGATGACCTTGGCATTGTTTTTATAAATCATCAAGGTTTCTTTGAACTGCCGTTGGCCTTCCGCCGATAGGGCAGCCACGCCAGCCTCTTGCAGTAGGTATGAAACACCATTTGTCTTAGTTGTGCGGTTTCGCACCCACATCTTATTCAGCGAAACGCCGTCAAACACCAAACTTTTCGGCACAATGGTATACCCGCAACGCATACCCGTAAAGCCGGCCGTTTTTGACAGCGAGCAAATCTCAACGGCACACCGACACGCACCCTCAATTTCGTAAATGCTGTGCGGCACATGATCCTCCTCAATAAAGGCTTCATAGGCGGCGTCAAAGATAATGACTGCCTGTTTAGACAAGGCATAGTTTACCCATTTTGTTAAAATCGCCCGGTCATACACGGCCCCGGTCGGGTTATTGGGCGAGCAAAGATAGACGATATCGGCCTGAATGCTTTCGTCCGGCTGTGGCACAAATCCGGTTTCCGCAGTGGTCGGCAGGTGAACAATGCGGTGACCGGCCATGATATTGGCATCCACATAGGCCGGATAAGTCGGCTCGGGAATAAGTGCCGTGTTATCAGCCGAAAACAGGTCGAGAATATCGCCCAAAGTATCGCTGGCACCGCTGGAGGGAAATACCTCGTCCTTCTCTAAATACACCCCTCGCTGTGCGTAATAGGCCGTGATAGCCTCCTTGAAATTATCGGCGCCGCATTCAGGCATATAGCCGTGGAAGGTTTCTTTTTTTGCCTGTTTATCCACCGCCATATGCAAGGCCGTTGTCACTTTTTCGCAAAGCGGTTGTGTGACATCACCCACGCCCAACAAGAGCAGTTTTTGATCCGGATGCGCCCGTCGATAGGCGTCTCTGCGCTGTGCCGTTTCGGCAAACAGATAAGACTCCCGCAAATTGGCATAATGTTTGTTAAGTTGAATCATATCTCCATTTCTCCTTCAAAAACCGTTTCGGCCGGGCCGGTCATGGTCACAGCGCCCTTTCCGTCCACGGTTACAAAGAGCGAACCGCCGTCCAAGCGCACCTCAACCGTTTGATCGGGAGGGCAATAGCCCTTGCTGACTGCCGCCGCTACGCTCGCACAGGCCCCGGTTCCGCAAGCCATAGTCACACCGCTGCCCCGTTCGAAAACACGCATACGAAGACAGTTCTTTGACAGAACGCTGACAAACTCCACATTGATGCCATCCATAAATAACGGCAGGTTCTGCATGGCCTGACCGATACGCTCAATCGGCTGACGGTCGGCATCCGTACAAAACCAAACGGCATGCGGATTGCCCATATTCACACACACGATCGGCACCGTTTTGCCGGCCGCCGTTACCGTTACCTCTTGCTCGACAATCGATCGTCCCATGTCCACGCTCACCAGAGCGACGGCATGATCCTTTAGGTGAAGATGCAGCCGCTTAATCCCGGCTTTTGTCTCCACCGCAAGGTCAGTTTTATCAGTCAAATGATGCTCGTACACATATTTCCCCACACAGCGGATCCCGTTCCCGCACATCATAGCTTCACTGCCGTCGGCGTTGAAAATGCGCATTTTACAGTCGGCCGTTTTCGAAGGTGAGATGACAATCAGCCCATCCGATCCAATGCCGAAATGACGGTCGGACACCTTGACCGACAGCTCACCCGGATGGGGTAACTCCTCGTTTGTATATAGGTAGACATAGTCGTTGCCCAGTCCTTGCATTTTGGTAAACTTCATGTTTCTTCTCCTAAAAGCGCGGCTTTAATAAAGCCTAAAAACAGCTGATGCGGCTTATTGGGACGGGATTTGAACTCGGGATGATATTGCACGCCGACATAGAACGGACGATCGGTCAACTCAACGGTTTCCACCAACCGTCCATCGGGTGAGAGGCCCGAAAGGGTCAAACCGTTTTGGATCATCACATCCCGATAGTCGTTGTTAAACTCATATCTGTGACGGTGACGCTCGGAAATATCGGTTTTACCGTAGCAGCGCTCCATGGTGGTGCCGGCCACGATTTTACAGGGATACGCACCCAATCGCAGGGTGCCGCCCTTGTCGATTTCGTCGCTTTGACCCGGCATAAAGTCAATGACCTTATGTTTGCACAGTTCGTCAAATTCACCCGAATGGGCATCTTTAAGTCCGCAGACATGACGGGCGTACTCAATCACGGCGATCTGCATACCCAGGCAAATACCGAAATACGGCTTTTGATGTTCTCGGGCATATTGAGCCGCCATAATCATGCCCTCAATGCCGCGACTGCCGAAGCCGCCCGGCACAATGATACCGTCCAGTCCGCCCAGAATATGATCGAGCGTATCCGGCGTTATGGTTTCGGAATCAATCCACTTAATCTCCACATGAGCGCCCAGTGCATAACCGGCATGGCGCAATGCCTCGGCCACCGACAAATAGGCATCGTGCAACTGGATATACTTACCTACCAGGCCAATGGTGACGGTCTTTTCGGCCTCCTTAATGGTTTGTACCATCCGTTCCCATTCATCAAGGTCCTCCGGCTTTGCGGTAAGGCCCAGTTCACGGCAGACAATTTCGGAAAAGTGTGATTTTTCCAGCATCAGCGGTGCCTCATACAAACAAGGCAGGGTGATATTCTCAATGACACAATCGGGTTTTACATTACAGAACATTGAAATCTTCTTAAAGATGGATTCCTCTAACGGCTCGTCACAACGCAACACAATCATATTCGGATTGATACCCATGCCCTGCAATTCTTTAACGGAGTGCTGTGTCGGCTTGGATTTATGCTCATCCGAACCACGCAAGAATGGCACCAAGGTCACATGGATAAACAGGCTGTTTTCGCGGCCGACCTCCAGAGAAATCTGTCGAACAGCCTCTAAAAAGGGTTGGGATTCAATATCGCCGATGGTACCGCCGATTTCGGTAATGACCACATCGGCATCGGTCTTTTTGGCCACCGCATACACAAATTCTTTAATTTCATTGGTGATGTGCGGAATAACCTGCACGGTCGAGCCGAGATACTCTCCTCGGCGCTCTTTATTCAACACATTCCAATAAACCTTGCCGGTGGTAAGGTTGGAATACTTGTTCAAATCCTCATCAATAAACCGCTCATAATGTCCTAAATCCAGATCGGTTTCGGCACCGTCCTCGGTCACATACACCTCTCCGTGCTGATAGGGGCTCATGGTACCGGGGTCGACATTGATATACGGGTCGAGCTTTTGAGCCGCCACCTTAAGCCCCCGCTGTTTCAACAGTCGGCCGAGCGAAGCGGCTGTGATACCCTTTCCAAGACCTGAAACCACGCCTCCGGTAACAAATATGTATTTCTTCATATTGTTTTCCTCCCTGTCTGTATTCAATAATCATAGCGTCTCTGGCGCTGTCGGTTACCGACTGTTAATTGGCCACATACATTTGCTTATACGGATTTTTCGTATCCGGGACAACCATCCAAAACGGCTCCTTGAGAATGTCCTCGATCACATACGAAAAGGTATCACAAAACTCTTGCATAAGGGGCATAATTTCAGCAATATCCTCTTTTTGAGCCTTGGTGACGGTGACCGTATGCGGGAAATGGATGCCGTCAAGTTGCCCCCTCAAAAAGACCTTGCCCCCGTGCATCCCGGTACAGGGGAAATTGCCGACCGGTGGCCGATTGTCCTCATAAAGACCTAACACCACCAATACACCGCCGGCCTGATACTCTCCCAAAAAGCTACCGCATTTTCCGCCGATGATGATTTCCGGCTTTTTCTCGTGATAAGCCTTCATATGGATGCCGACACGGTAACCGGCGTTACCCTTCACCAAAATCTTGCCACCTCGCATGGCATAACCGAGGGTGTCACCGATGTCGCCGTATACAACAATTTTTCCGTCGTTCATGGTATCGCCCACGGCATCCTGGGCGTTGCCGTTAACCGTAATTTGCGCTCCTGCCAAATACGCACCCAAAGCATTGCCCGGAATGCCGTCTATTTGAATGATCTGCCGTTTCATGCCGGCCCCGATAAACCGTTGGCCATGGCAGTTTTGAATCTGACATTCCTCTGCTTTTCGGATTTGTTCGTTAAGGGTGCGATAATCCAACTCTTTGGCATCGATCACCATATCTACACCACGCTTTCAAAAAATGTTTCCTATGTTTTGATATCTTTATTCTCCGGCGTGGGAAATGCCGAGAATCGACAGTTCCTTTTCGGTTAACCCAATACCCCGAAGCATAAGGCGATTGCCTCGCAGTGCCTCAACCGAATTGATCCCCATACCGCCCATCATTTCTTTGATTTCATGCTTCCAGGCTGTCACCAGATTGACCAGCCGCATCGCCCCCACCGCCGGGTCAAGCCGTTTGACCAGCTCTTCTCGCTGTGTGGCAATACCCCAGTTGCACTTGCCGCTTTGGCAGGTTCGGCAAAGATGACATCCAAGGGCCAGCACCGCCGCCGTAGCAATATAACACGCATCGGCACCCAAGGCAATAGCCTTGACCACATCGGCCGACGAACGAATGGAACCGCCGACAATCAAGGATACCTGCTGGCGAATGCCCTCTTCTCGCAACCGCTGATCGACTGCCGCCAAGGCCAACTCAACCGGAATACCGACATTGTCACGAATTCTGGTCGGTGCCGCTCCCGTACCGCCTCGAAAACCGTCGATGGCAATAATGTCTGCACCGCTTCTGGCAATGCCCGAAGCAATCGCCGCTATGTTATGCACAGCCGCCACCTTAACAATGATCGGCTTTTTATACTCTGTGGCCTCCTTTAGGGAGAACACCAGTTGCCGTAGGTCTTCAATCGAATAAATATCATGGTGCGGCGCCGGAGAAATGGCATCGCTCCCTTCAGGAATCATGCGGGTTTTGGAAACATCCCCGACAATTTTGGTTCCCGGTAAGTGTCCGCCAATGCCCGGCTTGGCTCCTTGCCCCATTTTGATTTCAATGGCGGCACCGGCGTTCAAATAATCCTCATGAACCCCGAATCGTCCCGACGCCACCTGTACAACGGTGTTGTCTCCGTAACAATAAAAATCCTCGTGCAAGCCACCCTCGCCGGTGTTATAATAGATGCCCAGCTCCTTAGCCGCCATTGCCAAAGCTTTGTGAGCGTTGTAGCTGATGGAACCGTAGCTCATCGCCGAAAACATAATCGGAACCGACAGCTCTAATTGGGGGCTCAAGGCGGTCTTAATCTTTCCGTTTTCATCTCGCTCGATATGATTGGGCTTTTGACCCAAAAACACCCGTGTTTCCATCGGTTCCCGCAAGGGGTCAATCGGCGGATTGGTCACTTGGGAAGCGTTAATCAACAGTTTATCCCAATAGACCGACAACGGCCGCGGATTGCCCATTGAGGACAACAGGACACCACCGGTGTTGGCCTGTTTATAAATCTCTTTTATCACATCGTCCTGCCAGTTGGCATTTTCACGAAAACAATCTTCATCTTTGACAATTTTCAAGGCGTGCGTCGGGCAGAAAGACACGCACCGCTTACAGTTGACACATTTGCTTTCGTCTGCCACCATCACCTGACGATCGGTATCAAAACGATGCACCTCATTGGCGCATTGTTTCTCACACACACGACAATTGATACACCGATCCTTATCCCGAATCACATCGTATTCCGGTGAAATATATAGTTTGTTCATACCGGCACACCCTCCTTTACCCGAACAATAACCGGTTCTCCGCCCCGCGGCGACCATAAATGCTCGGCATCGGGTTCCATGGCACGAATAGCGACTTCCTCGCTGGCGATATACACCTTGTCGTCCTTCTCGGCCACCACCATGGAACGCAGTTTCAATCGGTCATTCAAGGCCATCAGTCCGCCGGTAAAGCCAAGAACAATGGAGAACGGGCCGGTTATCAACATACCGGCATACACCTTGCGAAGATACGCCAGTTGTTCGGCCTCATCAGCCGACTTTTTTTCAATGGTGCTCCAAAACGGAGCAGCCATGACAGCAGCGGTTTCTTCTAGGGTAAGGCCCTGCTTTCTTAACAGATAATCGGCCATGTAGGTGATGACCTCTGTGTCGGTCTGCAAGGTACATTTATAACCGTACATCTCGGTCAGGCGACGGTTGGCATCATAGGAAGAAATTTCTCCGTTGTGTACCACCGAATAATCCAACAAGGCAAAAGGATGAGCACCGCCCCACCAGCCCGGCGTGTTGGTGGGATACCGTCCGTGGGCGGTCCAGGCATAGCCCTCATACTGATCCAACTGATAGAACCGTCCTACATCTTCAGGGAACCCGACTGCCTTAAAAGCACCCATGTTTTTACCGCTTGAAAACACATAAGCCCCGTCAATGTGAGTGTTTATGTAAATCACACTGCGTGCGACATATTCGTTTTCGTCAATTTGAAGCCGATTAAGCACACTGTGAAGCGGTGTAACAAAATAACGGTAAATAAGCGGTACATCGGTGATTTCGGGGATTTTATGAATCGGAATTACTTCCGACTTAACCACCTCAAAGCGATCCTTTAACAGCCGTTGACATTCCTCCCTGACCGCCTTGTCATGAAAGAAAATGTGAAACGCATAGAATTCTTTATATTGAGGATAGATTCCGTAAGCAGCAAATCCGCCGCCCAATCCGTTGGAACGGTCGTGCATGGGAACCATGCTTTTCATGATTGTGTCACCGGTCATGTGTTCACCGTTTCTTGAAATGACGGCCGAAATGGCACAGCCGGATGGAATTCTGATTTGCCCTTCCTTTTTCATAATACCCACCTTTTCAAAACAAAAAGGCGTCCATTCAAGCAGGGGAGAAAATTCCTCTGTTTGAATGAACGCCTTTGCTCATTATGTGAACAGTATACCACATTTTCATGATTTGTCAACGCCTTTTCTTTGTCATTTTTCTTTTTGTCAGCTCTGCCAAAAAGTAACCAGGGCACGGTGGCTGTTTCCGGCATTTTGAAAAAATGCACATTTTCCGAAATTTTTTCAAAAAGGGTCTTGACAAACCGTTTTTTCGGGTGTATAATTCACCGCATAAAAGGCAAAGGCGTCTTGGAGTGTTAGCATTCTTGGCGCCTTTGTGTGTTTTTATCAAGTATATTTTTGCGAGGCAATGGCGTCTTGGTATAACAAAGATGCCGTTGTCTCGCTTTATTTTAAGGAGGAAAACATTATGAAAACTCTGCCCGAAACCTTTGGAACGCTTGTTTTTGATGATCGTGTCATGAAAGCAAGACTATCCTCGAAAGTATATAATGCCATGAAGAATACCATTGAAGGCGGTCATCATTTGGATCCGGCCATCGCTGATGCCGTTGCACAGGCCATGAAAGATTGGGCCACCGAAAAGGGCGCCACCCATTTCACCCACTGGTTCCAACCCCTAACCGGCATCACCGCTGAAAAGCATGATAGCTTTATTGCGCCCTCGCCAGACGGCGGTGTGATTATGGAATTCTCCGGCAAGGAACTGATTAAGGGTGAACCGGATGCCTCGTCCTTCCCTTCCGGCGGTCTGCGTGCGACCTTCGAGGCTCGTGGCTATACCGCCTGGGATCCGACCTCGTATGCCTTTATTAAGGATAAAACCCTCTGCATTCCGACGGCCTTTTGCTCGTATAGCGGCGAAGCATTGGACAAGAAAACCCCGTTGCTTCGCTCCATGCAAGCATTGAACAAGCAGGCCATGCGGATTTTGCGGTTGTTTGGCAATGAGGATGTCGCATGTGTGCGTACCTCGGTAGGCCCCGAGCAGGAATACTTTTTAGTGGATGCCGCTTTAGTTGACAAGCGTCCCGATTTACTGTTCTGCGGACGCACGCTGTTCGGCGCCAAGCCGCCTAAAGGGCAGGAGCTGGATGATCACTACTTCGGTGTCATCAAACCCAAAGTGCAGGCCTTTATGAACGACTTGAACGAGGAACTATGGAAATTGGGCATTCTGGCCAAAACGGAGCATAACGAGGTTGCTCCGGCACAGCACGAATTGGCTCCGATTTTTTCCACCACCAATGTAGCCACTGACCATAACCAACTGACCATGGAAATCATGCAAAAGGTTGCCAAAAGGCACGGTCTTGTTTGTCTTCTGCACGAAAAGCCCTTTGCCGGTGTCAACGGCAGCGGTAAGCACAACAACTGGTCTATCGCTACCAACACCGGTGTCAACCTGCTGACTCCCGGTGACACACCCTATGAAAACGCACAGTTTTTGCTGTTCCTTTGTGCCGTTATTAAGGCTGTTGACGATTATCAGGGCTTACTGCGAGCTTCTGTCGCTACTGCCGGTAACGATCACAGACTTGGTGCTAATGAGGCTCCCCCTGCGGTTATCTCCATGTTCTTGGGCGATGAGTTAACCCGCGTGCTGGATGCGATTGAAAAAGATGAACCCTATGCCGGCACCGAAAAAACCGTCATGAAGTTAGGCGTTCATGTGTTACCGAAATTCCTTCGTGACACCACCGACCGTAACCGTACTTCCCCCTTTGCCTTTACCGGCAACAAGTTTGAATTCCGTATGCTCGGCTCCTCTAACAGCATTGCCTGTGCCAACATCATGCTGAACACGGCCGTAGCTGAATCCCTTAAGCAATATGCCGATGCCTTGGAGGGCAAGGAAAACTTTGAAGGTGCTTTGCATGATTTGATTCGCCAGACAATCAAGGAACATAAGCGTATCATCTTCAACGGAAACGGTTATGATGATACCTGGATTAAGGAAGCCACCGAGAAACGGGGTCTGTTGAATCTGCGCACCACGCCCGACACGCAAGAGGTTCTGTTGGAGAAAAAGAACATGGAGCTGTTGACCTCTCACAAGGTCATGAGCGAAACCGAAATCCGCTCTCGTTACGAAATCACGCTGGAAAACTATGTCAAGACAGTCACCATTGAGGCCTTGACTATGATCAATATGACCAGTAAGCTCATTTTGCCGGCGATTGAAAGCTATATCACCTGTGTAGCCGAATCATTAAACCAAAAGAAAGCCGCTGTTCCGGACTTGTGCGGTAACTATGAAAAGAAGAAGATTGTCAAACTGTCTGAATTAGAGGAGCAAATCGACACGGCACTGAGTGCTCTGGAAGCAACCGTCACACAGGTTAAGATGATTGACGATGTCACCGAGGCCTCGCATATGGTTCGTGACACCCTCATCGGACAGATGACGGCCCTTCGTATCCCCTGTGACCTGGCCGAAACGCTGACGGCCAAAGACTTTTGGCCGATGCCAACCTACGAGGATTTACTGTTCAGCGTAAAATAAGCCTTGACCTTGGTGACGAAAGTCACTCTGCATCCAATCATTTTTATAAAGGCGCTTGAATCGGGAGAAGTATCAAAGGGTAACACCAACAGAGAGCATGGGATGGTGGAATCCATGCGGCATTCTCTTTGTGAATAACACCCGATGAGCCGCAAGCCGAACAGAATTCCCAGTAGGTGAGCCGGAGGCCGACCGTTACCACGGTAGACTTTGTTTGAAGTCATGAGAAACAAGATAGGTGGCACCGCGAGAAACAGCTCTTGCCCTATTGAATGCTGAATTTTTTTGATAAGAGGTAATATTCATGTGTTCAATTATGGGTTTTTGCGACAGCGGTGTCACCTTTGATTTATTTAAGGAGCGGTTTGACGAAACCCTCTCCCGCGGCCCCGATGACAGCCGTATCATCGACACCGGCAAGGGGTATCTCGGCTTTCACAGGCTTGCCATTATGGGACTGCACCCCGAAGGAATGCAGCCGTTTGAGCTTTCGGGAAGCTACTGCGTTTGCAACGGCGAAATTTACGGATTTGAGAAGATCAAAGAAAAGCTCGCCGAAAAATACACCTTCCGCAGTGGTTCGGATTGCGAAATTTTACTGCCCTTATACCGTGAATACGGCACCGATATGTTTAAAATGTTGGACGCCGAATTTGCTTTGATTCTCTTTGACGGTGAAACCAAAGAGTACATCGCCGCCAGAGACCCCATCGGGATTCGGCCGCTGTACTACGGAACATATAAAAGCGGTGCCATGGTGTTTGCCAGCGAACCCAAAAACTTAGTGGGGCTTTGCGATACGATTATGCCGTTCCCCCCCGGCCATTATTATAAGGACGGCCGTTTCATTCCGTATTGTCGCATCGACCAAGTCGAAACCGTTTGCCATGATGATCTTGAAACGATTTGCCGAAACATTCACGACAAATTGACGGCCGGTGTGGAAAAACGGCTTGTCGCCGATGCCAAGGTCGGTTTTCTGCTTTCGGGCGGTTTGGATTCCTCGCTTGTCTGTGCTATTGCCCAAAAAAGGAGCAAAACCCCCATCAAAACCTTCGCTATCGGTATGGAAAAGGACGCCATTGATTTGAAATACGCTCGACAGGTTGCCGACCACATCGGCAGTGACCACACCGAGGTTTTTATGACCCGACAGCAGGTGCTTGACTCCCTCAGGGAAGTGATTCGCATCTTGGGAACCTATGACATCACCACCATTCGAGCCAGCATGGGTATGTATCTGCTTTGTCGATGGATTCACGAAAACACCGATATTCGCGTTCTGCTGACCGGCGAAATCTCCGACGAATTGTTCGGCTACAAATACACCGATTTTGCCCCCGATGCCGAGGCCTTTCAAAAGGAATCCGAAAAACGGATCCGAGAACTGCATATGTACGATGTCTTGCGTGCGGATCGGTGCATTTCGTCCAACTCGCTGGAAGCCCGTGTTCCCTTTGGTGATTTGGATTTTGTTCAGTATGTTATGGCCGTTGATCCGGCCTTAAAGCTCAACACCTACGGCAAAGGAAAGTATCTGCTGCGTCATGCCTTCCAGGGCGACTATTTGCCGCAGGATATCTTAATGCGCGAAAAGGCGGCCTTTTCCGATGCCGTCGGCCATTCCATGGTAGATGATTTGAAGGACTATGCCGAAACAGAGTATACCGATGAGGAATTTACGGAAAAGTGCCGACAATATACCTTTGCAACGCCCTTTACCAAGGAGTCGCTTTTATACCGTGAGATCTTTGAAGAGTACTATCCGGGTCAGGCGCCCATGGTTGTGGATTTCTGGATGCCCAATAAGCAGTGGAAGGGTTGTGATGTAAACGATCCGTCCGCCCGTGTGCTTTCCAACTACGGTGCCAGCGGTCAATAATCGACCATTAGGTGACTACCCTTTGATGCGAACAAACTTGTGTAGGCGGACTATCCATCAGTCGGGCAGTCACCTACTTTTGTCAGTTGTACCGGGAGCTGATGATGACTCGACCTTTTTTACGAACGATATTGCCCATACGATGCTTATAATGGTTATAGATAGTCGAAATAGTGGTTAAATACACTATTCTATAGTCATTATGACGATGCTTTGCGGTTTGTTGCCCCTACAGTTTTTTGTCTGCAGAATCTCTTTTGGCAAGCATAACCACCTTCTCCCCGGTCTACTACCGTTAGAACTTGAAACTCGGTTGGTATTGAACTTCGTTCTGTTGTGCGGGCACATCCGTTTCAAAACGCCTAATAGGTAGTTTTTGTTCGTCAGACCGTGGCTTTGCCGGTAGGGGCACTTTTCAGCCCCCACATTCAACTTCTTTTCAGACTCCGCCTTACGGCCGATGCGCTTGTCTTCGACGAACCATTCCTACTGCCCAGCGGGTGGTGGACTTTCACAATTTAATGACTATGTGCCGAGCGCATAAAAAAACGATAGATCTTGCTTAACGCAACATCTATCGTTTTTATTTTGCCTATGACAACCGTCAAGCATAATCCAAGGCATAGCCGAAGGACACTTGCACAGTCGTCCGACCTTATCAGTCACCGCATTATAAGACAGCCAACTTTGCTGCCTTGCAATGTGATGCTGACAATACAGGGAGAATTATATCAGCTCAATAATCGCCATTTCAGCGGCATCGCCACGACGACAACCGGTTTTTGTGATCCGGCAATAGCCGCCGTTCTGTGTGGCGTACTTAGGAGCAATTTCCTCATACAGCTTCTTAACAACATCCTCTTTGGTGATAAAAGCCAAAGCCTGACGCTTGCTGGCAAGGCTATTGTCCTTGGCGAGTGTAATATATTTCTCTGCCGCGGCACGAACCTCTTTGGCTCTTGTAACGGTGGTTTCAATCTTGCCGTTATCCAACAGCAAGGTCACCATACCTCTGAGCATCGCCATTCTATGGTCACTGGTTCTGCCGAGTTTTCTTGTTCCAGGCATTGATATTCACTCCTTAATGGTTATCGAATTATTCGTCGCTGCTCTTTAAGCTGTATCCAACAGAATCCAGCTTGGCAATGACTTCCTCCAGCGATTTACGCCCGAGGTTTCTGACCTTCATCATGTCTTCCTCGGTCTTGTTGATCAGGTCTTCTACCGTGTTGATTCCGGCACGCTTCAAGCAGTTGAAGCTCCGTACCGAAAGATCCAATTCCTCAATCGTCATATTGAGGATTTGAACATCGGGAGAATTGCCTTCCTTAACCAAAATACTACCAGTATCTTCGGTTTGTTCGGTCAGTTCAAAGAACAGTTCAAAATGTTCAATCAGAATCTTAGCCGACATGGAAACCGCTTCGTTTGCCTTAATGGAACCGTCTGTCCAAACCTCCAGCGTCAAACGACCCTTATCAGTGACCTTACCCACACGGGTATTATCAACCAAGAAGTTTGCCTTAACAACAGGGGTGAAGATCGAATCCACCGGGATAACCCCGATAACCGATTGAGCCGGCTTGTTCTGTTCGGCACGAACATAACCGCGACCTTTATCAATCGTCATTTCCATGTTCAGTTTTGCACCCTTACCGAGAGTGGCAATGTACAGATCCGGATTCAGAATTTCGACCTCGGAATCACACTTAATCGAAGCGCCGGTCACCACGCAGGGACCTTCCTCCTCGATATACACTGTCTTGGGAGCTTCGCCGTGTAACTTGGGGATCAAACCTTTGATGTTTAATACCATCTCGGTTACATCCTCTTTCACGCCCGGGATGGTGGAAAATTCGTGAACGATACCGTCAATTTTGATGGTCGTTACGGCCGCACCCGGCAGCGTGGAAAGAAGAACCCGACGCATGCTGTTACCAAGAGTTGTGGCATAGCCTCTTTCCAAAGGCTCCATCACAAACTTACCGTAAGTTCCGTCAGCCGCTAATTCGAGTGTTTCAATTCTGGGCTTTTCGATCTCTATCATATAAAAGCTCCATTCTCCGTACCGTATATTTTTCCCCAATTCCGCCGTACGGAGCGGAATGAGGTTGCAGTGAATTACTTCGAGTAGAATTCGACGATCGGCTGTTCCTCAATCGGAGCATCGATTTGATCTCTTTCCGGCAAAGCAACAATCTTTGCTTCCAGCTTTTCTCTGTCAACATCAATCCACTGGGGAGCCGGACGGGAACCGTTGGCTTCCAAAACCGCCTTGATCTTATCCAAGGAACGGCTCTTCTCGCAGATAGAGACCACATCGCCTGCTTTCAGCAGGTAAGAAGTGATATCCACGCGGGATCCGTTGACTTCAAAATGGCCATGGCCGATCAGTTGTCTGGCTTCGGCTCTGGAAGAAGCAAAGCCAACGCGGTAAACAACGTTATCCAAACGGCTTTCCAAAATCTTCAACAGGTTTTCACCGGTAACGCCCTGTTTTCTCTCGGCGATTTCAAAATAGTGACGGAACTGAGCTTCCTGAACGCCGTAAAAACGACGAGCCTTTTGTTTTGCACGAAGCTGAAGACCGTACTCAGAAGTTTTCTTCCGTCCCTGACCATGCTGACCCGGCGCATAAGCCCTGGCAGCAATGGAACATTTTTCAGAATAACAGCGCTCGCCCTTTAAGAACAATTTCTGTCCTTCACGACGGCAGAGTCTGCAAACAGCACCGGTATATCTTGCCATCTTGTTACACCTCCATAAATTCGGTTATACGCGTCTTCTCTTGGGAGGACGGCAACCGTTGTGCGGAATCGGGGTTACATCCTTAATTAGGGTGACCTCCAGACCGGCTGACTGTAACGCACGGATAGCGGCTTCACGGCCGGCACCCGGTCCCTTAACAAATACTTCAACAGTCTTCAGACCATGCTCCATAGCGGCCTTGGCAGCAGTTTCAGCCGCACTTTGAGCTGCAAACGGAGTGGATTTTCTGGAGCCTCTGAATCCCAACTCACCGGCACTGGCCCAAGAAAGAGCGTTGCCCTGAGAATCGGTAATTGTGACAATAGTATTGTTGAAGGTCGACTGGATATGAGCAGCGCCGTTTTCGATATTCTTTTTCTCGCGACGACGACGGGTTGTCGTCGCCTTAGCTTTAGCAGTAGCCATATTATGATCTTCCTCCTACCTTACTTTTTCTTGTTAGCGATAGTCTTCTTCGGACCCTTGCGGGTACGAGCGTTTGTCTTGGAGCGCTGACCTCTTACGGGCAGCCCCTTACGATGCCGAAGGCCACGATAACTACCAATTTCAATTAAGCGTTTGATATCAAACGCAATCGTACGACGACGGTCACCCTCAACCTGAAGGTTATGATCGATGTACTCACGCAGCTTGGAAATATCTTCCTCGGTAAGATCTTTTACGCGTGTATCCGGATTGACACCGGTAGACGCCAAGATTTCTCTGGAAGTTGTAAGTCCGATGCCGAAGATATAAGTAAGACCGATTTCGACTCGCTTTTCGTTCGGCAGATCTACACCAGCAATACGCGCCATTTTTGAATGCACCTCCACTTAATTGCGCAGGATTAGCCCTGACGCTGTTTGTGCTTGGGATTCTCACAGATGACCATGATCTTTCCCTTACGCTTGATTACTTTGCATTTTTCGCAAATCTTTTTAACAGAAGGTCTGACTTTCATTTGGATTACCCTCCCTTATTTTGTGCCTGTCTTATTTGGAACGCCAAGTAATGCGACCCTTTGACAGATCATACGGCGACATTTCCACCGTCACCTTATCACCCGGCAGAATGCGAATAAAGTTCATCCGCAACTTGCCGGAAATATGGGCAAGAATGGTATGGCCGCCTTGGATTTCAACCTTGAACATTGCATTTGGCATGGACTCGACAACGGTACCCTCGAGTTCAATTACATCTTCTTTGGACATAACTGGACATCCTCCTTTTGCTCACCGAAGCACCGAAGCGCCCGGCGTAATGATTTGTCGGATAAAAACGCCACCGACAGCTTGCCGTTGCAGGTTGCGATATGTTTTACATTCTTGTGCTTGGGTCTATGAAGCGGACGCTCTTTGCCATCGGCCAAAAGCCACTTGCCGTTTTCTTGCCCAATCACCGCCAAGAATCGCCCTGCATCCCGTCCCCTTAAGGAACGCACCACCGGAAATTCAACCATACAGTTCCTCCATCAAACCAAGGTCAAAATCTGCGGACCGTCAGCTGTAATAGCAATGGTGTGTTCAAAGTGGGCAGACAGGGAACCGTCAGCGGTCAGCACTGTCCATCCGTCCGATAGGGTCTTAACTTCCGGACGACCGGCATTCACCATGGGTTCAATGGCGATGGTCATGCCCGGCAACAAGCGAATACCCTTCCCGGCTGTACCGTAATTCGGGACCTCAGGTGCTTCATGCAGTTCGGTGCCGACTCCGTGGCCCACATAATCGCGAACCACCGAAAAGCCCCGTGCCTCGACATACGCCTGAATGGCGTGACCAATATCACCGATTCTGCCGCCGTGACGCGCCGCTGCAATGCCTTCGTAAAGGCTTTCACGCGTCGTGTCGATCAGCCGCTTTGCCTCCTCGGAAACAGTTCCGACAGCAAATGTGGCAGCATTATCGCCGTTATAGCCTTCAAAAGCGGCACCCAAATCAACGCTGACAATATCGCCGGCCTTGATTTTATGTGACCTTGAAGGTATGCCGTGAATCACCTGATTATTTATGGAAATGCAAGCCGTTGCCGGATATCCGGACACACCCTTGAAGTTAGGCGTAGCGCCCTGACTCAAAATGTATGCCTCAGCCAACTCATCCAGCTCGCCGGTCGTGATGCCCGGCTCCAGTGACTTGCCTACCAACTGAAGCGCCCCTGCCGAGATCCGACATGCTTCACGCATGACAGATAACTCCCGGCTGGTTTTCAAAACGATCATAACGACTTCTCCAGTGCCTCAAAGACAGCCTCTGTGGTAGCTTCCACAGTAGACTTGCCGGTAACACTGCGAAGCAGTCCTTTAGCGGCATAATAATCTTTTAACGGCTCTGTCTGTTCATGATAAACCGTCAGACGGTTCAACACCGTGTCGGGCTCATCGTCCTTACGAATGACCAAGCGGCCACCGCAGGCATCACAGATATCTTCTATGACCGGCTTTTTGTGCTCGGTATGATAACTCTGTCCGCATTTCTCACAGACACGCCGACCGGACATCCGCTTAACGATTTCCTCATCGCTTACCTCCAAGGACAGAACCGTGTCAATACCGAAATTCATGGCATCGAGGGCTTCTGCCTGCGGAATGGTACGGGGAAAACCGTCAAGGATGAATCCGTTACGGCAATCATCCATAGATAAGCGCTCCTTCACAATACCGATGACGACATCGTCAGGAACCAAATCGCCCTTTTCAATATAAGAACGGGCGACTAAACCCATCTCGGTGCCGTTTTTAAGGGCGGCACGGATGATATTGCCGGTGGAAACAGTGGGAATACCGTAGCGAGCGGAGATGAACTCCGCTTGGGTGCCTTTACCGGCACCCGGAGCTCCTAAAAGTATCAGCTTCATCGCTTTACTCCTTTACAGGGCTTAATCAAGGAAGCCCTTATAGTGGCGCATCATCATCTGAGATTCCAGATTCTGAACCATATCCAGAGCCACGCCCACCAGAATCAGCAGTGAAGTACCGCCGAGAGAGATGTTCATGTTGCCGATCTTACCGACCAAAATCGGAAGAATGGCGATGATACCCAGGAAGAAAGCGCCCATTAAAGTAATTCTTGACAAAATTTTTCTGATAAATTCAGAAGTAGGCTTGCCCGGGCGAATACCGGGGATAGAACCGCCGTTCTTACGCAGATTATTAGCCATCTCTACCGGATTGAACTGGATTGTCGCATAGAAATAGGAAAATCCGACAATCATCAGCAGATAAATAACAGCGTAGAACACACCCTGCGTACTGAACATAGCCAGTGCCTTACCGAAGCTGGTTGTGGTAGCCTTCACACCCATAAAGCCCAAAATCATGGTCGGCAGCATCAAAATTGAGCTGGCAAAGATGATGGGCATAACGCCGGACATATTGACCTTAATCGGGATGTGGGTGTTTTGACCGCCGTACATCTTATTGCCAACCACACGCTTAGCGTACTGAATCGGAATACGGCGCTCGGCATTGGTTATCCAGACGATAAATGCCACAATCACCAAGAAAACAACCAAGATGGCAACAACGCCGACAGGATGAATCTTCAGATTGTTGTACAAAACACGAGCCGCTGTCGGCGCACGAGAAATGATACCGGCGAACAAAATCATCGAAACGCCGTTACCGATACCCTTTACATCAATCTGCTCACCCAACCACATAACCAAGGTGGCACCGGCCGTCAAGCACAGAACCACGACGGGAGCCGTTACAAACTTGGTGACACTGGACATAATATTACCATAAGAATTCAAATAAATGTAATACGCTACGCCCTGCAACACACCAAGGCCGACAGCTGTGTAACGGGTGATCTGAGCCATCTTCTTCTGGCCTTCCTCGCCCTCCTTGGAAAGACGCTCCAAAGCAGGAATAGCAACGGCCAAAAGTTGGATAATAATGGATGCGTTGATATACGGGGTGACAGACAGGGCAAAGATGGCGCCATGCTCCAAACCACCGCCGGTCAAAATTGACAAATAGCTGAAAAACTCATTGGTTGTTCCGGAATTGCTCAGCGAAGCAATGTCGATGAACGGAACCGGAATCCAAGAACCGATGCGGAAAATCAACAGAATGAAGATGGTAAACAAAATCTTCTTGCGAATTTCCTTGACAGCCCAGGCATTTTTCAATGTTTCTAACATCAAATCACCTCAGCCTTTCCGCCGGCAGCATTGATTTTTTCAGTAGCAGCGGCAGAGAAGGCGTTGGCCTTTACGGTCAGCTTCTTTGTCAGATCGCCGCAGCCCAGGATCTTAACGGGAGTAGAGGCTTTCTTAACCAGTCCCTTTTCGGCAAGAGCAGCCGCATCAATGACAGCGCCGTCTTCAAATACATTCAGAGCGGCAACATTGACAGAAAGCACCTCTTGAGCGAAAATGTTGTTGAAGCCGCGCTTCGGAATACGGCGTTGCAGCGGCATCTGGCCTCCTTCAAAGCCGGGTCTCATACCATGACCGGCACGGGCCTTCTGGCCCTTATGACCCTTACCTGCGGTCTTGCCGTTGCCGGAACCGTGACCTCTGCCGATACGCTTTGCCTCCTTGGTGGAACCGAAAGCGGGGGATAATTCATGCAGTTTCATTATTTCGCACCTCCTTGTTTATGGCGAATCAATCGTTCCGTTTCATCGTAGAAACGGCGGGGTCGGCTTATTTCTTGGCCTTCCCCTTAACCTCAGTCACCTCAACAAGATGGCTGATCTTCTTGATTTTTCCTTGTGTCTGAGCGTTATCGGGCTGAACGGTCTCGTCGCCGACCTTACGCAGTCCCAAGGACTCGGCGGTGGCAATCTGATCCTTCTTGGAACCGATCATGCTCTTGACCAGTTTTACCTTCAATGACATGACAGTTCCTCCTTAACCGATAATGTCCTGCACGGACTTACCACGCATAGCGGCAACCTCTTCGGCATTACGCAAAGAAGCCAAGCCGGCAATGGTAGCTCTGACAACATTGCAGGGATTGTTAGAACGAAGCGCCTTGGTACGAATGTCTTTAATACCGACGGCTTCCAACACGGCACGAACCGGGCCGCCGGCGATAACGCCGGTACCGGTAGCAGCCGGCTTCAAGAGAACACGGCCGGCACCGAAAACGCCTATGGTTTCATGCGGAATGGTGGTACCCTTCAGGGCCACGGTCAGCATATTCTTCTTGGCATCCTCAATACCCTTGCGGATAGCGTCCGGAACTTCTCCGGCCTTACCCAGACCGAATCCAACCTTGCCCTTACCGTCACCAACGACGACCAGAGCGGAAAATTTCATGATACGGCCGCCCTTTTCCGTCTTAGATACACGGTTAATGGCAACGACGCGCTCCTGATATTCCGAATTACGGGATTCATTTTTAATAGCCAAAAGTATTCCTCCTCCTTGTTAGAACTTGAGGCCGCCCTCGCGGGCACCTTCGGCAAGCTCCAGCACACGACCGTGATACAGGTAGCCGCCACGGTCAAATACGCAGCGCTCCAAACCCTTTTCAACGGCTCGTTTTGCAATTAACTGTCCAACCTTACGGGCAGCTTCCTTATTTCCGCCCTTACCGTCAAAATCCTTCTCAACGGTGGAAGCGGCAACCAGGGTCACACCCTTGACATCATCAATCAGCTGGGCGTAAATATGGCTGTTGGAGCGGAATACATCAAGGCGGGGGCACTCAGCAGTGCCGCTGATCTTACTACGCACACGCAGGTGGCGTTTCAGACGAGCCTTATTCAATTCTGGTTTGTTAACCATAAGTCAATACACTCCTTATCTTATTTCTTTGCGCCCTTAGCGGCCTTGCCTTCTTTGCGGCGGATGTGCTCGCTGGCGTACTTAATGCCCTTGCCCTTGTAGGGTTCCGGCGGACGCTTCTTGCGGACAACCGCAGCAAACTGGCCGACTTCCTGTTTATCCGCACCGGAAATGATGATCTTATTGGGAGAAGGCACTTCAATCGTAATGCCGTTGCTCTCGGGAACGATCACCTGGTGAGAATAACCGAGGTTCATGACCAAGTTATTGCCCTGCTTTTGGGCACGGTAACCGACACCGTTAACCTCCAGCTCTTTGGTGAAGCCGTTTGTAACGCCTTCAACCATGTTAGCCAGCAGCGTGCGGGTCAGGCCGTGATAAGAACGGTTGGCCTGTTCGTCATTGGGACGAGTAACCAAAATTTCACCGTTTTCCAACGCAATGTTGATCTCCGGACGGAAGGTGTTGGTCAAGGTTCCCTTGGGGCCCTTAACGGTCACCTCATGACCGTTGATGGTAACATCAACGCCGGCAGGAACGGTAATGGGTTTCTTTCCGATTCTTGACATACAAGCACCTCCTTACCAGACATAAGCGAGAACTTCGCCGCCGACATGGTCGGCACGAGCCTGCTTATCCGTCATTATGCCCTTGGAAGTAGAGAGGATTGCAATGCCTAAGCCCTTCATAACCTTGGGCATTTCCTCAACATTGGTATAGATTCTCAAACCGGGCTTAGAGACCCTGCGGATCCCGGTAATGATTTGAGACTTTTTCGGGCCATATTTCAAAACAATATGAATCATGCCCTGCTTTCCGTCTTCGATGACCTGAAAGCTTGTGATGTAGCCTTCATCCAAAAGGATCTGGGCAATAGCCTTTTTCGCATTTGAAGCAGGTACATCTACCGAATCGTGTTTTGCTGTAGATGCGTTACGGATACGGGTAAGCATATCAGCAATAGTATCGGTAATTTGCATGCCGTCAACCTCCTTTGCTTCTGCTGTTTACCAGCTAGCCTTTGTCACGCCCGGAATCTCGCCCTTATAGGCAAGCTCTCTGAAGCAGATACGGCAGATCCCGTATTTGCGAAGATAGGCGTGAGGGCGTCCGCAGATTTTGCATCTGCTATACTCTCTGGTCGAAAACTTGGCAGGACGGGCCTGCTTGATTTTCATAGACGTTTTAGCCATAATTCTTCTCCTTATCTCGCAAACGGAGCACCCATCAGAGTCAATAACTCGCGGGCCTCTTCATCTGTATTGGCAGTGGTGACAAAAATGATGTCCATCCCGCGAACCTTGTCGATCTTATCGAATTCGATTTCCGGGAAGATTAACTGTTCCTTGACGCCCATGGAATAGTTACCGCGGCCATCGAAGGAGTTCGGGTTAATACCTCTGAAGTCTCTTACGCGGGGCAGGGCTGCATTGAATAATCTTTCGATAAATTCATACATTCTCTCACCACGCAAGGTGACCTTGGCGCCGATCGGGGTACCGGCACGCAGCTTGAAGTTAGCAACGCTCTTCTTGGCTACGCAGGGAACACCTTTTTGACCGGTGATTTTGCTCATGTCGGAAAGAACCGCGTCAATTACCTTGGCATTTTCTTTGGCCTCGCCGACGCCGACATTGATGACAACCTTATCGAGCTTCGGAATCTGCATGACGCTCTTATAGCCAAACTTTTTCATCAATGCGGGAGCAACAGAATTTTTATATTCTTCTCTCAACGTTGACATTGTCATGTCCTCCTAACTCTTAAAAGGTTTCTTTGCACTTCTTGCACATACGATCCTTGGTGCCGTTCTCATAAACCTTATGAGCGACACGGGTCACCTTACCGCACTTGGGGCAAACAACGGCAACCTTGGAAGCATAAATAGCGCTCTCGGTTTCAATGATACCGGAGGGATCGCCGGCCTTCTTCGGCTTAACATGCTTTTTAACCATGTTAAGGCCTTCGACAATGACCTTATCCTCCTTAGGGCTGACCTCTAAAACCTTGCCCTGTTTGCCGCGGTATTTCTCATCTCCGGTGAGGAGAACGACAGTATCGCCGACTTTAATGTTCATTGTGTTCTTCCTCCTTACAGTACTTCCGGAGCCAGCGAAAGGATCTTAGTGTAGTCCTTATCACGCAGCTCACGCGCAACCGGCCCGAAGATACGAGTGCCGACCGGGTTCTTATCGTCACGGATCAGAACGGCAGCGTTCTCGTCAAATCTGATGTAAGTGCCGTCATTGCGACGCAGGCCCTTTGCCGAACGAACGACAACAGCCTTGACAACATCGCCCTTCTTGACAGTACCACCCGGGGTGGCCTTTTTCACGGAAGCAACGATAACATCGCCAATGTTGGCATACCTCCTTTTGGAGCCGCCCAACACACGAATGCACATAAGCTCCTTAGCACCTGTGTTGTCAGCCACCTTGAGGTAACTCTGTTGTTGAATCACAGTGGTTTCCTCCTTACGACTTACAAAGCCTTTTCAACAATTTCGACCACACGCCAATTCTTGTCCTTGGAAAGCGGTCGGGTTTCCATGATCAGAACTCTGTCGCCGATGTTGCACTCGTTGTTCTCGTCATGGGCTTTCAGCTTGATAGTGTTTTTGATAATCTTCTTATAGAGGGGATGCTTAACATTGTCTGCAATGGCAACAACCACGGTTTTGTCCATCTTGTTGCTGACAACCTTGCCCACTCTTGTTTTACGAAGGTTTCTTTCGCTCATTACGCTTTGCCTCCCTTATTATGCCTTAGTGCTGTCAGAGGTCTCTTTCTCACGGATGACAGTCATCACACGAGCGATATCCTTTTTCACAGCACCAATGCGCATGGGGTTATCGAGCTGGTTAATGGCGAGCTGGAAACGGAGATTAAACAACTCTTCCTTCAGCTTAGCCAACTGATCGTTGAGCTCAGTCAAAGACATTTCTCTGATTTCCTTTGCGTTCATTACTGCTCACCACCCATTTCTTTCTTCACCACAAATTTGCATTTAATGGGAAGTTTGTTGGCTGCCAGACGCAGAGCTTCGGCAGCAAGTTCCTCGCTAACGCCGCCGATTTCAAACATCACGCGGCCGGGCTTAACAACGGCTACCCAGTATTCGGGAGATCCTTTACCGGAACCCATTCGGGTTTCAGCCGGTTTTTGAGTAATTGGCTTATCCGGGAAAATCTTGATCCAAACCTGGCCGCCACGCTTGATGTAACGAGTCATGGCAACACGAGCCGCTTCAATCTGATTCGAAGTGATCCACGCCGGTTCCAATGCCTGCAGGCCGTACTCGCCGTGAGTCACGGTGGTTCCGCGAGAAGCAGCACCGGTCAAACGACCACGCTGAACCTTGCGGTGTTTTACACGCTTTGGTAATAACATTAACGGGATCCCCCTTCCTTGGTAGCGGTCTTCTTCACATCGTGAAGAATCTCGCCCTTATAGATCCAAACCTTGACGCCCAGACGGCCATAGGTAGTGGCAGCCTCAGTGAAGCCGTAATCAATATCGGCACGCAAAGTCTGCAGCGGGATGGTTCCTTCATGATAGGTTTCAGAACCGGCAATTTCACGACCGCCCAAGCGACCGGAAACGGTAACCTTGATACCCTTGGCACCGAACCGCATGGAACGGCCAATAGCCAATTTCATAGCACGCCGGAACGAAACACGCTTTTCCAACTGAGCAGCGATGTTTTCGGCAACCAACTGAGCATCCAAATCGGGATTCTTAATCTCCACGATATTGATGGCGCAGGGCTTGCCGATCAGCTTTTCACAGCTGACACGCAACTTGTCGATTTCAGCACCGTTACGACCGATAACCATGCCCGGCTTTGCACAGTGGATGTGAATCCGGACCTTGCCGGCCGTACGCTCAATTTCCACCTTCGGCACGCCGGCGGAGAACAGAGTCTTCTTCAAGTACTTGCGGAGGTTATAGTCCTCAACCAAAGTATCACCGAAGACATTATCCTTGGCATACCAACGGGAGTCCCAGTTTTTAATGACGCCGACCCGGAAGCCGTGCGGATTTACTTTCTGGCCCATAATCTAACCTCCTTCTTAATTTTCCCGTTCTTTCAGAACGATGGTCATGTGGGATGTTCTCTTCAAAATGCGATGGGCACGGCCATGATCCTTCGGACGAATCCGCTTCAGAGTGGGGCCGGGGCAAACAAAGCATTCGGCAACATAGAGCTTAGAGACATCCATATTGTGATTGTTTTGCGCATTTGCAATGGCAGAAGCCAACAGCTTTTCAAGATATTCGCAAGCAGACTTCGGTGTAAACTTGAGAATGGCCAGAGCTTTGTCGGCATCCTGGTTACGGATCAAATCCATAACAATTTTCACTTTACGCGGTGAAATGCGGGCGTATTTCAAAATTGCCCTTGCTTCCATAGTTTAACTCTCCTTTCGCCGCTTACTTCGTTGTCTTGGCACCGGCGTGACCCTTAAAGGTTCTGGTCGGGGCGAATTCGCCAAGCTTATGGCCAACCATATCCTCGGTGATATAAACCGGAACATGCTTGCGGCCGTCATGCACCGCAATGGTATGTCCGACGAAATCGGGGAAAATGGTCGAGGAACGGCTCCAGGTCTTGAGAACTCTCTTCTCACCGGCAGCGTTCATTTCTTGGATTCTCTTCAGAAGGACGGGCTGTACGAAGGGGCCCTTTTTAACGCTTCTTCCCATAGTTCAATCTCCTTTCGCCTGACTTATTTGCGACGCTTCACGATATACTTATCGCTGGCTTTGTGTTTCTTACGGGTCTTGTAGCCCAGAGCCGGTTTACCCCAAGGAGTAACAGGGCCCGGACGTCCGATCGGAGCGCGGCCTTCGCCACCACCGTGAGGGTGATCGCAGGGGTTCATGACCGAACCGCGAACGGTCGGACGCCAACCCATGTGACGCTTACGGCCCGCTTTACCGTAATTGATGTTGCTGTGTTCGGGATTGCTGACCTGACCGACGGTTGCCATACAATCAGCCGAAACATTTCTTAATTCGCCGGAGGGCAGACGCAACAGCGCCATGCCGTTCTCCTTGGCCATCAACTGAGCCATGTTACCGGCACTGCGGGCCAACTGGGCGCCGCGACCTGCGTATAGCTCAATATTGTGAAGGAAGGTACCGACCGGAATGTTCTTCAACGGCAGGGCGTTGCCCGGCTTAATGTCGGCATCCGGACCGCTCACAATCACATCGCCGACCTTCAGGCCGACCGGAGCGATGATGTAGCGTTTTTCCTTCTTTTCGTTGTCGTACTGAACCAAGGCGATAAAGGCCGAACGGTTCGGATCGTATTCCAGCGAAACAACGGTGGCCGGAATACCGGTGAGGTCGCGCTTAAAGTCGATCACTCTGTACTTTTGACGGTTACCGCCGCCGCGATGGCGAACGGTGATGCGGCCATAGCTGTTACGACCGGCTTTCTTTTTAAGAGGCTCAAGCAAGCTTCTTTCCGGAGCTACACCGGTCAGAACGGAATAGTCCATGGTGGTCATTCCGCGGCGACCCGGGGTAGTCGGCTTGTAATGCTTAATTGCCATATTATTTCACTCTCCTGTTTAGGCTTAGCGAAGCCGTTTGACGGCTTCATACATCACCCGAAGCACTCAGCTTCAAGGTAAGAATGACGGATTACATCAAGCCGTCAAAGAACTCAATGGTCTTGGAATCGGCCGTCAGTGTGACAACAGCCTTTTTCCAGGACGCTGTTTTGCCTTCATAACGGCCCACCCGACGGGATCTGCCGCGTACGCTGATGGTGTTAACCTTAGCGACCTTCACCTTGAAAATACTTTCAACAGCATCGGCAATCTCGATCTTATTGGCATCCTTTGATACCTTAAAGGTGTATTTCTTGGCGGCAATGCCCGACATACTCTTTTCGGTAATAACCGGAGCAATAATGATATCCTGTGCGGTTTTCATTATGCATACACCTCCTCAATGGTAGCCACAGCGCTCTTAACAAGCACCAATGTGTCAGCGTGCAGCACATCGTAAGTATTGATGGTGTTGACCTGTGCGGTCTTTACCCCTGCGATGTTGGCACAGCTCTTAACGGCAAAGGCGTTGTTGTCGGCCAAAACAATCAGCGTCTTTTTGCCGGCACCGATGGCCTTTAAGCAATCAGCCACCGTCTTGGTCTTGTAAGAGTCCAACGCCAGCTCATCAAGAACGATGAGAGAGTTGTTCAAAACCTTATCAGACAAAGCGGACTTCAGAGCCAGTCTGCGAACCTTCTTATTCAGTGAGTAAGAATAATCACGGGGCTTCGGAGCATGGGCAACACCGCCGTGCGTCCACTGGGGCGCTCTGGTGGAGCCCTGTCTGGCGTGACCGGTTCCTTTTTGTCTCCAGGGCTTCTTACCGCCGCCGGAAACCTCGGTACGGGTCAGAGCTGACTGGGTACCCTGGCGCTGATTGGCCAGATAATTCACAACAGCAGCGTGCAACACAACTGCGTTGGGTTCAATGCCGAAGACGGCATCGCTCAGTTCGATTGTACCGACATTCTTGCCGGTCATATCCAAAACTGCTACATTAGGCATAATTCAGCACTCCTTCCCTTAAGCTTTTACGCTGTCGAAAAGAACAACAATGCCACCCTTAGGGCCGGGAACGGCGCCCTTGACGGCGATGATGTTGTTTTCAGCGTCTACCTTGACAACACTCAGGTTCTGAACGGTAACCCGCTCGTTGCCCAAATGACCTGCCATTTTCTTGCCCTTAAAAACACGGGAGGGGCTGGAGCAAGCGCCCAGAGAACCACCGTGACGATGTACAGGGCCGGTACCGTGTGTTTCCTTCAGTCTGTGGAAGTTCCAGCGCTTAATGGTGCCGGCATATCCCTTACCTTTGGAAGTACCTCTTACATCAACAGCGTCGCCCTCGGCGAAGACATCGGCTTTGATAATGTCACCGACATTCACGGCGTCTGTGTTATCAAAGCGGAACTCGCGAAGAACCTTCTTGGGAGCGACATCTGCTTTGGCAAAGTGACCCTTCATCGGGCCATTTACCTTGGAAGCCTTCAGATCGCCAAAGCCGATCTGTACAGCTGCGTAACCGTCATTTTCAACCGTCTTTTTCTGAGAGACCACACAAGGGCCTGCTTCAATCACGGTTACCGGAATGACGTTGCCGTTTGCGTCAAAAAGCTGGGTCATCCCGAGCTTCTTGCCAACGATTGCTTTTTGCATGATACATTTCCTCCTTGTAGTTATTGGTTGGGTTGCCCCAACATGACCACGGCCGGTCGCCTTACATTATATATAAGGCTTACAGTTTGATTTCAATCTCAACGCCGGCTGGGAGCTCAAGAGCGGTCAGAGCCTCAACCGTCTTGTTGGAAGGTCTGATCACATCGATGAGTCTTTTGTGAGTTCTGGTTTCGAACTGCTCACGGCTATCCTTGTACTTGTGAACGGCACGAAGGATGGTTACGACTTCCTTTTCCGTGGGAAGCGGTACAGGACCGGACACGCGGGCACCTGTGCGTTTAGCGGTTTCTACAATTTTCTCTGCAGACTGGTCGACAAGTGCGTGATCGTAACCCTTGATTCTGATGCGGATCTTTTCTTTAACTGCCATTATTGTCGCCTCCTTAATGAGTTGGCGGGCGAACTAACACTGCGCCCCGTGTTTCTTTGCGGCGCATTAGAAAACCGGTATTCTCTGGGGTTTCAGACGAATCCGGATACGGTACTTCATACCGCTGCAGCCCTGTTCGCAAGACACATGACTGCTCCTGTGTTCAAGTTCTTTTCGCCCGGTTTAAAATCGGACATACTCCGTGGAAATTCCCTGACTCAAAGGTCAGCCACCTCCCACATCAACGCATGACAATACGCATACCGCGTACCTTGATATAATATCACAGTCACTGCCATAATGCAATCTTTTTCTTTGTTTGTGAGTTAGAAATATTTAGAATTTTTTATGGTTTTTTTGTATATATTATCTAAATTTAGCCGTTTTAATGCGCTTTTGGGCCCGTTTTCCGGCTATTTCGGCCTTTTTAGAAAGCAGCTCACAATTTTTTCTCCTCCAAAAAGCACCTTTCTATGCGAATTTCGGTCTTTCTTTGCCTTTTTCAGACCGATGCAAGTCTTTTTCGCCCCTCACAGGGCGCATTTATCTAACACAGTCTTGACTTGCCGTGAAATCTTTTGACAGCGTTCCCCCTACATTATATATAATAGGCATGCCTTCTATCAGCTTGTGCCGGCCGGCAAATGGATTTATGTCTTGCTTGTCAGAAGACAGAAAGGCTGTTTGTCTGCCGTCTTCATACACAACCAGTAAAAATGACCCCGAAAGCGGTCGGAGTCATTTTCGCAAAGTATGATTATTCGGCAGGCGGCGCAATGGGCTTGCAGACATCAACCCATCCGCTTGCCCCGGCATACCGTTCTAATTCGTCAATCGTCAGTTCGATGGCGCTGTTTGAACTGCCGCAGGCCGGAAACACCGTCTCAAAGCGTTTCAGCGATTGGTCAAGATAAATCTCAACACCGTCATTTACCGCAAAGGGACAAACACCGCCAACCGCATGGCCGACCAACCGTTCAACATCCTCTATCACCGGCATCTTGGCCTTTGTGCCAAAGCGCTCCTTAAACCGATGGTTATCAACCTTCACATCCCCTGCCGCCACAATCAGCACGCAGGACCCATCCGGCAGCACAAAGGACAGTGTTTTGGCAATGCGCTGTTCTTCACAGCCAAGTGCCTTGGCCGCCAAGGCCACCGTAGCGCTGGAAACATCAAATTCCCGAATTTTTTCCTCCAACCCTAACGGACGGAAGTATTCTTTGACCTTTTGAATGGACACGCCGTTATCCCCCTATTTATGTTCAGCACGGTGTGCATTTCCCAATCCGCCTGAAAACGTTTAATTCCGGCTCTTTTCATTGAATTGTCGCCCATAGGCCATCGGACGAACGAGTCTGTTGACGCAAGGCACTTCTAAATCTTCCCGAAAAAATCGGTGTTTAGCTATACCGTTATGCCTCAATCAAACACCATACCGTTCGCTTGCCGCCTTTTATGAACGGCTTTTCGTTCGTTTATTTAAGGTGCCTGCCTTGCTGCCGATTCGCAGTATCCACCCGTACAGAAATCCGGAGGCTCAACCTTCTTTGAACCTTACGAACAGAATGTATTTACCTGCACCACACTGCGAAGCGCCGCCTACCGGCATATGACCGGAGACAAGGTAAAGTGAAACGGAGATTCTTTTTTGTATGGCGGGTAGGATTTCATTCCCTTTAGCTAATTATGACAGTATTCAAACCTGCCACATTAATATGCCTTGCCCCAATATAGCATATGCTTGGCCGGTTTGCCACAGCAAACGCAGGTATCGGACAAATGCTCTTCCTCAAACGGAATACATCGAGAGCTGACTCCGGCCTGCTCCTTCAGTTGATCCTCACAAGCTCTCTCGCCGCACCACATCGCACGGATAAAACCGGGTTTATGCTCAGCCATATCCATCATTTCTTCCATGTTATGAGCGTCATAAGTCATGGCCGAACGACGAGCCAACGCCTTCTCATACAGACCGTCGTGCACCGCCTTCAGCAATTCGGGGATTCTTTCCTCCAGCTCATCCAAGGACACAACCGTCTTTTCTCCGTTGTCACGGCGCACCAAAACACATTGATTGTTTTCAATATCTCTCGGGCCGATTTCCAAACGCAGCGGCACACCCTTCATCTCATACTCGGCAAACTTCCAGCCGGGGGTGTTATCGCTGACATCCATACGGGCTCTGGACACCTTGGCAATGCGTTCGTAAACCTCTTTGGCTTTCTCGCACACGCCGGGCTTGTGTGCCGCAATCGGGATCACAACCACTTGAATGGGTGCAATGGCAGGCGGCAAAACCAACCCGCTGTCATCTCCGTGGGTCATAATAACCGCCCCGATCAAACGAGTGGTGGTACCCCACGAGGTTTCATACGGTGTAACCAAATTGTTTTCCTGATCGGCAAACTGAATCCCAAAAGCACGGGCAAAGCCGTTGCCGAAGTAGTGCGAGGTGCCGCTCTGCAACGCCTTTCCGTCATGCATCAAGGCCTCTATGGTGTAGGTGGCCTCGGCGCCGGCAAAGCGTTCTTTTTCGGTCTTAACGCCCTTGACAACCGGCATGGCAAGATATTCCTCGGCAAATTGGGCGTAGACATTCAGCATCCGCTCGGTTTCGGCCTTAGCCTCCTCGGCCGAGGCATGAAGGGTATGGCCCTCCTGCCACAAAAACTCCCGCGAACGCAAGAACGGACGGGTGGTCTTTTCCCAACGCACCACACTGCACCATTGGTTATACAGTTTGGGCAGGTCACGGTAAGAATGAACCACATTTTTGAAATGGTCGCAAAACAGCGTTTCAGAGGTCGGCCGCACGCACAGACGCTCGTCCAATTCCTCATCGCCGCCCTTGGTGACCCAAGCCACCTCCGGTGCAAATCCTTCAATATGATCCTTTTCCTTTTGCAAAAGGCTTTCCGGAATGAACAATGGCATATACACATTTTCATGCCCTGTTTCTTTGAACATGGCATCCATTAAATGCTGAATCTTCTCCCAAATGGCATAGCCATACGGTCTGATAATCATACAGCCCTTGACCGACGAGTAGTCAATCAATTCTGCCTTTAGGACAACATCCGTATACCACTGGGCAAAATCATCCTCCATAGAGGTTATTTCTTTGACTAATTTTTCCTTCGACATTTTCATCACCTTTTTTCTATTATATCGAAACGCCTGGCTTTTTGCAACCTCATAAATTAACTTTTTCTGTTTCCATGCGCTATAATGGTTCTTTTTTTGCAAAGAAAGTATTGACAAATGCCGATTTATTCAATATTATTTTGGTAGAGGCTTTTGCCTCATCGATATTTTTGCGGGGCTGACGGCCTCAAGAAGGAGAATTTACAAATGGTTTTTGACAAAATCAAAGAAATTTTAGCGGAACAGTTGGATGCTGATCCCGAAACCATGACCATGGACACCCGTATTGCCGATGACCTCGGTGCCGACAGCTTGGATGTTGTGGAAATGCTAATGTCGATTGAAGACGAATATGATGTCGAGATTCCGGACCAGGTTGTTGAGGATATGAAGACCATCGGCGATGTGGTTAACTACATTCAGGAGCACCAAAACTAATTGTCAACAACAGTGGATGGTTCTTCATAACAGTCACATTGTATAAACAACCGCATTGGCAGGCTTTCGCCTGCCAATGCGGTTTCTTTTTTGTCAATCAAACCTATCCGTCAAGTCAAATGGTCACGTCAGCCGAGGCGGTCGATGGCACAAGCAACAACCCTTTGGCACTGAATCATCCCGACCATCTGTTATAATGACTATAGAATATCGAAACGCTGGAAAGCGTTTCGATAAGCCGATTTTATCGGCTTTTGCAAATTCAAATACGCACTGTTTTGAATTTGCTCTATATTCATGGCAATGGTATCGACAAATTTTCTTTGAAAATTTGCTGCCAAATCGAAGATTTGGTGTCGAAATA
>JAEDLK010000017.1 GCA_016295355.1 Clostridiaceae bacterium
AATGGATATAGAGCAAATTCAAAACAGTGCGTATTTGAATTTGCAAAAGCCGATATAATCGGCTTATCGAAACGCTTTTTAACGTTTTGATATTCTATAGGCATTATTTCCATATTGGTTTTTAATTGGGGACTCTATCGACCATCATCAAACTGTTTTTACCTTGTTCGAATACTGCTGTCATAGCCTTCGTTCCTGTTTTCCCGAAAGATTTGTTTTTTTGAAATATTTTTTGTCATATCACATCTTTACGAAAAAGACAAATCCTTTCCGTAGGAGATCCGCATCCGGCAATATATTTTCCTTACTCTGCCGTCCGTTAATACGGCAGTCGAAAAGCGCCCGATCCATCCTAAACAGACAGCTATCAGGCGCCATATTGTTCAAAGCCAAAAAGCAACTGCGACGCATCATGGCAGTCGGAGGAAAGCAAAAGTTCCTTTCCGCTGCGGCGAATCCGCCGTATGATTTCCTCATCGGGATAGGGAATAGTGCGATAGCTGCGTGCCATGGCTCCGGTATTCAGTTCAAAAACCACCGGTTCCTGTAGCAGAACATCCAGCGCCTTGTGCACCTCGGCGCGGTATCGCGGATGCTGCGTATCAAAAAGGGCGTTGTCCTCATTGAATTTAGTCATCAGGTCAAAATGACCGATCACATTACAGCGCGTGCGTCGATAGAGATCCGCCACCGTACGGTAATAGTCTTCTGCAAACGCATAGAAATCCCCACCATACCAACGGTTGACTGCTGCAATCTGCATCTCTCGCCTCTCGTCCACCGGCAAATAGTGATCCTCTTTTTTTACATAATGAACCGAGCCGATGACATAGGAATAGGCATCTGTCAGTTGGTTGGAATAATAATCCTGCTCCACACCGAGGAAAATACGGATACTGCCCCGATACTTCTTTTGAAGCGCACGCACCTCCTCCTGATAGGCCTTTGTTCCCTGTTGGGACATGCAGTAGCTCTCATCAAAGGGCGTATAGGAATGACCGGAAAAGCCAAGTTCCGGACAGCCGCGCCTCAGTGCCTCCTGTATCAGCTCCTCCGGCGTGTTCTTTCCGTCGCAGTAGCAGGTATGTGTATGATCATTGCAGCCGGTCATCAGGTCATCTTTTCCTGCTTAACTTTATGATCGATGATATGACGCGAAGCCAGTTCACGATAGACATTGATTTTTTCTGTTAATTTCTTCTTTTAGCCACGGTAATGAGTTTGCAACCTTTAAAAAATACAGTTGTTCTTATCCCCATACTGTCTACAAAGGAATTTCTTTCAATATTAAAAAGTAAATCTGTATTCGACCGATAACACCTTCCTTTATAAGCTTTTGAATTTCCTCTCGTCCTTATCACATTTCCCAGAGTATAGGTCACATCAATCTACGTCCCATCGCTTTATCATCTTGTGTGAGGCCTATATTTGTGGCTTGCTTACCTACTTCATCAAATAACCGTGTAGAAAATTTTTTGCGCCCGAGATGATTCAGAAAAATCAATTCCCCAAACATTTCATCGAGAAATTCAGGATCGGAATAATAATCAAGCAATAAAACATCATCGAATTTTTCTCTGACTGCATTCAAATTATCATACAAAAACACCTTCAAAAAATCCTCACCAAAATAACTCCTAACCGCAGATGGGATGGGTGGAATCACAAGTACAGGCTCAAATCTATTTCTTTTACAATAGTCTATTCCCATTGCTAAAATTTCCGTTTTCTCCCTGAAGGCCTGCTTGTGGGCGGCTGATTGTGCTACATCCCTAAAGTCTACCAAATCAAATTGCTTTTTCCATGATTTAATAATTGGCAGGTCGTCCGAAAGTACTACGCCGGTTGCTCGATGCGTTTTCTGCGGTTTTATGCGCTTCAAAAACCTCATACATAATGGATGGCGTAACATCAACGCTCGTTTTAGGGAATACCCATCAATATCCTTTGCAGGTAGTATTCCATAAAATCTGTCCGAATAGTCATCATCTAAGACATTAGCATTATTGCCAAAGGAAAATGGAGAAATGATGATAATAACCACTGCATTCTTTTTGATTTTGCTACTGAACCGTTTTAAGATGCGAAAACCGTACTTAAGACTTTGCGGTGCAGTGCAAAAATTATATCCGACCCTTGAGCAATAATCAAAAGATATACCCGCCATTCCCGGTCCGGAGCCTATACTGACGACTTCGAGGCCGTTTGGGATCTTCCCACGCAAATGCTCTACATTCTTTCGAGAAGAACGATATTCCTCCGAAAATCTATAGCATAACTCAATTGTTTCTATTATTATCAAAATAAAAATAAATATCAATGGTATTCCCATACTTATTCCCCTTACAATGTCGCAGCATTATCTCCACCATCAGCCACTACCGTATGGCCGCAAACAATCTCTCCATAATCGCTCATCAGATAAAATGCCAACTCAGCAATTTCGTCAGGACGGATAAAGCGTTCTATTGCGTGACGTTCATATTTTTGATTGATATCTTTTGCATAGTTGGAAATCATCGGAGTAAAGGTGGCTCCAGGGGCTATTCCGTTTATAATAATTCCGTTGTGCCCGTATCTTTTCCCAAGTGCTCTAGTCCATTTTATGACCGCCTGTTTTGATGCGCCGTAGCTACCTATTATATCCATGCAAGCGGCATTAGAGGCAATATTCAAAATATTGCCCCGTATTTTCTTGGATAACATATAATCCACTTCGTTTCGCATAAGGAAAAATGCCGCTTTAAAGTTAATATCTGTAAGAGTATCCCACTCTTCAGGAGTTATATCCCAAGGCTCATAGCCTCTGTCGGTGCATTGGCTTGTTCCTAATGCTGCCGCATTTACAAACCCGTTAAGACCACCAAGAATTTCTGCGGTCTCATGAAACAATATGATATGCTCTTTTATATTTGTTATATCAAAAGCCTTGTAATATAAGCTTTCACTGTTTATTTCTCCTGCAGCATTTTTTAGCTTTTCTTCATTTCTACCAGTAATCAAAACCTTTGCACCCGTGTCACAAAAGCGCTTTGCAATAGCTTTTCCTATGCCGCTTCCACCGCCAAAAACTATTATTTTATCGTTTCTAAGTTTCATTTTTGTGTCGTCCTTTCTATAACATCATCCTGAATGCTTTTATTCAACTTTACAAAATAATCTGAAAAACCCGTAACTCGTACACGAAGGTTATTATATTTTTCAGGGTCTTTTTGAGCGGCAAGAAGGTCTGCCTTTGAAACATAGGTAAGCTGGAACTGCACACCGCCATTTTTGAAATATGTTTCAAACATATTAACCGTCTTTTCAAAATAGTCATCGTTTTTGATAAGCTGTTCATCAAGAAAAATATTCGTAACCGTACTGCCACATGAAATTCCGTACGGATCAAGCTTTGCTATGGAACTTAAAAGTGCAGTTAATCCTTCTCTATCCTTGCCCTCGCTTTGACCGATACCGAATTTTATCAAATCACCGTCATAACGCCCGTCGGGAGTCGCTTTCGTTTTTTCGCCGAACCATTTGTGATGCTCGTTGTATCCCAGAAGGTCGCCTATAAGCCATTGATAACCGAATATGTTTTTCTTGTCCTTTAAGTGGTTATAAAAGCTTGTGTAAACCCTCCCGGCAACATAATTAGATATTTCATCATCGTTGCCGAAAAACTTCCCGGCTTTTAAAATCATTCTTCTTAATGCTTCATATTCCTTCCAATTTGATTGAACCGCACTAATAAGCTCGTTCATTGTGATGGCTTTACTGTCAAAAACAAATTGCTTTACCACTATAATCGAATCGATTACATTTGTTATTCCCAAGAGCATAGGCGAAGCGATTACAACATCTCCGCCGCCTTGTGTAAGGCTTTTTGCATTTTCTATGCAATCGTTAAAAACCAGACTTGATACATAGTTTATATCCTTTGCACGTGCAAGATTATATTTGTTGTCGTATTCAAAAATTTTATCAATATCAGAGAGCATTTCTTTTTCAAACAATTCGTAAAATTCGTCAAAGCTTTCGGTTTTTTTAATACTCTCGGATTTTTCGTGAAAAAGGGTTTCAACACATTTTACAAGGTTGCCCTTTGAATTGCTTCCTGTAATTGCTCCTAAAAATGCCGGCTCATTGCAGCCTACCGTAGTATAACCAACTGCTCGCTCATATGGAAAACCACAGATTTCGGTATAGCATTTAATACGCTTTTCGTCATTTGTGAAAGCGATTCTTTTATATTTATCTTTTCTTTCACAGTCCATCATAAAGCGGAAAACTTCGTGAGGGGTTTTATTTGTCCACCTAAGAGTAATCTGGGGGCAGTATACGGGAAGCTCCATAAGGCTTTCAACAATAAGCCTTGAAGTCTCGTTAAAGCCGTCCTCACCGTTGGGCAGATATCCGCCTATGCAGAAGTGTGACTCTCCACCCCGTGTAAAATTCAAACCGTCTAAAGGTGTTTTTGCCTGAAGCATCAAAAACAGTTCCTGCAAATACTCCTTGGCTTGCTCCCTTGTTATAGTGCCGTTTTTAATGTCATTTTCATAGAAGGGTGTTAAATATCTGTCAAGGGTTCCCACGCTGTCGGGGTCAAGGCTGAAGCAAACATAAATCGAAAGCACCGCCTCATAAAAATTGCTCGGCCCAATTTTAGGAACATTCAAAAGCGCCCCTGATAATTTTTCCAAATTAGCCCTGTATTCCGCTTCTTGCACATTTTTTGAAAATTCAAGCACTTTAGCTGAACATTTTTCAGCCCACACAATCATAGCGTTTGCAACATTTCTAAGCCCCGTTAAAAATTCAATTTCTTCCGCTTTACTATGGGTGGCAAGAGATTTTTCAATATCCCCGATTATTCCTAAAATACCCTTGCTTAAAACCTTGGCGTAGTCCGCCGTTGCGTGCTGCCATTCCATGGTGGAAAGATTATCCAAAGGCTTCAGATAAAATAAATTCATTATTTCTCCGGTGGCTTTATGCCCACTCCTGCCAAAGGCGTCACCGACAACACTTCCGTCAAATCTGAAAAAACCCGTTAATGTTGAATATTTTGTGATTTTGGGTTCTTGATTTAATATGTATTCGCAAATTCTTTTTACCTGCATTTCGCTTTCGGATAAAAACAAATCTTCCCGATCATATTCCGTTATTTTGGTATGAGCATACATTTCGCCTTTAAGTGTCAATTCTGTAAGTTTACCTATTCTTTCATTCATAGAAAAACCTTCTTCGCACAAAATTTTAATATCATTTTGTCTGCATGTTTTTAAAAAAGTAAATACACAAATGACCTTGTTTACACTTTTTGATACAATTTAATTGATTTATGCTTTGTTTAATGATAAAATAACGATGGGTGATGATATGAATAACAAATTTTCAATAACAGATATTAACCGTGTTGTACTGGTTGGAAAAAATGAATACACGGAAAAGATAATATCATTTTCAAATAACAATTACTGCCATAATGAACTTATCTATCATATCTCCGGTAAAGCAGTTGTTGTATTCAATGGTCAACATCTTGAAACCACTGAAGACACTATCCGATTTCTTCCGGCTGGCGAAATAAATGAATACACCGTTGAACGAATAGAACGTGGAGAATGTATTGATATAGTTTTTGATACTAATATTTCAATAGCTGACGAAGCCTTTATTTTAAAAGTAAAACAAAGTGAAAAAATCAAAAACCTTTTTAAAAAAATTTTTGCGGTTTGGGTTGCAAAGGGAGACGGATATTACTTTGAATGTGTTTCTATCATCTATAAAATATTTGCAGAACTACAAAGGAATAACTATATACCCGAAAAACAATTTCTTGCTATAAAACCCGCAATCGATTATATTAAAAAAAACTTTCTCAACAAAAAAATCACAACAGAAGAACTCGCCTCCTGCTGTAAAATCAGTTATCCGTATATAAAAAAATTGTTTGTTAAAAAATTTGGTATACCACCAATAAAATATAGCATACAACTTAAAATTAATTACGCCTGCGATCTTTTAAAATTAAATCTATACACCTTATCTCAAATCGCCGAAATATGTGGTTATAACAATCTATACTTCTTCAGTCGTCAATTCAAAGAGTATATGGGTATCTCACCAACTGATTATATTAACAAGTATAAATCTTCAAAGTAATGATTATACAGAAAAACACCCCGTGTCGATTGAACACGGGGTGTTTATTGCTTAGTTAGTCTCTGTGTTTCAGCATAGTTTTGAGGTAATCAGATCTCCCGCGAACCCGCATAAATACCGACTTTTTAAAAGCTTACTTGCTTTCTTTGATAGCAGCCTGAGCGGCGGCAAGACGGGCGATCGGGACACGGAACGGAGAGCAGGATACATAGTTCAGGCCGATCTTATGGCAGAACTCGATAGAGGACGGGTCACCGCCGTGTTCGCCGCAGATACCGCAATGCAGGTCGCTGCGGACGCCCTTACCGAGGGTGACAGCCATATCCATCAGCTTGCCGACGCCGGTGGTATCCAAGCGGGCAAACGGATCGGACTCATAAATCTTATTCTGATAGTAAGACGGCAGGAACTTACCGGCATCGTCACGGCTGAAGCCAAAGGTCATCTGGGTCAAATCGTTGGTGCCGAAGCAGAAGAACTCAGCTTCCTTAGCGATCTCATCAGCGGTCAGAGCGGCACGCGGAATCTCGATCATGGTACCGACTTCATACTTCAGATCAACACCGGATTCCTTGATGATGGCGTCGGCAGTCTTGACCACAACATCCTTCACAAACTTCAACTCTTTAACTTCGCCCACCAACGGAATCATAATTTCCGGAACGATATTCCAGTCGGCATGCTTCTTTTGAACGCTGATAGCGGCCTTGATAACGGCGGCTGTCTGCATTTCAGCGATTTCCGGATAAGTGACGGTCAGACGGCATCCACGGTGACCCATCATCGGGTTGAATTCATGAAGATCAGAGCAAATCTGCTTAATTTGAGCAACGGTCTTGCCCTGAGCCTGAGCCAAAATTTCAATATCGGCCTCAGCGGTCGGAACAAACTCATGCAGGGGCGGATCCAGGAAACGAATGGTTACCGGATAGCCGCCGAGAGCCTCAAACAGACCCTCAAAGTCAGCCTGCTGCATCGGTTCGATCTTAGCAAGGGCGGCTTTTCTTTCTTCCAGTGTTTCGGAGCAAATCATCTCACGGAAAGCGTCGATTCTGCCCTCACCGAAGAACATATGCTCGGTACGGCACAAACCGATACCCTGTGCGCCCAACTCGGCGGCACGCTTAGCATCAGCCGGTGTATCGGCATTGGTTCTGACACCCAGCGTCTTATACTTATCGGCCAGCTTCATAATTCTGCCGAAATAACCGCTGTTCGGATCGGCCGGAACGGTCGCGATAATGGTATCGTAAATGGTACCGGTGGAACCGTCCAAGGACAGGCCGTCGCCCTCACGGAAGACCTTGCCGGCCAAGGTGAAGCACTTGTTCTCTTCATCCATTTTGATGTCGCCGCAACCGGAAACACAGCAGGTACCCATACCACGAGCCACAACAGCGGCGTGAGAGGTCTGACCGCCGCGAACGGTCAAAATGCCCTGAGCATACTTCATGCCTTCAATATCCTCCGGAGAGGTTTCCAAACGAACCAGAACAACCTTCTCACCCTTCTTGCCTTCCAAAACGGCATCTTCAGCGGTGAAAACGATCTTACCGGCAGCAGCACCGGGAGAAGCAGCAATACCCTTACCGACAACATTGTTCTTGTCGGCTTCCTTCAGGGCCTTGGCATCGAAGGTCGGATGCAACAGCATATCGAGGCTCTTGGCGTCGATCTGCATCAAGGCCTCCTGCTCACTGATCTGACCTTCGTCGATCAAATCGCAGGCGATCTTGATAGCGGCGGCAGCGGTACGCTTACCGTTACGGGTCTGGAGCATATACAATTCGCCGTGTTCAACGGTGAACTCCATATCCTGCATATCATGATAATGGTTTTCAAGGATAGAGCAAACTTCCTGGAACTTAGCAAAAGCAGCCGGGAACTTGTCCTTCATTTCGGCGATGGGCATCGGGGTACGAACGCCGGCCACAACATCTTCACCCTGGGCGTTGGTCAAGAACTCACCCATCAAACCCTTTTCACCGGTAGCCGGGTTACGGGTAAAGGCCACGCCGGTACCGCAATCATCACCCATGTTACCGAAAGCCATCATTTGAACGTTAACGGCAGTGCCCCAAGAATAAGGAATGTCGTGATCCATACGATAGATGTTGGCACGCGGATTATCCCAAGAACGGAAAACAGCCTTGATAGCCTCAAACAACTGAACCTTAGGATCATCCGGGAAGTCAGAACCAAGCTGATTCTTGTATTCGGCCTTGAACTGATTGGCCAATTCCTTCAAATCGTCGGCCGTCAACTCCACATCGTAGGTAACGCCCTTCTTTTCCTTCATTTCGTCAATGAGCTTTTCAAAGTATTTCTTTCCGACTTCCATAACAACATCGGAGAACATTTGAATGAAACGACGATAGCAGTCCCAGGCCCAACGGGGATTGTTGGACTTCTCGGCGATAACATTAACAACCTTTTCGTTCAAGCCGAGGTTCAAAATGGTATCCATCATGCCGGGCATAGAAGCACGGGCACCGGAACGAACCGACACAAGCAACGGATTTTCCATATCACCGAACTTCTTGCCGGTGATGTTTTCCATTTTCTCGATGTATTCCATGATCTGAGCCTGGATATCATCGTTGATTTTTCTGCCGTCCTCATAATACTGAGTGCAGGCCTCGGTTGAAATGGTGAAGCCCTGCGGAACCGGAAGACCGATCTTGGTCATTTCGGCAAGGTTAGCACCTTTACCGCCGAGAAGCTCACGCATCGAAGCGTCGCCCTCGCTAAACAGATAGACGTACTTGTGACTCATTGACGAATCAACCTCCTGTGTTTTTTTTGATTTCTGCTGATTATACTGCCAAAAAGTGCCGCTTTTTTGCGATCAGCCCTTTGAGTATCTAAATTATTATAGCAAATTTTCAGCCGAATTAAAAGCCTTTTTTTTAACTTTTCTATTTTCAGCGGAAAAAACAGGAAAAAGTTATGTGAAAACAAAAAAATTGTCATTTTTCCACGAGAGAATAGACAAGGAAAGCTCTTACACCGTCTTTCGGCGTTCAAGCCGTTACGCACAGCGTTTGTATTCAAATTCCCCTTTGGTCGGCTGAAGATTGACAAGATTCCTGCGTTAACATACTCGTTGTTCCGACAGGATTAACTGCGCTTTTACCTTATTCGGCGAACAGCTCTAACCGATAAAACGCCTTGACCCCATATATGCAACATGACAAGATGTTTTCGGCGCAAGGGGCTCATAAGGCTGTCACCGTGCAAAAGTGAGCACTAAACCTTGCGAAAAAGGCCGCGAGCCAAACGGTATGTGGTTCAACCCTCTTCGACTTACTCTCTGCCGATCGCCCGTATAATACGAAGCACCGACGGTGTCAAGACCATATTGATGGCCAACTCAATCAAAAAGTTAACGCCAACCAGACCGACCAGCATATAGGTAATCACATCGGTCTGCCCCGCCCAGTCATACAACAGCGGTCGATAAAAAGCCGCCATGGCCAGCAAAAACACGCCGGTATTGACCACCGGCGCTGTCACAGCCGCCAAAACCGCTCCCAGTGTTCTCTTTCGGCCGCACAGCCGTGCTACTGCACCGGCGGCGGCTCCGCAAAGAGTGCCCTTTAATAAGCACAGCACCACCGTAATAACCGGCGATGTGTTAAACATAATAAAGGCACCGCCATCCAAGCCTGTCACCGTTGCCACAACCACCGTTGCCCCGAAGGCAAATCCTATAACGGCACCGTACTTCGGCCCATACAGAACCGCCACGATAACAATGGGCACCAGCACCAGTGACAGGTTAAAGGTGCCGATTTTGATGATGTAGCTCATCATCTGCAGTACCACCGTCAAGGCGGTAAACAAACCGAGAGTGGCCACACTTGCGGCCTTTTCCATGCGTGTTTTCATATCAATTCCTCCGATACTGTCCCCATATGGGGTACAGTTCATTACATAAAAAACGGTAGCGAACTACCGATTCTTTTCATAAATCAAACGAAGACCATTAAGCAACAAATCCGGATCATAAATAATGCCCTTGTGCACGCAGTGCCGAATAATCTCCTGTGACAACCCGCCCGTGGCAACCACGGTAGCCGTCTCGCCCAGCTCCTTTTCCATACGGTCTATGAGTCCGTCCAACATGGCGGCGGTGCCGTACACCAAGCCGGATTTCATGGAATCCACCGTGTTGCGACCGATGGCGTGGTTTGGTGCCTCTACATGAATGGCCGGCAACAGCGACGTGTTCTCGCACAACGCCTTAAGCGTCAAACGAACGCCGGCGGCAATCGCACCGCCCAAAAAGCATCCGTTTTTATCCAACACACTCACCGTCGAGGCCGTTCCCATATCAATGATCACACAAGGCATCGGATACCGCGCCAAGGCGCCGACCGCACCGGCGGCTAAATCGGCACCTAATTGTGCCGGATTATCAATTTTGATATTCAGCCCGGTCTTAACCCCCGGTCCTAACAAAAGAGGTTCAATGCCGCACAGAATTTTGACCGCCCGACAGATGGCTGTTCCCACCGACGGAACCACCGAGGAAACCGCACAAGCCCGAATTTGTTCCACCGGTTCATGATGCAACTGCAAAATGCCCTGCATATCCACCGCCAACTGATCGGCCGTGTGAGCCGGTTTAGTGGCCAAGCGTGCTGTAAACGCCAAGGTTTCCCCATGGAAAACGCCCAGTGTAATGTTAGTATTGCCGATGTCAATTGCTATAAATGACATACGGTACGCCTCCAAGCTTACTATGATTCAAACCTACTGTTGTTATTGTATCATGCCGCGGCCGTTTCGTCAATCCCCCGACCGCTTGACTGTTACGGTTTTGCCAGCTTGAATACTCGCATGGCATTGCCACCCAGTACGGCGGTTAATTCGCTGCCGGTCAGCCCTAACGAATCGAGGGTTTTCAGCTCGTTTTCTATCGGCCACATAGGATAATCGGTACCGAACAAGACCCGATTCGCCCCATAACGGCGCAAAATCTCCGCCGCCGTTTGCCTGCTTAAGGCAAAAAAGCTGGAGGAACAGTCCACCAAAAAGGTGGGCTCATCCGCTAACACCCGACTGGCGTTATCCCAATCGGAATAACCGCCGAAGTGTGCCCCGATGAGGGTTAAATCGGGAAAGGCTTTGATAATCGGCAAAAGTCGGTTGGGATTCGAAAAATCGAACCGTTTGTCGCCGGTATGCAGTAACACCGGCAGATCGTTCTCGGCACACAGCCGGTATAGGTTCATCATGCGTTTATCATCAGCCGGAATGCCTTGAATGTCCGGATGCAGTTTGACGCCGATCAGCCCAAGCTCTTTGAGGGTCTTGATATCCCCGGCCGGATCAACACTGTCCGGGTGCAGAGTGCCCAACGCCCGAACGCAGGAATGATCTGCCGCCGTGCGAGCCAAAAACCGATTGATGCTACTCACCTGCCGTGGCGTTGTAGCCACCGATTCAGCCAAAAACAGGTCAATCCCGGCCTTTTGACCCTTGGCTATCAGGGTCTGTGCCGTTCCGTCATAAGCCGAATACTCCGTCGAGTAAAAACGGTTGGTGTGCTCGGTGGCCTTCCGCGCAATCAAAGCCGGATAGATGTGACAGTGTGCATCAACCACCGTCATCCCCTTGTAACTCATGCAAATCTCTCCTTGGCACGATAGGCTGTTCCTACCGCCTTTGGGGTCTATTGTACCGCAGCGTGAGCTTAAAATCAAGATCGTCGACTGTTTTCATTTTAGTATTAAACTGTATTGGAAGTCATTCGGAATGATTCAAATAGGCATAAAACCTCTCCCATGGCCGGGGTCATGGGAGAGGTTTTTTGGGTTGATTAAATGAGGCCTGCTAACTGCTTTTTAGGGGTGACGAGGCTTGCCGACGGAACGCCGTTGGGGTAACGCCCACGATTTTGCGAAAGCAAGCGACGAAATAACTGGTGGAGTGAAAGCCCACCCGTTCTCCCACGGTATGGATCGACATACGGGGATGGCTGATCAAAAGGTGCTTGGCCCACTCAATGCGTATGTTATTACGATAAGCCGAGGGTGTCATCCCCATCTTTTTGCGGAAACACTTATAAAACACCGATTCGCTTAAATTTCCTGCCTGGGCAATGGCATTCATGGGTAAATCAAACTGATAATTGCTTTCCAAATAGCGCAAAGCCTTTTGCAAGCCGTCGGACGGAGAGGGCTGCTGTAAGAACCGCCCGATACCGACCAGCATGGCGTAAAGCATAGAAGAAACCGTTTCCACATCGGCGTTACGCAAAATGGAGGCCAACAAGTCGTTCAGCGCCGTCTCGGTTGCGTTATGACGAAAACAATGGCATTTTTTTATATCAAAATACGCGAATAACGGCTCACACGCAAAGCCCGAAAAGGTGATAAACCGAAGATGCAGACCGTTTTCTCCGGGATAGTAGTGAATTTGCGAGCGGACGGAAAAGAGGAACAAATCCCCCGGTTTCAAATCATAATGCACGCCTTCACAGTCCACCCCACCGCTTCCCGAAACAACCAAATTGAGTTGATTGATGTCAAAACAATCATAGTATTGATCCTCTTGGGGATAGTCGTCACAAAAAGTGTGTACATAAAAGGGCAACATCCGGGTGCGTTCTTCGGTATCATAAAAGGCATACGCTTTCAAGTCAATCAACCCCATAAATAGAATTTTTATAATTATAATGCAAAATAAAGCTGTTTTCAAGATCATTTGGCCGAATTTTTATATTTTTTTCCAATTTGTTTCTTGAACCGACCCTCGGCTCATGCTATAATAAAATAAAATAAAATAATAAAACAAGGAGCGGACAGGAAACATGAAAAAGGTTCTCAGTATTCTATTGTCCCTTTGCCTTTGTGCGGGGATGCTAATAGGCCCTATGGGAGCAACGGCATTTGCCGACACGCCCACGGTGACGCCTTCGGCCGCCGCACAGACGATTAAGGTGGCCTTTGCCGACGATATCAAGGCAGAGTATGCGCCAACCGCGGAGGAAGTGGAAGGCCTTCCTGTTTTGTTAACGGCCTACCGCCGCAGTCAGGTAGAGGCTAACGGCTGTGCCATTTTGTATGTGGTCGGCTCGGCAGCCGTGCGTGCCGGTACCGATTCCGATGTGTCCATTGTGGACGACTTATTGAACGAAGGCTACATTGTCACGGTGGCGGACTATTTGGACAATCCGGCCGCCGCCGGAACCGATTTGGGGACATATGTACAACTGCTTTTGGGCAACGGTATGGCAACCGGTAAATATGTCGGTGGCCAACCGCTGGTTGGGAAGCATGTGTATATGGTGCCTTCGGGTTGCCGTATCGTGCGAGGTGTAAACTTTTTTTGGCTTGACACCATGGCCCCCTACGGTGTGAACGAATACATTGTGGAAACCTATAATATGTATTACGCCGGCAAAAAGAAAGACAATAACGGTCATTACCTACAGCCGGCCACCTCGGTGGAAACCTGCTTAAAAAAAGACGGCACGCCCATCAACATGGAATTGACCATGGATATTATTTATCCGGCCAACCCAGACCGGACGGTGCCTTGCTTTGCCTTGGCGTCGAGCAGTGAAACCTATTACACCTCGATTGCCAATCCGATACGCCCGTATTTTTCGCAGGCTTTGTTAGACGGCTATGCGGCCTTTTTGTACGAGCATGAGTATATTCCCATGTCACGGGATGACCACTTCGGCTATTTGGATGATCGCTTTACCTTACTGAACTATACCGCCAATCGGGTGCATTCGGCCGCCATTCGCCGCATTCGTTATTTAGCGGATACCTATGGCTATGACGCCGAATACCTGTCTGTGTTCGGCTTTTCAAAAAGCTCCATGGGTCCGGCCATTCTTTCGGATGTTAACCACGAACAAAAGGGCGAGGCCATGACATTGGACGCTTACTGCCCCGAAGGTAAAAGCTGTACGGATTCCCCGGCCCCGCAACCATGGCTAACCTACGAGGGAACCGATATTCCCATTTCCAGCAATGTCACGGCGGTCTATTCGGGTGCCGGCCCCGGCATTATTCAATACCGACAGTTTTCCATCAATAACAACAGCGTACCCGTTTTCGCCTCTATCGGTACCAAGGATGAGACCGCCGGCTTCCGTTGGCAAATCGGCAATGTATCAGCCTTTTTTGACCGACTGGATATCGAATCCTGCTTTGTGTCCTTAACCGATATTCCGCACGATCCGGCGCATGGCTATGACAGTGACCGTGAGGCCGATATGTTCAAGGTGGCCTGGACTTTCTTGGACAACCATGTTCGGGCGGCGTATCGTCAGGAATCGCCGAGAGTGCTGTGGATGACACCGCAAAACGGCAAGTATTTTGACGATGACAGCGTGCCGGTGTTTATTAAGTTTTCAAGAGCTATGAATCCCGACAGCCTGAACAAAGGCATTCGCATTGAACGATTGTCCGACGGAAAGGTTATTTCGGGAGAATGGATCGGTCATCACGGCAACACCGATTTCACCTTTACCTCAGCTCAGATGATTCCCGGTTCGGCCTACCGTGTTACCGTCACCGGCGACTGCAAGGCGGCCGACGGTGTGGGAATGGACGCCCCCTTTACCAAAACCTTTGCTCTTTCCGGTGATGTGGCCTTGTCGGCCGACAAAAACGCCGTTATCACCACCGACGGTATGTTGGATGCGGCAAACGGCTTAACCGTTACAGGCGAGAACAAAAAGGATATGTCCTTTGTCAGCTTCAATCGCCAGGACGGTTTTGCGGATGTGACCCGTGCCACCCTGATTCTCGATTGCACCGGCAAGGATGCCATCCAAATACAGGTGTACGGACTGAAAGACGATACCTTCAGCCGTACCGCCGAGGCCGATTTGTTAAGCGGTGCCTCAACCGACGGCAACGTGTGTCTGTTTGATGTGACCGACTATGTTAAGAACCGTCCCGACGGCACAGCCGCTTTCCGGTTGTCCTCGACCTCGACAAGCAAGACAGCGTATGACAATAACTTTGAGTCGGCATCCGGTTCAAACTTTGCACTTAACAGTCAATATCGCTTCGGCGGCGGCAACATGACGCTGTCCTTTGCCGACGCCGGGCATGACAGTCAAAAGAGCATTTACCTGAGCAACCGCAAGAGCGACACAAGAATCAAACTTCTCAACACCTTGGGCAAACGCCATATTACCTTGGAAGATCTGGGTGCCGTGTATAAGGCAAGCCTGTGGATTAAGCCCGACCGAGATTGCGATTTGAAAGTCGGTCTTTACGCTGAAAGCGGTACCGCCGGCTATTCCGGTTACGATATGAAATCCTACCATGCTCCGGCCGGTGTGTGGACAAGGCTGGATTACAGTGCTTGCATTGACCGCACTATGGTGTCGGTAGACGCTTGCCACTTAACCGTCGAAGTGACTAATGATACCAACTTCTATTTGGATGATGTCAAGGTGTGGCAAGAGGGAGGCTCAACCTGCCTTGCCTCCAAGGAGCAAGCTGCCACCGATGAAGCACGCATGGCACCCACCCTGGTGCTTTACACACCGCAGAACACGCAGGTTTCCTCCATGGGTCTCTCGGTGATCGCCAGCGGTTCTAAAGCCGATGAGGTTATCGTCACAGACAATCCGGTTATCTGCGGTATGCAAAAAGAAGATTTGTCCGACACCCGTAAGGGTCTGATTCAATTCCCGATTGACTCTCTGTTAGCTGACGACACCGCTACTTTAACATTCAAAGCCACTGCGGATGCGCCTCAAAAGGTGGCGGTTTACGGACTTTTAGAAAATACCGACGCCTCGGTGACATGGAACACCGCTTACGGAAATGATAAAACCGGCAGCGGCGTCCTTGCACAGTCTGTGTACGACGAAACCGCCTTGGCAACCGTGTCGATCGACGAGGGCGACACCTTCAATGTGTCGGTGACGGACTATGTGAAGGCCATGAAAGCCAAGGGAGAGTTGGCCGTGACCTTCTTACTGGTGGCCGAAAACCAAGGCAAGGAAGCCTACCAGAGCTTTAATTCTTTGGACGATTACGACGGTTATACGACGTCTTGGGCGTTGAAAAGTGCCTATAAACGGGGCATTTGTGCTGACCCAACCGATCCGGACAACCGTGTGTTCTACTTTGAAAAGAGCGGTACGCAGGCGGGCGATAACGGTTATTATCAGACGGTGTCATTTACCGGCTTTTTGGGTACTAACGGCAAGTGGACAACGGCCGATATAGGCGACAGCTACACCGTTTCGTTTCGCCAGTATAACGAGGCGCCCGCCAACTGCGGCATTTATGGCTGTCTGGGAACGGCGGGTTCTACAGAATTCAGCAATACGCTGGTCTCCAAAAAGGTTGTATCAGACGACCCATCTATAGCGACCAATGTACCGGGGCATTGGACCACCGTCTCCTACACCTTTACCGTAACAGCCGATATGGTCGAAAGCAAATCGGCCTATACCGCCATTGTGGTAGGTTCCGGTTGGACCGCCACCAAGGTGTATGTCGATGATATCAAGGTAACCAAACAGGTTGGCACGGTACACGTGGATGTAACCGAAGACAGCAAACCGTCCTTACAGATAACGCATACGGCCGGCGGTCATGAGACCGTTGCCTGCACCTTGGCCGCCACCTTAAGCGGCGGCACGCCTGATGCCGCTATAACACCGAACGACACCATGCCGTTATCTCAAACGGTTCTGCGCGGTGCCGGTGAGGGCCTTAAAAAGGTATATGTGACCTTTAATCAATCGGGACTCAACCATGTCCAGTCCGGTCAGGCCGTCATCGCCTTAAAACAAGCTGCTCCCGGCAAGACGTTGTATGTGTACGGCTTGAAAAGCGGTGTTAACACCGACGGGTTGACCTGGAATAACGCCCTCGGAAATCTGTCCGGCAACGCCTTGGATGCGGCGACCGTGTTCGGCGGTAAGCCGCTGGCCACACTACAGTTAACCGATTCGCTGACCTATCGTGTGGATCTTGAGGAATGGGCAGTGGCCTTGCGTGGACAGGACTATATAACCTTGGTGCTTTGCGCGCCCGACAAACAGGACGAGGTGGCGTTGTCAGATATCCGGGTGACCCTAAAGCACGCTCCGGCCGATTTCACCAAAACGACCGTACGCATAGATTTGCCCGGAAACAGCGCAACCGTTCCGTCCGGACAACCGACGGTTCTCTCTGCTACCGTGGCACACGCCTTGGGGCAAACCGTGGAACGGGTGGTCTTTACGCTTGACGGAGAAGAGGTCAAGATACCCTTGATGGCGTGCGGCGAAAGCTATCGCCTGTGCTTAAACGATTTATCAGACGGACAGCATACGGTCAGTGCCGCCTTCACCGTGAACGGCGAAACCGTAACCAGCAAACCGACTACCTTTATGGTAGCCACCTATGCCGTGGGCGATGTCAACCATGACGGCACGGTCGATACCGTTGATCTGGTGACACTGAAAAAACTGCTCGCCGGTTTGACCGACCAATCCGCTGTTCCCGGTGCGGATGTTGACGGCAACGGCACGGTAGACACCGTTGACCTTGTTACCCTCAAAAAGCAGTTGGCCGGCTTGCTGTAACCTACGCAACCCCACAATCTAACCATTGTCTCCCCGGCAGACACTCGTTCTGCCGGGGGCGCTTTTTATAAACGGCCCCCTGTGTCAGTAGGGTTTGTATAAACCGTAAATCCCCACTCGCATAGCGGGTGGGGATTCGTGTTCGAGCAATGTCCGGCCGATATTGACCGTTCACAAGTGTGTTTTTGGTTGGCCCGCCGGCCATGCCATGGTTCAACAAGTCCATTAAACAGACAACAGAAATAGCCACCTCCTATGGTAGAATAAAAGAACTACCGTAGGAGATTTCGGTATGCCGGCAGAAGGGGAATCAAGAATATCCACCACGAATGGTTCTTTGGGTATCCCACAGTGGGTATTATGGATATATATCGGATGGATATACCGACATAGAGTCCTCCCTTGGCAGAGAAAATACGGGAGTCTTGACAATAGTGAGACGGAAATCACGAATACCGCAGCGTGCACATATGGCTTAAACAGGAGGGACTTTACCGCCATGGCAAAACAGTACTGCAGGTAATAAAATGGCTTGTTATCGGCGTCCAAAAGGCGAAGTCCGACTCCTCCTAGGTGAGCACATTCACTTTTTCAATAACCAACGTATTGCATGAAAAACAAAACTGACCCCGCTTGAAAACGAAGTCAGTTTGTTGCTAAAAATTTCTTTGCGTCTACCATAAGGTGCCTCTTTGTACTGCCTGCACAATGGGGGACAGTCTACAAGGCGGTTACGGCTTTTACCCACCCAAATAGGCCTTTTTAATATCTTCGTTGGCTAACAGCTCTGCGCCGGTACCCGACATGGTCATGTTGCCGGTTTCCAACACATAGGCTCTATCGGCAATCGACAGCGCCTTCTGTGCGTTCTGTTCCACAAGCAACACCGTAGTACCTTCCTCATTGACCGCCTTAATCATATCAAAAATGATATTCACATACAGCGGAGAAAGACCCATGCTCGGCTCATCCAATAGCAGTAGTTTCGGTTTGCTCATGAGCGCACGGCTCATGGCCAACATTTGCTGTTCACCACCGGACAGCGTCCCCGCAATCTGGTTGGAACGCTCCTTCAAAATGGGAAAACGCTCATAAATCTCTGCCAGTGTTTCGTTGAATTCCGCCTTGTTTTTCCGCGTATAAGCACCCAGCGTCAAATTATCCCGAACGCTTAATTCCCCAAACACACGGCGGCCTTCGGGCACCTGTGAAATACCTTGATACACCAGCTTATGAGCCGGTGTATCGGTAATATCGTTACCCAAAAAGGTGACCGTTCCGCCGGATTTGGGAATCAGACCGCAAACGGAATGCATGATGGTGGTTTTTCCGGCGCCGTTCGCACCGATCAAAGCAACAATTTCCCCCTCCTCAACCGAAAAGGACACACCCTTGATAGCACGAATCAAACCGTAATTGACCTGTAAATTTTCAACTTTCAGCATCATGATTTCAGTCCCCCAAATACGCCTTGATCACTTCGGGGTTGTTCAGAGCGGTCTTGGTATCGCCCTGTGCCAACACGGTGCCGAAATTCAAAACGGTAATCTCATCGCATAAACCCGAAACAAACTTCATGTCATGCTCAATCAACAAAATGGTCATATCAAAATGATCTCTGATAAAGCGAACAATCTCCATCAGCTCAGCCGTTTCGTTAGGATTCATGCCGGCTGCCGGTTCATCCAACAACAACAGTCTCGGATTGGTCGCCAAAGCACGGGCGATTTCCAACTTGCGTTGTTTACCGTATGGCAGATTGCAGGACAACAGATTGCGTTCCTCCTCCAGGCCGAAAATCCGCAGGATTTCCTTAGCCTTATCCCGCATCCGATTCTCGCAATCAAAATAGGCCGGCAACCGGAGCATACCCGTGAACGGATTATAATGATATTCCGGCTGATTATGCAGACCGACCAAGACATTACGAATCACACTCATATTGTTGAACAGACGGATATTTTGGAAAGTACGGGCGATGCCCTTATGATTGATGGTTTCCTGGCTCTTACCAACCATCTCTTCACCGTCCAAAAAGAAGGTGCCGGTGGTGGGCTGATAAACACCGGTTAACATATTAAAAACGGTGGTTTTTCCGGCACCGTTCGGGCCTACCAAGCCATACAATTCATTCTTTTTAATACGCAGGTTAACATCCTGCACAGCCTTCAGACCGCCGAAGGAAATACCCAGATTTTGTGTTTCCAAAACATACTCACTCATCTTTATTTCCTCCTTGCTCCGGCGAATCCGCCTTAAACGGCTCTTGGGCGGAAATGTCCACCGACAAAATCTCGTCCATCTTAATCTTGGTCTCAATGCGATCCCATGCGCCGGCATCATCCCGTATCTTTTCGGGATGCGCCTTCTTTTGATGGGCAGCCAGATACTCCTTGACACTTAATTTTTTGCGTAGTTTCTTAAAGGACGGTGCATTATTGAATAACACCATGAAGATCAAAATAACCGCATAAATAATCAGCTTAAGAGCGGCTAAATTACCGGTTAACTGATCCTGCAATTCAAAATTGATAAAGGTCACGGCAGAGGCGGCCAAAATCGAGCCTGTAATGCTGCCCATACCGCCCAGTACGACCATCACCAAAATCTCAATGGAATAGTTGTAGGAGAAGACATCATAGGAAACCGGAGAATTCAAATGTCCGTAAATAACACCGGCAACACCGGCAAAAAAGGCAGCAACAATAAAGACAAACAGCTTATAAAAGGTCACATTGATGCCCATGGCCCGTGCCGCAATTTCGTTATCACGAATGGATGTAATGGCACGACCGTGCTTACTGCGAATCAGGTTTTGTACAAAAATCAGCATAATTAACACGGTAACAAAGGAAATAATGGCCAGCGAAAAGGACGGCCGATAGGTTTTGGTAATCAGGCCGGTCGCACCGCCGAAGCTAGGCAGGTTTTTGAAAATACAGCGAACGATTTCGCCGAAAGCCAAGGTGGCAATGGCCAAATAGTCGCCCTTGAGTCGCAACGCCGGCAACCCGATTATAAAGCCGAAAACACAGGCCACCAAACCGCCCACCAACATGGATAAAAACAAAACCACAAACTGACTCTCAATAACCGTACCCAAATAATTGGCAAAATAACAACCGATATATGCGCCGACGCACATGAAGCCGGCATGACCGAGTGACAATTCACCCAAAAAGCCCACAACCAAATTGAGCGACACGGCCAGAATAATGCTGTATCCGATACGGTTTAACAGATTGACCGATGAACGGTTGACCATGCCGAACTGATTGAGTACGACAACCAAAATTAAGAAAGCGACCACGCCGATATAATTGGCGTAATTCTTGAGCTTAAACGCCTTTTTGACATTCTTAAAATAGCCCATTCCTTACACCTTCTCTCTTCTTTTTTTGCCCAACAGGCCAATCGGTCTGACAAGCAAAATCAAAATCAAAACGCTGAATTCTATAGCGGTTGTGTAGTTGCTGACAGCCGGAATGCTCAGGGAAATCTTTTCGATCACACCCAACAGAACACCGCCGGCCATAGCACCGGGGATAGAACCGATACCTCCGATAACAGCCGCCGTAAAAGCCTTAATACCGGGCATAGCACCCAATGTCGGCTGAACCGACGGGATCTGCCACATATAGAACAGACTGGCAAAGGCCGCCAAGGCCGATCCGATCGCAAAGGTTAACATGATGATACGATTGACATTGATACCCATCAGTTGTGCGGCACCCTTGTCCTCCGACACGGCCAGCATGGCATGACCTGTACGGGTTTTCTTAACAAACACCGTCAACGCCGCCATGATAATGCCGCCGACCACCAAGGTGATGATGGTGGTGTAAGAAATATTAGCGCCGAACAAAAAGACACTGCCGTAACCCGGCTGTGCAACCGGCTTTGAGGTAGAACCGAACACTAACTGTGCCACGCCCTGTAACAAATAGCTGACGCCGATAGCCGTGATTAACACCGCCAAGGGCGAGGCCCCGCGCAACGGCTTGTAGGCCAACCGTTCAATCACAATGCCGAAAATGGTACAAACAATAATGGCCGCCAACAGTCCGATGTAAGGATTACCGGTTGTATTCAACAGAGTCAGTATGGCATAGGCACCGACCATGATGATGTCACCGTGAGCGAAATTCAACATCTTGGCGATACCGTAAACCATGGTATAGCCGAGGGCGATCAACGCATAGATAGCGCCAAGGCTCAACCCATCTAACAGAACACTCATGTTATATTTATCTCCTTTGTTTTGATGAACATGCTTCAAAAAAGCACAAGTGCATGCTATTTTCAAGCATGCTCATCTTGGTGATTATCACACTGGTTCAGCCGGGCTGCATAGCCCGGCTGAACCATGTTATAAAACGGATGTTATTCTTATTTCTTAAGTGTGACAACCTGCGGAACTTTTGTGCAGGCGCCGCTTGCATCCCAAGTCATCTTGCCGGTAGCACCATCGTAGCTGAAGGAAGCATCGGTCAAAGCCTTCACAACCGCATCACACAGATCGGAAGCCGAGATAGAGGCATCTTTCACATCGGCGGCCTTCATAGCATTGAAAATAGCATAAACGGCATCATAACCGTCGGCTGCGAACTGATCGGGTGTTTCATTGTACTTAGCTTTGAAAGCCGAAACGAATTTTGCGGTCACAGCAGCTGTGCTGTTGACATCAAACGGGGTGATGTACTTGATTTCATTGGTCACAGTTGCATCAACCTGATCGGCCACACCGTCAAGACCGTCACAGCCGTACAGAACAGCACCGCAGCTCTTGGCCACGCAAGCCTTGGCGATCAAACCGGCTTCGGTGTAGTAGATCGGCAGGAAGATTACGTCGCAATCTTTCAAAGTCTCTACCTGAGTGGCGAAGTCCTTATTGTTTTCCTTATCAAAGGTCTGGGTTGTGTAAGATGTTCCCAACTTCTTCATCTGTGCGTCAAAGGCCTCATAAATGCCGGAAGAATATGTGTCGCTGGTATCATAGATACAGCCGATCTTCTTGAAGGTCTTGGACAGTTCATCAGCGGCCAAAACACCCTGATCCGGATCGCCGAAGCAAACACGGAAGGCATTGCTTCTGTCGGCAATAACGTTAGCGGCAGAAGCCGAAGGCGTCATAAAGAACAGATTGTCCTGTTTGGCCTTAGCAGCAAATGCCTCGCAAGCACCGGAAGTAACAGAACCGATGGAAATCTGCATTCCGTCATCCATTAAGGAGTCATATGCCGTGGTGGCATCGGCCGGAGTGGCCTTGTCATCCTTCATGATGAACTTAAACTCAATGCCGTTCACACCGCCGGCAGCATTGATTTCCTCAACAGCCAATTCAGCGCCTCTTTGTACCGAGATACCGTAAGACGATGCATCGCCGGTTAACGGACCGGTGGCGCCCAAAATAAAGGCTTTGCCATCCGACGATTTCCCACAGCCGGCCATACAGCAGGCTACCATCATGACGGCCAGAACGACCGCCGCAACTTTTGTAAACTTGTTCATTTTCTTCAACCTCTTCTTTTCAAAAATATATTCAAGCCGATATGTTGTTTTTTCACACCGGCATAGAACCAAAAAAACGGTCCCATTCCTCCGGAATAGGACCGTCAGCTCATTTGATTAACAAGCAGGTGCAAAAACCTTTTGAGCGGATGCCTTATACCGGATTGATTGTGCATACTCCATAATTCGTACAATCGTCAAATCGTTCAATCGCAAAACGAAAAGGAGCATTGCAATCACAATGCTCTTAATAATGGCGACGACAAAGGAAAACGCAACGAAACAAGCCGCACAACACCGGCTGTTGCTATTCGACCGATTCTTTGAAAACCGTTTCATTTTGCGCTCTCCTCTCTGAATGATATGGCCCATTCTATCACAGAGGTTTCTGTTTGTCAAGTGCTAATTTCAAATAATTTATTTTTTTTTACAACTATTACAATTGTTAATGGTTTGTATGCCAATTCATGCTGAAAAAGTGCCTAATGATGCCTATTGGCGTCATCTTTCCTTTTGTAAATGCTCATGTCAGTCCTCCTGTTCTTTACTTATCAGTAGACCAATACTACAGTGTTGGATTTATTGCCGGCCAACGGGGACGCTGTGTGATGGTTGCCGCTACAGACAGAACTGAATATTTATAGAACCAGATAACACCGGAAGCCTGCTGCGTAGTCATCCTTATGTCAGTCGGACTCTCCCCTTCCTTCTCCGTGTAGGGAAGATCCTTCTGCCGTATGGAGATATCGCAAGGCCACAAAGGGGCACTGCCGTTGTCAGATGGGTCAACGGCATTAGCCATGACAGGTAAGTTGTTCATAACGGGGTGGTTACGATACGATAGAATAATCCTCCGGTCAAAACCTGGAGTTTTGCCAGCCGTCTTTACACAAGGAGCCTTTTGTGTCATCCAAAGCCTTCCCTGTGTAAGAGAAAAAGACCTCAATAGCGATGAATAGGTTGTTTTTGCCAGAGAGTTGCTTTAGCAAGAGCAATCGCTCAATCAAAACTATGGTTTGGCCTGCCTGTCCATACCGGAAGGAGCCGAGGCTGCGGCAGTATGGGTTCATAGGCAAAGCCCTTTAGAACCATTGCCACTCAGTCTTTGGTTTCCGTCATACAAAAACCGGTGGGACATCCTGTGTCCCACCGGAGATTGAATTCTTTCGGGAACTGTCAACAATTCCCATGCCGATACAGCATCAATGAATGTTACAACGAATGGTCAAAGAATCCGTTGCAAGGGCATCCCACTTGATTTCACCGAACTCGGTCACATACTCGTCGCCGCTTTCCGGGTGGCTGCCGTCGGTATAGACATCAATGATTAACGCGCCGTTGTCTTTGTCCACGTGCAGGGTGAAATCGTATGTGCAGGCTGCGCTTTCCGGACGGATTTGCAAAAATTTGGTCTTGGTAGAACCATCATTGGTCAGCGTTATGCTACCCGAACCGTCGGTGCCGAACTTACCAAGCAAGGCATAATCGCCGTCACGAACGGCCACGCCATCAAACTTCATATCGCCGTTCAAAGAGGCATAGTAGTTCTCGGCACCATCCTTGCCCATCTGGTTATAACGCAGCTGGGTGAAGTGCATATTGCTGAACATATAGGAGCAACCCTTGAAAGAGGGAACCAAATCCCAGTTGCCGCCCCAGGTCGGCTCGGAAACACCGTTCGTGCCGAAACCGGTTGTCTTATTACACTCCTCAGAAATCCAAGAAACCATATACAGATTATCCAGCTTGGAGGCCAAACGGTACTGTGCCCGACGGGCATTCGTGGAAGCACCGCTGATAACCGTATTGTTGTTCTTTTGACCGATGGTGTTAGAGCCGCTGTCGCAGGAGCGAACCGCCACAATGGTGCCACTCTGTAGCCCCGGACAATCCGCCATCAAATCGTTGTGCATCTTCTCGTAATACTGTGCGTAGGTCACATCGTTATAGATGGTGCTCTTTTCCGGATCGGTACGACGTTCAGCATTTTCACCCTGATTCCAGATATACAATGTATGCTGAATATCAAAGTTATTCTTGAGTGACTCATAGGTGGTGTTAAAGGCCTCTACCGCACGGTCATACAGGTAATAGCCACGGCTGCCGTCAAACCCGCGGTCGCCGCTGTTATATTGCAGTTCTTTATAGATACCCTTGACATTGGCATCCTTCTGCCATTCGGCCAAACCGGTTGCACCCACAGCCAACTGCAGAATTACCACACGTTCACCGGTCTGTTTACTCCACTGTGCCGCAAAGGCCGGGGCAAAGCCACCGATCGTATCACGATAGTTCACCGAATACTCGTTGGACGGAGACAGGGATGACACCGCACCGGTGGTCGACATAAAGACCTTGCCGTAATCGGTAACGGTGGGTTCCTCGCTCAAGGTCCACAAACCGTCGGCAACCTTGACGATTTCCCTTTCCTCGGAATAGCCGGCACCTTGGGCATTGGACTGGCCAATAATCAGCATGATGGCCAGCTTCTCTTTTTCACCGTGCGGCAACGGACGATTGATCGACCGAATGCACTGAACATCGTTAACACTGACCGTGGAAGGATCGGTGTAGCAAACCGTTCCGTTATCCAACACCACATAACCGCGGAAGGTCAACCGACGGCTGTCATCCTTTTTAAGATCAGGCACGCACATACTGAAGGTCACGGTACGGGTTGCCTCATCATAATCCCAGCATTCATCCAGATTTTGATACTTGTGAATCCCAAACACACCGTCTTTACCGACATTACCGATGGTCAAGGAAGCGTTGCTGACGTCGGTGCCGCGCACCAAAATGCCACGCTCGGTGATACCGTATTCATCGATACCGTCGGTCAGCTTGCCGTTTTCGTTCAGTTTGTATTTATAGAAGACTCTCATACCCTGGGTGTTATACTGCTCGGCTGCTTCATCGGTCATAACCGAAACCCCGCCGAAGACCAGACCCTCTACTGTTTTCTTTTTAAGGGTAACGCTCTTAATCGCAATCAAGGTCACCGGCGCTGCGTTGGAGCTGTCGGCCGGGCCGGTGATGTTGGCAGAGATAACCAAACAGGGCAACACATTTTCATCCACCGGTTCGGGAATGTTCAATAAACAGGAGGCTGTTTTCAATTCGGTTTGCATAGCTGTTTCAGTGGCAATTAGTTTGCCGTCTACAGCACCGTTCCCGTTCATACCGGTAGAATAGGCCTTATTAACACCGTAACCGACCGAAAGAGTCAGTTTGGAGGCGTCCATCTGCTCAACGGTGTAGGCAACCGTAACCTCATATGTACAAGAGGGTTCGGGAATCAACATAGCCTCTGTTTCGGGATCATACAGAATCACGCCGCCGCCCTGTGACCATTTGCAACGATTACCGAGCGTCAAGGCATTATCAGGCCGTTCGAGGTTCATAACATCGTTATAGTTCCAACCGCCGGCCGCAAAGTCAGTCAAAACACCGCCGGCATAGGCTGTATAGCAAGATAAAACCTGTGGTCGGGACTGCCAGTTCGCATAGGTTCCCTCCTCCAGATAGGGAGAGAACTTACCGTACAGGGTCAAATCCTCTGTACCGGCATTCAGAGAGAGATAAGGCGTCGTCAGTGCCGCATCGGTATACCAACCGGCAAAGGCCATTTTCTCCACAGCGTTACGTCCATTCCAAAGGGTGCTCAACACCTGAACATCCTGTTCCTTTAACAGAGTTGTACCATTGTAATAAGAAACATGAATCATTTCATCGTATCCCACATAGCGTGCATATAGATTTAGGCGCATTCTGTCAATCTTTTCGCCGACAAACGGATGGTTAAAAGCGGCATCGGTATACCATCCGGCAAAAATCTTACCATCAAGAGACGGTGCACTCTTGACGGTATCGCCGACAGCGGCATCATAGGTATCAATAACGGCCGCACCGTCATACACCGTTACATGAGCCTGTGTGACGGCCCCTGTTTCAAAAATTTCCACATAGTCGATATACAGCTCGGTGGGCAATACTTGGCCGTTAATGGTCATGCTGCTACCCGAGCAATACATACCGAGATACTTATCAAGGTTGTATTCATTTCCGGCGCTGTCATGCACAACAAAGCTACCGGTTGTCAGCGTTTGAAAACCCTCATAACACTGGTATTTATTATTGGTAGAAAAATCGGAGAAATCCCGACAAGGGGTACCGCTATCGGTCGTTTGACCTAAACCCCAGTCCTGATAAAAGCAACTGTCGAGACCGTACTGCGGATATTTGGCTTCCATCGGCTTGGTCACCGGTTGATTCAAACGGGTTCCGTCAACAAACTTCGGGTTAAGAGCCGGCGTATCGGATGTATCGGACTTATAACCGCCGACGCCGAAGAAACACTGGGTCCACTTGCCGAAGCGTTTAATATACGCCCTATAACGAATGGTATACTGCGTATTGGGCTTGGCCTCAAACGGCAAGCCGTTTTTATCTGTGAAAATGATGTAAGTAGGATCGGCATGGGTCTGCACCCTCAAGGTTGTGTGCTTGACCGGCGTGCCTTTTTCATTTACCGTGATAGTTTCCTGGCTGATATTGCTGTCTGCGGACGCACTGCGCACCGGATAAAAGGTGCGACCGGTAGAATCGACAGCCGTTGTACCGGTCCCTGCACTCATCACACTGCCTTCCTCAAAACCGAAGTAAGTGTACACCCCGTCGGTTCCATCAAAGTGATGCTCGGGAAGAGTCAATGCGGATACGGTCGTCGGCACCCACAGTGCCGATAACACCAGCGCTACGACGCACAGTAAGCAAAAAAATCTTTTCCCCATCTTCATCATAACCATTACTCCTTTACAGCAAACTAACCGATACGGTTAATAAACCGGGCCCAGCTTGGAAATTATGCCGGCCAAATATTTTTTCAGCAAGGTTAAATCAGTGGTGTCGGTCTTGTCGTCGCCGTTGACATCGGTAACACCCGGACATTGATCAATCAACCCCGCCAAGTACCGTTTCATCAAGACCAGGTCAGCAGTATCAACCGAACCGTCTTTATCAAGATCGCCGTACAAAATGTGATCAACCGTTACGGTACATCCCGAAACATTGAAGAATTTCAGTTGACCGGCACTGTTGGTAAAGTCGCCGTCGGGGTTATATGTAATGTCAACCGTACTGGTATCAGCACCCTTCGGAACCGTAAATTCCAAATAGAACAGAACGCCGTTCTTCGTGATTTGAGAGCCTTCGGTGTACATCAATATCGTCAGTTGTCCCTCAGCCGGACAGCCAACCGTTAAATCCTTGACAAGTTCCCCGGTGATGTCCATATAAATCAAATTTTTTGGATCATAGGTTATCCGGAGAATACCGGCTGTGAAGCCCGGGTTGCTGGACACCTTAATCGGGATGCGAATCATCTTGCCCTCACGGATTGTTTGATCCTCAGCCGTAATAGAGGCGCGGGTCACAGACAACACCTCTTCACGCAAAACCTTGTTGCAGACCTTACAGTGATATTCACCGATGCCGGTCTGTGTGTCAGTCGGAGCAGTCACCACCGTTATGCGATCCTCCACATGGCCCACCGGAGCAATGTCGGCCGTCGCAATAACCTCACCGCAAACCTCACAATAGGTTTCTTTTTGGCCGCACTCCTCGCAGGTCGGCAGAACCGTCACCTTGGTTTCCCCCACAACATGATCCAATTTGGTCAGCGGGCGAGTCTGTTCAACCTTGCCGCAAACGGCACATAGATAGGACTCCACGCCCTCTTCATGGCAAGTGGTTTGCTTGGTAACAACCCACTTCATCAAATGGCCGCTGGCATCCAGAGTCGTCGTCTCCAACACCGCACCGCAGTCATCGCAGACTCTTGAAGCGGTGCCGCCCACTTCGCATCCGGCCGGGTCAGTGGTCTTCCAGGTGGAATGACCGTGATTGGTTGCGGCAATTTCGGCCGTTTCCTCGCCAAAGCAGACCTGACAGACACGCACCTTTTCACCCTTGGTTGTACAACCGGCAGGCGTATCAATCATCCAATCGCCCCAAGTATGTCCCAGGGCACTGATGGGAGTTGTTTCAATCACCTCATGACATACGGCGCAGAAATGAGCGTTGACACCTTGCTTATCACAGGTTGGCTTTACCGTTACGCCCCAGTCGCCGGGTGTATGGGCGGTCTTATCAATTTCGGTGATTTGGGTAGAACCACACTTACCGCAGGTATAAACAATCTGACCCTTTACAGAACAGGTCGGCTCCACCGTGTGGTCATAAACGTAATAATGATCGCAGGAAACCTCAACACTGCCGGCAACGCAAATGAACGACAATTCTTCTTCTTTCGCATTGCAAACATTGCCCGGACGGCAAGAAAGCCCTACCGGGAAAACGCCTTCCTTGCCCAGCGAAACAAAAGACAATTCAGCCACCGTGCCGGAGTTGGTTACATCCCCCTCCAAATGCAGAAGAGTCACGGTTGCGCCGGCATCGTCAGTGGTATAGTCGCATTCAAAATACGGAGAAAGAACCCCGCACAAGCGTAAAGCTGTTGTATCGTAATTCAAATGAAACACAGCGACACAAAAACCGGGATTTGTCACAACCTTTAAGCTCACAATGGTGGTACTGCCTGTTTCGCAGGTCACCCGTTGCAGAACAAAGGAGGACTGCGAGAATATATCGCCGACGCTCACATTGCCGTCATCCTGTCCGGATGACACCGCAGAGGCCACCGGCATCAACAAGGATACCAAAAGGCAGACGCTCACCAGTATTGCTAAACTTTTTTTCATAAGCCTGATTCTCCCTATAGATATTCACAATAGTTCAAGTATATTGTATCATTCGACAATAGTAAAGTCAACAAAAAAGATTCATTTTTTTCTGCTGATTTGTGTAGGAACCACAACCGCCTCTCTTGGGAGATTTGTCCGGATCTTTTTCATCCTTTTATCATCTGAATAGTCTTTTTGCATTGCCCTTTGGCGGGAGCACCGCCCCTGTAAAGGCCGATAAGGGGTTCTCCTGCCAATGGGTAAAGGCTCAAATTAAAAATCCCGTACCCCGATTGTTATAATGGTATCGAAAAATTTTCTTTGAAAATTTGCTGCCAAATCGAAGATTTGGTGTCGAAATCGTGTGTTTAACCACTATTTCGACTATCGATAACCATTATAATCGGGATACGGGAAAGTTCTGTTATAAAAACACAAGCATGGATACCGGCTTTTCCTAAAACAGTGTCACAATTTCTTTTTCGCTTTGGGGCGGCGAGTAAGCAAAGCGGTCAATATGATCGCCGTCAAAGAAATAGTGCATCGGCAACCGACGGTTGTCATCAAAGCTGTCAATCACAATCAACTTGATTTTCATTTTTTCCGGCAAGATACTTTTGATATATACGCCTGCCCACTGCCCCACCTTGGCCGACTCAAACGGCTCGGCCAAGCCGGCCAAATTCGGTGTCAACTCCACAAAGACGCCGTACTCCTCAACCGAGCGAATCACTCCGGACACGGTTTGCCGTTGAGAAAAAAGGGCGGCGTTTTCCTCCCAAGTGCCCAACAATTCCTTATGTGACACCGTAATTTTACCATCCGGAGCGATTTGGCGCAACACCACCCGAATATCCTGTCCCGGAAAAAACCGATCGGAAGGATGAGAAATACGCGAAACCGAAATGGCGTCAATCGGCAACAACGCCACCAGACCGCAACCGATGTCACAAAACGCCCCAAAGCTCTCCAATCTTGTTACCCGAGCATCCAGCACATCGCCCGGCCGCATTTCATTTTCCAAATACGCACGGAATTGCTCTTGTGCCTCTTTGCGTGACAGTAAGGCATACAGTTCCCCTTTTTCATCGGTTTTAAGGGCCGTCACCGTAAAACAAACGCTTTTGCCTACACGGGATAAAAGCGCAATATCCCGCGTTTGCCCCTCGGCAATACCGATAGCACCGTCCTCTCGCCGAATCACACCGCGCATACACCCCAGGTCTACCGTCATGTTGTGCTCCTCATCACACAGAACCGCCGGTGCCTCTAAAATCTGATGACGGGTCACAGCCTCGGCCAAATACGCCGGTGTGAGGCGTTCAGGCTGTCGGTCTGCTGCTTCTCTTGCCTTTCCTTCGGGATAAAAACCTTTCACATTGATCATACCCTTCTTTTTATCTGTTTTATATATATGAAGAAGGTTTCCTAAAAATGAACAATGTTTCTCTGTCCGATCATACACTGCTATAGTCATTATAAAAAATAACCGTCAAAAGCCGATCCCCCTCTTTTAATCGACCCAGCAAAGAAAAACACAAAGACCACGCCCCGCCGAACGGGAGGCGGGGCTAATTGATAAAAAACAAAGAATTACCTATGTATGGCCGATTCTCCCACACGATCGGGAACTGCCGCACAGCGGCAAAAGAGGGGCCGCTGTCGGCGTGGAAGGGTTGTTTCGTTGTACCGAAGGAGCACCGTACTTCTTTCGCATTTCTTCGCACCGATCACTTCAAAAGTGCCGCGAAAGGCCTTTTTGCAACCGGCAAATCCGGTTGTTTTCACCATACAAAAACACCGACCGAGACAGGGCGATCCCTCTCGGTCGGTAACGCTTGTAAAATAGTTCTTTGTCGGTAAAGGATGTTTATGCCTCAGCGGCAATTTGCACATCAGCCACAATGACATTAACCGTGGTGATAGCACTGCCGGTCATGCTTTGCAATTTTTCACGCACGCTTTTCTGAACCGCCTCAGCCACCTGACCGGCATGGCTGTTCTCCTTAATCTTAATATACAGATCAAGCGTAACAGCCCCGTTACGCTCTGTAACAACAGCCGATTTTGCCAGCTTTCCGTTTTTAATAGCCCGAATATCCACGGGACCCGACGCCATGGAAGCTACACCGTCAACTTCCAGAGCGGCCATTGATGCCATTTGCTCCAGTACCTGTGTATTGATTGTCAGATTGTTGTTTTCCATCGATTCCGGTCCTTTCTCTTTTGAATGCTTTAATGATAGTATAACACACTTCTTTTGATTTCTCAACCGTCAACCGTAACTATTTTTACATTGTTTAATCCAACGCCGCATTGTGCCGTAACCACATCCTGAATTTGAACCGTTTGACTGGCTAACAAGCCCTCGCTTTGCACCACAACCGTGACGCCGGTATCATTGATAACGACCAAATTTTTCTGAAAGCCTTTGGCCGTCAATAAGTTCTCAATTTCGGCCTCATCCACCTTACGCTTAGCCAACTTGGCCAAACTCTCGGTCGCCGATTTGCGTTCCTCTGTAGACAGCGATTCGTTTTTCAGCATGGCTTCGGCCGTTTCCTCGGCTTCTTGATAAGCCGCATCACGCTTTTGTGCGCTCCGTTCAAAATAATCCTCGGTTTCTGTGGGCTTAGCGGCCGTCGGCACCGCCTCGGACGAAACATCGCTGCCCACCAAGGCTGTTTCTCCTAAATACTTTGTTTTTTGGGCCAACTTGCCGGAATATCGGGTGTTCAGCCAGACAGCCGCTCCCAGTACCAGCACCATCGCCACCAGCGCCAACTGGCCCGATGTGAACACTTTTCCTTTTTTCATGAAACCACGCCTCCAAAACATAATTATGATGTGCTTTTTTTGCCGACATAAATCTTCCGCGACGACACCCCCGTGGCGGCTGATACCGCCTGCCGGATGGCCTCGCTTACCGAGGCATCACCGGCCGAAGAACAAATGACAGCCACACCCCGTATTTCGGGCATGGTACAGGTAACCAGTAGCGCCTCTTCACCACCGGAAGCGGTTCTAACGGTGATGTACTTCCGTTTCACGCCGGTCGTGCTATCGCTTTTATCCGTTCCGGTCTGTTCGTTGCTGCTTTCCTCTATTTCACTGGCATAGCTGTACCGAGGCCCTGTTTCGAGTGTCACCACAACCGTAGCAGATGTATCCCCGGTCAACCCCGTGACCAAGCTTTTAATTTGACCCTCCAGCGCCTCACGATACGCATCGGCCGTTTGCGCCTCTTGCGTTTCTGCGGCGACCTTTTCTTGCTCTCTATCCCGTTTGTCGGTTGGCAAAAAAGAGGACAGTCCGATCAGCAAAATGCCGGACAGCCCCAACACCAATACGGTTTTCCCTTTTAAGCGCGACGAAAGCTCGGCAAGCCGTTTTTTAAGATTCATTGACAACCTCCACCTCGTCCGCCTCGGCGGTCTGACGGATGACGGCCGTCACCTGCTCAAGTGACGCCCCGGTAAAAACCGTAACCTTACTTAACCTTATGCTGCCGTCCTCGTTTTTAGTCGCCTTGGCTGTAATTTTTCGATAAGAAATTCCGTTTTGTTCTAACACGCTCCCGATAAGTATTTCCGCCACCCGTTCGCTCGGCCG
>JAEDLK010000048.1 GCA_016295355.1 Clostridiaceae bacterium
TCATGCTTAAACTCGATAGCCGGCGAGACCACCGAATTAGCAAAGCCGGTAATCGGCACCAGTGCCCCTGCCCCGGCCACCTTGGAAAATTTATCAAAGAGTTTCAGTCCTGTAAACAAGGCCGTCAGAACAATCAATGTGACCGGGACTAACAATTTTGCGGTTTTATCAGGCATACCGGTACTATTATACAAGCATAGCATACCCTGTGCGAATGCACAAAGCACTCCGCCGAACAAAAATGCACAAATTGTGTTTTTGATCTTTTTGGATGGTGGTGAGGCTTTTTTAACCCAGTTTGCATATTCTTTTTGATTGATTTTCATTTTTATCCCTCTTTATCATGATATATCAATATTTTGTTCACAAGGGAGCACTTTATACAAAAAAGACTCTGCCAAAACGACAGAGTCTTTACTAATATACGATTCACTTAGGTTCTTACAAAATTTCTTTCAGAACACCGCCGATGACCGTAGCCATACGCAAATAACCAAGGTCACTGGGGTGACTGCCGTCGACGGTGCAATCGCGACGGTTCGGGCCGTTAAACAGCGTATAACCGTCAATAAAGTAGACATGTTTATCCCCTGCTTTACGGGCGGTTAGGTAGGTTTCCATTATCACATCCCGGCGCGCCGTCATGGATTCACGCATCTTTAAGGATGGATAAGTGACCATCAAAATCGGCAAATCCGGCTGCAGCTTACGCACGGCTTCATAGAACGGATAATGCGTTTTGGACAAGTATTCCGCCGAGGAAGCATTGGCATCATAGTCCAATACGAAAGCAGACATGTCCAATCCACCGATATATTCGGCCATGGCCACTTCGCCCTTGGCCTGGCCGGAAAAGCCAAGACAGAGAACATCCGCATCCAATTCCCTCGAAACTATATTCGGATAAATCATGCCGGGGCGGGTAGCACCGCAACCGTGGGTGATAGAAGAGCCGTAAAAGGCAATCGGCTTTTCATAGCGATACGGCTTAGCTTTTTGCATATGACTGCCCTTTTGTAGGCAAATTTCAACGTCATACACTTCATTGCCCATGGGGAAATGTAACATATAGTCACGCATGATAGGATTTTCAACACGGCAAAGCCCCTCATAGCCGTCAAATCCATCCAAGGCCGGATAGTAACAAGTGAGGAACTCCATCTTTCCGTTTTCTTCCCCGTACAAATCAAATCCTGTGGCAGCCAAACGGGTGATATGCGGAGAGCCGACTACAGAATAACGGAACTTGACACGGATACCTATATACGGAGAATCGGTTGCAAAACGAATGCGACCGCCGGCCGGAGACACAGACTTATCGGCCACACCGGGACTGACCTTCGTTGCTGCATCATCCGGCATCCGGCGGTAATCCACCGACGGATTCCAAAGTCCGTAAACCGAGAACGGCTCCTCGTGAATATTGTAAAACTGTGCGTCGGCCTCTTTAATTGCAAGACCTTCTTTGGTATAGCCTGACCAAATCGGATTCAATTCCACATTCATATGCTTGCCCTCTATTCCTGAATATTTTTCACCAAATCAATCAAATAACGCCTAAAATCAGCGCCGATTTTAGGATGATGCAAAGCGATTTCAACATTTGCCTTGAGAATGCCGAGCTTGTCGCCCATATCATAGCGGTCGCCGGTAAAATCGACACCCACCATTTGACCGTTTTGTGCCAAAGCCCGCATGGCATCAGTCAATTGCAATTCGCCGCCGACACCGGGTAGCGTATGCTCTAAAATACGAAAGATTTCAGGTGTTAGAATACAGCGACCCAAAATTGAATAGTTACTGAATTTCTGTGATTTTTCCGGCTTTTCCACCATATCCAAAACACGGTAGACCGAGCCGTCCAGCGGTTGCACCTTTAAGGAGCTATAACGGTGAACAAGTGAATCACTGACCTTGCGAATACCAACCACGCCGGTACGGTACTGTTCATAAGCGCGACAAAGCTGTCCGATAGCCGGATCATCTCCCACAATCACATCATCACCGTACAAGACGGCAAACGGCTCGTCTCCTACAAATGTTTTGGCGCACAACACAGCGTGTCCCAAACCGAGAGTCTCCTTTTGCCGTATGTAATGAATGTTCGCCATATCGGCAATGGCGGCCACCTCGTTTGCCAAAGACCCCTTGCCGGTACAGCGCAAATGCGTTTCAAGCTCGTACGAATGATCGAAATGATCTTCTATCACGCTTTTGCCACGGTTGGTGATAATCAAAATATCGGTGATGCCGACAGCGACGGCTTCCTCGACAATATACTGAATAGCCGGTTTATCAACAATATTCAGCATTTCTTTCGGACAGGCCTTTGAAGCCGGCAACACGCGGGTACCCAAACCGGCCGCCGGAATAACGGCTTTGCGGATTTTTTGCATGATATCATATCCGTTCCATAAAGTCATTGGTGATCATAACACCAAAATTTAGTTTGTGACAAACGAGTAACAAATCACTGTCTGATTCGGCTATATTGTAACACAAACTAATGAAAAAAGCAATTAAAACAACAGAATAATGATAAAAATACATCCGATCCAAAAAACGGATCGGATGAATAAATTATCGCTCTTCTCTAAAGTAGTTGATACCCAAGCTCTCTGGGGGCTGTGAGCTACGCTTTTTCTTCATACTGACAAAGGCCAGCACCAAAATAGTCACAAGATACGGCAACATTTTAATCAGCTCTTTAGATGAGCTGGATAGATTAGGAATGTACACACAAATGATATACAAACCACCAAACAAAAAGGAGCTTAACACAGCAGACTTTGGTTTCCACAAAGCAAAGATAACAATGGCAATGGCCAACCAGCCACGATCACCAAAGCCATCATTTGTCCACGCACCGGCCGTATAGTCCATCACGAAATACAAACCGCCCAAACCGGCGATCGCACCACCGATAATGGTAGACCAATACTTATAGGCCGTGACATTGATACCGGCAGAGTCGGCTGTAGCCGGGTTTTCACCGACAGCACGCAAATTCAGACCGGAACGAGTACGATTCAAAAACCACGAAGACACCAATGCCAGAATGATGGCCAAGTAAGCCAAAAAGCCGAAAGAAAGGAAGGTATCCCCAAACAATCCCAACTTCGATGCAAACGGCAACGGCGTCTTATAATAAGTCCCGGTTGTCAGCAGTGAAATGGAACCGCTTTGATTAAAGAAGCTTAACAATGATCCCCCGAAGAAGTTGCCGACGCCGATACCGAAGGTAGTTAACGCCAGACCTGTCACATTTTGGTTAGCGCGCAGGGTGATGGTCAAAAAGCAGTAAATCAATGCCATCAGCGCCGAACCCAACAGGCAGGACAGAAACGGAATTAAAATACAAAGCACTGCCACTGGATTCTCGGTGGAACGCTCATACAAATAACCGCCTACAATGCCCGAAATACCGCCCATGTACATAATGCCGGGAATGCCAAGGTTAAGGTTACCGCTTTTTTCGGTAATAATCTCCCCGGTTGCACCGAACAGCAGTGGAATGCCCTGAATAATGGCCGCTTTGATAAAGGAAAAAATAGTGCCGATCATACGGTTTCCTCCTTATGCTTATTACGGGTGTGGATCTGATAGTTGATGAAAAACTCACAACCGATAATGCAGAACAGAATAATACCGGTTAAAATATCAGACACACTCTCATTCAAACGGAACTGGGTGGCAATTTCGCCGGCACCTCTCTGTAAGAAAACAATCAAGAACGAAGTCAGCACCATCATCAACGGATTGAATTTCGCCAACCAAGACACCATAATAGCCGTAAAGCCCATGCCACCGGCCAAGTTTTTGGAAATGGTATGATTGGTACCCGAAACAAGCAGAAAACCGGCAAGGCCGCAGATACCACCGGACAGCATTAAGGTACGGATGATAACCTTTTTGACATTGATACCGATATAGCGTGCCGTGTTTTCACTACCGCCGACAACCGAAATCTCATAGCCGTGCTTGCTGTATTTTAGATAAACAAACATCACGACCGTCAAAACGGCCACAACCAAAATATTGAAAAGATACTTCTGACCGAACAAATCCGGCAACCAACCAAAACGCGAATCGGCATTGACAACACCCATAACGCTTGATCCGTTGGGCACCCAAACCATAATGAAAAAGGATACCAACTGGATGGCAATGTAGTTCATCATAAGGGTAAATAGGCTCTCGTTGGTATTCCACTTAGCCTTAAAAACGGCCGGAATAACCGCCCAGACAACGCCGCCAAGGATGCTGGCGACCAGCATAATCAGAATGAGCACCACATTGGGTAAACGGTCGCCGATATAAAACATACAGGCCATAGCGCCCAATCCGCCGACAAGCACCTGCCCCTCGGCACCCAAATTCCAAAAACGCATCTTGAAGGCCGGTGTCACAGCCAAGGAAATGCACAACAGCATGGATAGGTTTTGAAGTAAAACCCAAATTTTACGAGGTGTGCCGAAATTGCCCTTGAACATGGTAGCATAAATCTCGACAGGATTCAATTTGGTCAACAAAATGATCACACCCGCACACAAAAGAAGCGCAACAACAATGGACGCCAAACGAACCAGACAGGCTTTCCACCAATCCATCGCCGCACGCTTAGTGATATGAATCAGCGGTTCATGCGTTGTTTTTGACAGATTATTCATGCGTCTTTCCTCCTGCCGATTGGGTCATCATCAAACCAATTTCATTCTTGTTGGCCTCGCGACCGTTGACAATACCGGTCACACGGCCGGAGCCAATGACCAAAATGCGGTCACACAACTCCATCAAAACATCCAAATCCTCGCCCACAAAAATGACTGCCACGCCGTTTTTCTTTTGCTGATTCAGCAAATTATAGATGGCGTAAGAAGAGTTGATATCCAAACCGCGAACCGGATAAGCCGCCATCAAAACGGTAGGAGAAGCGGCGATTTCACGACCGACAAGCACCTTTTGCACATTACCGCCCGACAAACGACGCACCGGCGTGTTAGCACTGGGCGTTACAACCTGCAATTCCTCAATAATCCGTTCCGCCAAATCCTTGGGAGCCTTACGCTCCAAAAAGACGGATTTACCACGACGATAACTACGCAACATCATATTATCGACAATATCCATATTGCCGACCAGGCCCATACCCAAACGATCTTCCGGGACAAAGGACAATCGAACACCGAGCTCACGAATTTGCAGCGGTGTTTTGTCGCGTAAATTTTCCTCCTTGTCGGTTTTCGGGTTGTGGTACACGATTTCGCCGCTTGACACATGCTGTAAGCCTGCAATAGCCTCCAACAGTTCCCGTTGACCGCTGCCGGCAATACCGGCAATCCCTAAAATTTCCCCCGAATAAGCCGTAAAGGAAACATCATCCAGAAGCTTGACCCCTTCTTTGCTGACACAGCCAAGATGTTTGACCGAAAGTCGCTCCTGCGGATTGACCGGGTCACTGCGTTCGATATTCAGGCTTATTTTTTTACCAACCATCATTTCGGTCAGCTCGTCCTCATTGGTGTCCACCGTATCAACCGTGCCGATGTACTCCCCCCTACGCAAAACCGCCACACGATCGGACAGGGACAACACCTCATGCAACTTGTGGGTGATGATAATAATGGCCTTTCCGTCATTGCGCATCCGCCGCAGAATGGTAAACAACTTTTGGGTTTCCTGTGGTGCCAGAACAGCCGTCGGTTCATCCAATATCAAAATCTTGGCACCCCGATATAAGACTTTAATGATCTCTACTGTCTGTTTCTCAGACACCGACATATCAAAAATCTTCTTATTAGGATCAATATCAAATCCGTACTTCTGACTGATTTCCGCCACACGAGCCGAAACCTTTTTCATATCGAATTTTCCGGGCTCATCCAAACCGAGAACAATGTTTTGGGCTGCCGTAAAGACATCAACCAGCTTAAAATGCTGATGGATCATACCGATATGATAATCAAAGGCATCCTTCGGCGAACGGATCACAACCTCTTGTCCGTCGATAAAGATATGTCCTTCATCGGGATAGTAAATACCCGAGATCATATTCATTAGGGTTGTTTTACCACTGCCGTTTTCGCCCAATAATGATAAAATTTCACCGTTGTTGACGGTGAGATTCACATCCTTATTGGCAACAATATTGCCAAAGCATTTGGTAATGCCTCTTAACTCGATTGCCGCATTGCCCATCTTTTTCCCTCCACAGTTTTGATTCAATCCTCAAAACAAAGCGGTGCGCTTCTGCTTTGTTTTCAAGACTGTATCCGTAAATGAACAGATGCAAGGCGGAGCTCAATGCGCTCCGCCTTGCGGAAAATGCCGAAGATTTATTTTGCGGAAATACCGTCAATGTACTTAATATCAAAGTAAGGAGCCGATCTAAAGCTGTCACCTGATTCATCAAAGTAACCGTCTTTGATAACATTGGTTTCACCGACAAAGTCACCGTCAACATCAGCCTTGTACTCGGTCAAAGTCTTACCGTCAACCGTAAAGGAATCGGTGGAGAATACCTTCAACTCGCCCTTTTCGAGCTTAGCCTTAGCGGCGTCAATAGCCTCTTGAGTGCCCGGAGCTGCCACAGCGGTGTTGAGCTCGGTCAGCTTAATAGCGCCGGTCTTCATGGTGCCGCAGTAGTCAGTTGCAAAGGTCTTGCCGTCCACAACACTTTCAACGACCATCTGGAAGTAAGGAGCCCAGTCAATCTTGGAAGAAACCAGAGCAGTCTTGGGAGCCATCGGGATGGTGCTGATGTTGTAAGCAACATTGGGAACATTCTTCTCTTCGCAAGCCTTGGGAGCGCCTTCAGAGTCAGCATGCTGGCTGATCAAAACACAACCGGCATCGATCAAGGACAGAGCCGCTTCTCTTTCAAGGCCGATATCGAACCAGGAGTTGGTGTAGGTAACCTTCATGGTAGCAGTCGGGCAAACAGATCTGGCGCCCAAGAAGAAGGAAGTCATACCGGAAACAACCGCGGCATAGTCGAAGGCGCC
>JAEDLK010000018.1 GCA_016295355.1 Clostridiaceae bacterium
CTGCTCCACGCTGTACTGGTTTGGCTCCAGCACATCCACCTGCCCGATGGCCTCGGTAGGCAAAGAGGTCGTCACAGACAGGCTCGGCAAGCAGGAAAGCATGGTCAAAAGAAAGACCAGCGCACACAAAAAGCGGAGCATACGCCTGGTTTTTAGCCCCTCGCTAAGCAAATCCATGCCGGCTGTTAACAAGCATAACACGCAAAAGGTTATGGCTAACTGTCTCAACATGCACCATCCTTTCTGCCGTCTTGTCTACAAGCCGACCACAACGCCCAACGATATAACAAACAAGGCCAGACAAAGCAACAGCAACCCAAACAGCAAGGACAACACCTGGTCAAATACATTGGCCAAATCACCCAGCCGAGGACTGCCGAACATTCGGCAAATGGCCCGCAAGCCCCACAGGCAGACCCGAAAGCAAAGCAATTCGCACAACAGCGGTAAGGAAACCGCCGCTAAGGCCACCACGCCATACAAACTGACCGATTTTCTCAGCAAAGATAAACTATACAGCACAGCCGACACCGATTCACTTAAAGCGGAACCCGCTACGGGAATCGTACTGCCCAACACAAAACGCACGGCCTTAGCTGAAACGCTGTCGGCTGCTGCATACAGACCGGCTTTTATTGACAGCACACCGAGAAAAACCGTGACACACAACGAAAAGCCCCACAGACACACCTTTTTGACGCTTTCTCCCAAATCCGACAACAGCGGATCGGGCACCACGGTTTGACAAACCCCCATGGCCAAATACGAGGTCATGGCCGGTGCCACACCGAAGGAGGCCACGCCGCTTACGGCCTGTGCCATGGTCAGCAAAACACCGCTGATACCCATAGCCGTCACGCCCCGTCCCGCAGCTGCCAACAAGGCCGCCGCCACCGGTGTCAGAGCCGTCATTAAACCGCACAAAACCTTGAGCAGCTTCCCGGTTGCCGTAATAAGGGTATACAACGGTGTGATCAGCAACCCGGCGAAGCAAACGGCACACAGCAGTTGCACCGATTTAGCCGTGGAGGTCGAGGGGCATAGAGCCTGCAAGGTCGCCAATAACAGCAACATACCGCACCCCTGTAAAAAGACCTGAAGCGGCTTTTTTCCGCCGCTGTGCAGAAAATCAAAAACCACCTTAAAGACACGGCCCGGTGCTAATGCCTCCTGCCAGCCTGTCTCGGGGGTAATACCATTCTGCTCTAACAATCGCCTTGTTTCATCCGGCAAAGCCTCCTCTATGGCTTCTACACCGCTTTGCTCCAATAAGTCCGATTCTTTCGGTGTTTGCGCCCAGGCCGGACAGCCCACCGAGAAAAGCACTGTCAGCGCCACAAAAAAACCGACCAGTGTACGCATAATCCGACTGCATCGGCAAGAGAATCGGCCTGTTTGGCTCATGGTGCCCAAGTCCTTCACGCCCGACCATTTAAGCCTCCGGCATTGACAAAGCAGTTGGTCGGTCAGCCAACGGGCCTTGCGCTGTTGTTCCGATTCTTTGGACCGATGTCCGGCTATATCAAAGCGACGATTTGATAGTAAGCCGCTCCCCCTCGCCCCTTTGAAAACGGTCCCTCTTATCTTTTTCATGCGTTCACCAGGGAAATCGCCAATGTATACAACTGACACAGCAGCGGCACCGCCAACGAAAAGATAGCCAGACGACCGGCCAATAAAATCTTGGCCGACAGTGCCGATTGTCCGAAATCGGCCGCCGTACTGCTGAACAATTCGCAAAGATACCCGATGCCCACGCCCTTGATAAGCCCCGACAACCCCGTCAGCGACACCTGACTGTCCGCCAAAAATCCCTTGACGCTTGAAAGCCAACCGGCCAGCGAGTCAACGCATAAAATCAACATAACCGAAGCTCCGCACAACGAAACCGTCAGGGCATATTCCGGCCGTATCGGTCGCAACAGTAAGGTCAAGATCAGCGTCAAAAGCGCCGTCCCGAGTATTTTTAACAGCATCATCGTTTTTACCTTTTTGTTCAAAACAGCCCGACGGACAACACCGTCCAGCGTTTCGTTCATTCTCTCATCATCTTTAACAGATCATTCATATAACCTGACGGTTTTCATAAACCGGCCGTCACAAACCGACAGGCTACCACTGCCTTTTCATAGTCCGAATACCGATTTTACCGTGCTGAACAATTCCCCGATGCAACCCACAATCATCAACATAACCACCACAAGACCGGCTAATGTGGTCATCATAGCCTGCTCCTCCCGACCGGAACGCACCAGCAGTTGATTCAACACGGTCACCAAAATACCGATAGCCGCCACCCTGAAAATAAACTCAACATCCATACTGTTATCTCCTTATTTCGCCCGTCTTCCGCTCCCCTATGGGCAAAGGCAAATCTCCCATCAATCGGTTTGCGTTTTCCGAAAAGCCGGTCGTTCACCACCAAAGAAGGGACAGAGCCAATCCTGTCAACACCCCACCCATTTGATACAGGCGTTTTTTCTCCGACTGCTCTGTTTCGGCTGTTTGACGGCGTTTTTCCAGCAAATCCCGATACAAAAAGCATCGTCGACATTCCTCGTCGGCGTCCGCACTACCCAACGAATCAATCAGTTCATCGACCAGTTCCTTGTCCTCGGTGTTAAGGTGCATGGATTCCTCAAACACAGCCCGTCCTTGTTCATAAACAGCACCGTTTGGCAGGGTACGCATCAACAGCACCGGCAGTTCTTCCCGACTTAAGCGAATGCGCAGACCCAATTCTTCGGCAAATCGACACAACCCGAAAAGGCTTTTTTCTCGCTGTGTTAAGGCTGACGCCTTTCGGAAACCGGCCAACGAAAGACAGGCCGTCATCAGCAAACAACCTATTAGGCGAATCGGCCAAATCATACCGCCAGTGCCTCCCTTGGCAGCATCTGCATGGAATAATCCTTTCTCAAAAGCACCACCAACTGAATCGCACCGCTTTTCAAAAGCCGATTGGTCAACGGGCGTTTCGTCAATTCCTCCTGAGAGCCGATATGAGCCGTGCATAACACGCCCACACCGCATTGCAGACTTTCTTCAACCCCATTTAACTCGGCCAGTGTGCCGATTTCATCAAAGGCCACCAAATCGGGAAACAGAGTCCGCAAAGCAATTTCAATGCCTTTGGGTTTGTCGTAGCCGAGCAAAACATCGGTGTTACGGCCGAGGTCATTGCCACAAACACCGCCGAACGATGCCGACAGTTCTCCCCTGGTATCCACCGCGCAAAGACGGTGCGGTTTTGTGCCGATGCCATCGGATAACTGCCGAATCAGATCCCGCAGAACGGTGGTCTTACCGCAACCGGGCGGTCCGGCAATCAGCACGCCGCCGCCGGTGTATTGCTTGATCAATGCATCGGCCGCACCCGGCACTTCACGGGCAATACGGATATTCACCGACGACAAATCCCGCACATTACCGCCATCCACGGAGCGGCCGCACACCCCGGCACGATGACCGCCGTTCATGGCAATGTATCCCTCTCTAATTTCGGTTAGGTGCGAATACACCGACTGATTGGTCAACCGACGATAGCATTCAGCCACATCGTCACCCGTTACCATCAGTTCGTTTCGAGGCCATTCACGGCTGACCGACGCATTTTTACACACATAGTAAATGTCACCGCCCACCGTCAGCGTCACCGGCTTGCCGGCACGCAGGCGAATTTCCTGCACTTTTTCCTTCCACAAGACATCTAAAAAGGACAACACTCGTGCAATATTCGGCGAAACGGCATACAGTGCGCTGTCAAACCGAGCGGCATGGCTTTGTTGTCTATCTTTCGGGGATTCCGTCATTTGTCTTACTTCCTTTCCCGACCGTTTTTTCAGCCGTGTTTGATTACTACAGGGTATGTCCACCCTGTCCGTTTTAGAACCGTGAAAAAGTTTCCGTCCAATCAAGTTTTACGGCGTTTTGTCTTGACAAATCACCCATCCATGCGTATGATAAAGGAAACTTATGGGGTGCTTTGACACCGTTTGGAGGAAGCGTTATGTTTGAAACCATCACGCCCGAGCAGGCCGGTCTTTCGTCGGCTCGTGTTCGGACCGCCCTTGAAACACTGGAGAAGAAGGGCCACAATTTTCACAGCGTTCTCATGATGCGTCACGGGCACATCTTTGCCGAAGCTTATTGGGCTCCCTTTACCAAGGAACGTCCTCATCGGATGTATTCGATCACCAAGAGCTTTGTCGGCGTCGCCATCGGCGTTTTGGTCGACCGTGGCTTGGTCGACCTTGACCGTCCGTTTGTATCGTATTTCCCGGAATACGATAACGGTCAAATGGCACCCAATCTGAAAAAACAAACCATCCGTCATATGCTGACCATGACGACCGCCGCACAACCCGGTTACTGGTTCTCGGATAAGCCGGAGGATCGTTTGGCCCATTATCTTTCCTCCAGGGCTAACCGTCTGCCGGGTGGTTGGTATGATTATGACAGCGAGGGCAGCTTTGCTTTGGGCTGTTTGGTCGAGAAAATCAGCGGTCAAACCCTGCTCGATTTTATGCGGGAGGCTTTTCTTAACGACATCGGCTTTGGTGCGGATGCCAAAATGCTCTATTGTCCGGGCGGTCATATGTGGGGCGACTCCTCTATGATTTGCACCACCCGTGAATTGGCACTCTTTGCCCAGTTGGTGGCCAACAAAGGACGCTTTAACGGCAAACAGTTAATCAGCGAGGCCTATATGACACAGGCCCTTGCCACCCAAAGCGACCCCCAACTGGAGTCCAATTATACCTATAGCTACGGCTACGGGTATCAGATTTGGAAGCCCCGGGAGAATATGTTCTCCTTTAACGGCATGGGCTCTCAATTTGTCATTGCTTATCCCGAAAAGGACATCATCTTTGTCTGCACCTCGGATAACCAATCCGGTTGTTGCGGTTTTTACAACTCCCGTCTGTTCGATGTCGTCATGGCCTTGATGGATGAGGCCGCCGACCAAGCCTTGCGAGAAAATCCCGATGAATACAAAGCACTGACCGACTTCTCGGCTGCCCGTAAACTGCGCGTAGCCAAGACAACAGGCGCCGACCCCTACGGCAGCGCTCTTTACGGAAAGACCTTCCGTTGCGGAGGCAATCCCATGGGTTGGAAGTGGTTCCGTTTTGAAGACAGCGGTGAAGAAAAGGTTCTGCACTACGAAAACGCCCAGGGACAAAAGGCACTGCGCTTTAAGTTCGGTGAAAATGTGTTCCAGAAGTTCCCGCAAGAGGGCTATTCAGATGTGATCGGCACCAAGCCCGGAGCGAGCGGCCACCTCTATGACTGCGCTGTTTCGGCCGGTTGGTGTGCCGGACGCAAGCTGGATGTGTTTGTGCAGGTCATTGATGAATACTTCGGCCGCTTGAATATGTGCTTCTGCTTCCCCGATGAAAACAGTTGCGACGCTATCTTCACCAAGTCGGCTGAAGACTTCTTTAATGAGTATAAGGGTCATGTGATCGCCTTTGCAGACGAAACGGTTTCATAGACAAAAAAGCAACGGCAGAGGATTTTTCCTCTGCCGTTTACTCTTTTGAGATAAAAAACGGATATCCGCAAACCTTGCCGTGTGTGGATATCCGTTTTGAATTGCTATTCTTTGCCAGACACAAATAATCGGATTGCCTATTCCTCGGGCATATCCCAGTTATGCCAAAAGGCCTGTACATCCTCGTTTTCATCCATCATATCGATGAGCTTTTCCATCTTAGCACGGGCATCCTCATCATCCAAAGTGGCCATGGTTTGAGGCAAATAGGCTGTTTCTGCGCTCAAGAAAGTATACCCCTTTTCCTCCAAGGCATCCCGAACGGCAGAAAAGTCAGCCAGATCGGTGGTGATAGCAAACACATCCCCGTCACTGCTGAAGTCCTCGGCACCGGCCTCCAGGGCATCCATCATAACCGTGTCCTCGTCCTTATCCTCCGCCTCAATGACAATCTGTCCCTTGTGGTCGAACATAAACATAACCGAGCCGTTTTGGCCCAAGTTACCACCGCACTTATCGAAATAGTGACGCATTTCACCGGCTGTGCGGTTGCGGTTATCGGTCAGCGTTTCCACCACGCAGGCCACACCGCCGGGGCCGTATCCTTCATAAACCAGTTCTTCGTAGGTATTGGTGTTGCCTTCACCGGCCGCCTTTTTGATGATACGCTCAATGTTATCATTGGGTACATTGGCCGCCTTGGCCTTGGCGATAACATCCTTTAATTTGCTGTTTTCATTGGGATTCGGGCCGCCCTGCTTCACCACCACAGCGATCTCACGACCCATTTTGGTAAAAATCTTTGCCTTGGCGGCATCGGTTTTTTCCTTTTTGCGCTTAATATTGTTCCATTTACTGTGTCCTGACATGGTTTCTCCTCCGAGCATTCAGTTTCAATGCCTATTATTTTATCACACCCGACCGGCGTGTTCAAGTGCTTTTTCACAGATTTTTTCAATGTCGCTTTTAGACTCAATACAGCCGCAATCACGCCGCAGAGCCGCCGCTCCCGGCAGGCCTCTTAAATACCAAGCGGTATGCTTTCTGGCCTCCAGCATAGCCACACGGGTGCCCTTGTACTGTTCCATTAAATCAACCTGTTTGAGCAACACCGACAAACGGGTTTCCAGCGACACTGTCGGTATCGGTTGCCCCGTAAAGAAAGCATTCAGTTCGGCAAAAATAAACGGATTTCCCATAGCCGCCCGACCGACCATCAAGTAATCGCATCCGGTTTCATTCAACATTTTTTGAGCCGACGCCGTGTCGGTAATATCCCCGTTGCCGATGACCGGAATATGCAAAGCCTGCTTCACGCGGCCAATGGTTTCATAATCCACCGGCGGAGCATACTGCTGTTCCCTGGTGCGTCCATGCACCGTAACGGCGGCCGCACCGGCATCCTCTACCCGTTTGGCCAACTCCACCGCCGTCAAATGGTTTTTGTCCCATCCGGTGCGTATTTTGACCGTAACCGGCTTGTCCACGGCCCCTACCACCGCCCGGGTGATGTCCTCAGCCAAAACCGGATCTTTCATTAAGGCGCTGCCGCCGCCGTTCATGGCCACCTTAGGAGCCGGACACCCCATGTTGATGTCAATCACATCGGCGCCCAATTCAGCCGCTCTCGCAGCCGCCTTGGCCATCACGGCCGGATCCCGACCGAACAGCTGTGCCGCCATCGGATGTTCCTGTTGGGTACAACAAAGCAGTCCGGCGGATTTTTTATCCCCCAGACACACACCCTTGGCACTGGTCAGCTCTGAGACACAGTACCCTGCCCCAAATGAAAGGCAGATTTCTCGCATAGCCCGATCGGCCACACCGGCCATGGGGGCCAGTGCCGCAAAACCGGATATCATTAACGTTCCGATTCTCATCATGTTTCCATTATAAACTTTTTAGAGAGTTCTGTCAATTTTTTTAAGAAACAGGTGACAAACCGCGTGTGACTTGTTATAATATATTTATATATATTTATTATGTTTGGAGTGATAGGAAGCATGAAGTTACTGGTCATTGACGGCAACAGTATCTTAAACCGTGCTTTTTACGGCATTTCTCTGCTTTCCTCTAAAAGCGGAGAATACACCAATGCCGTTTACGGCTTTATCAATATCCTGTTCAAGCTGCTCCAAACCGAAAATCCCGACGGTGTGGCGGTGGCCTTTGACCTTAAAAAGCCGACCTTTCGCCATTTGAAATACGAAGGCTATAAGGCCGGCCGTAAGCCCATGCCCGAAGAGCTTCACAGCCAGTTGCCGCTCATGAGGGAATGGCTGACGCTGGCCGGGTATCATGTGGTTGAAAAAGAAGGCTATGAGGCCGATGATATTCTGGGTACGCTGGCGGCGGCCGCTGAGCAGACCGGTAACGACTGTGTGTTGGCCACCGGTGACAGAGATTCCTTTCAGCTCATCGGCGAGCACACCAAGGTGTTGCTTTCGACCACCCGTTCCGGTCATCCGGAGGTGGTTTGCTATGATAAGCAGGCTTTGTTTGACCGGTATGGCATGACGCCGGATCAGATGATTGATTTGAAGGCTCTGATGGGCGACCCCTCCGATAAAATCCCCGGCGTTCCCGGCATTGGCGAAAAAACCGCCACGGAATTGATTCACACCTACGGCTCTTTGGAAAACCTGTATAACCATTTGGATGACAAAGCCCTGCGTCCGGCTGTAAAAACCAAACTGCAAGCCGGAAAAGACAGTGCCGAACTAAGCCGTTTTTTAGGCACCATTTGCCGGAACGTGCCGATTGACACCGATTTGGAGCATTACCGCTATACCGGTCGGGATGACGAGGGTTTGGCTCGCCTGATGACCCGATTGGAACTGTTTCGTCAGATGGAAACCATGCGGCTATCCCCGGCACACGACCCGGCAACACCCACAAAAGAAGTGCCGGTGCAATCGTTACATCTCACAAGCCCTGCCGCCTTTGTCCCGCAGGGAGCGGTTTGTCTGTTTGCCGACGAGTCGGCCGGCGTGATGGGAGCGTGTGACGGGCAATCGGCCACGCAGTATGCCTTTGGCGACGATTTATCCGCCTTAGCAACTCTGCTTGACAGCGAAATACCGAAAGAGGTCTATGACAGCAAGCGGCTTTACCGTTTCTGCGCCGACCGTAACCTGTGCGTCAAGGCGGTTGTGTTTGACACAATTTTAGCGGCTTATTTAACCAACCCGTCTGCCACGCAATATGATTTACCTACCCTTTGCAAGGCCTATTATATTGCCGATCCCGTAACCGACGCACCTCTGCCGGATGCGGCCGCAAATGCCGCCCGCATGGTAACCTTGAACCGCAAGCTGACCGATGAGTTGTCCGGTAAGGATCAAATGTCCTTATTCACCGATATTGAGCTGCCGTTGGCCGAGGTGTTGGCCGATATGGAACGCTGTGGCGTTAAGGCAGAGGTGTCCAGTATCACCGAAATGGGACAAGAGCTGGCCGAGCGCCTTGACAGCCTTAAACGACAAATTACCGATATGGTGGGGTATGACTTTAATCTGAATTCTCCCAAGCAACTGGGCGAGGCCTTGTTTGAGCATTTGGGTCTGCCGGCCAAAAAGAAGGCCGGAGGCGGTTATTCCACCTCTGCCGAGATTTTGGAAGGCTTACGCCAAGTGCATCCCGTCATTGATCTGCTGCTGTCCTACCGTCAGCTCTCGAAATTGAAATCGACCTACTGCGATGCTTTAGCTGACTGCATTGCAAAAGACGGGCGAATTCATACCACCTTTAACCAAACCGAAACCCGTACCGGCCGCATTAGCTCCTTAAACCCCAATCTGCAAAATATTCCGGTCAGAAGTGAGGAGGGCCGTCGACTGCGTCGGTTCTTCACCGCAAAGGACGGTTGTGTGCTGTGTGATGCCGACTATTCGCAGATCGAACTGCGGGTATTGGCTGCCATGGCGCAGGATGAAGCCATGATTGAGGCGTTCGGCAGCGGAGCCGATATTCACACCGCCACGGCTTCTCAGGTTTTCTCTTTACCCCCCGACATGATTACCCCGGCTCTGCGCAGCCGTGCCAAGGCCGTCAACTTCGGTATTGTGTACGGCATTGGTGCTTTTTCGCTGTCAAAGGACATCGGCGTTACCCGCAAGGAGGCCGACACCTACATCAAGAATTATCTGTCGGTTTATCACGGCATCGCCTCCTTTATGGATAAACTAATCAGCGATGCCAGGCAAAACGGTTATGTGACCACCCTGTTCGGTCGCCGTCGCTATTTGCCCGAATTAAGCAGCTCCAATCATATGTTACGCGCCTTCGGCGAACGGGTCGCCCGCAACGCTCCCATTCAAGGCACCGCCGCCGATATTATCAAAATTGCCATGATCGCCGTTTGGCGCCGGCTGGCCAAGGAACAGCCCAACGCCAAGTTAATTCTACAGGTGCATGATGAATTGATTGTTGAATGTCCGAAAGAGGATCAAGAGGCGGTTTGCCGGATTTTGAAAGAGGAAATGGAGGCCGCCGCACATCTGCCGGTTGATTTGACGGTCGATGTTCACAGCGGCAAAACCTGGTATGATGCCAAAGGATAATTGTATGAAGCTCTTGTTTGTTTGTACCGGCAATACCTGCCGTTCTCCCATGGCCGAAGGCTATATCCGCTCGCTTTGTCGACCGGATTTGACGGCGCAAAGCGCCGGCCTGATGCCCGGCGGTGAAGCGGCGACAGCAGGCGCCGTGGAGGCCATGTTTGATTACGGTGCGGATTTATCTTCTCACCGCAGTCAACCCGTTACACCGTCTATGCTCCTATCGGCCGACCGTATTTATTGCATGAGCGAAAGCCATCGACAGGTGTTACTTTCTTATGGCATTGACGGCACGAGTATGTCGGTGCTGGGCGGCGGCATTCCCGACCCCTTCGGCGGTGATGTATCCACCTACCGTGCCTGTCGGGATGCTATCATACAAGCGATCAACCGCGAATTGGATCTTGCCCTGCCAACCGTTTCAACAGAAGCGTCGGATGATGCACTCCAAGAAATTGAAACCGTTGAAAGAAGCTGTTTTTCTGCTCCGTGGAGTTTAGGGAGTCTACGCAGTGCCAGAGAAAACGGCACCCGCTTTTTTACCGTCACAAAGGACGGTCAGACAATTGGCTATGCCGGCTTATCCACCGTGGCCTCAGAGGGCTATCTGACCAATGTGGCGGTGCTGCCGACTTATCGCAATCAGGGTGTTGCTTCGGCACTCATGCGTGGTTTGACTGCCTATGCCGTGCAGAAAAAGCTCTCCTTTTTAAGTTTAGAGGTTCGCCCGTCCAACGAATCGGCGGTGCGGTTGTATAAACGATTCGGCTTTAAGGAAGTCGGCCGGAGAAAAGCATTTTATGATGCACCGATCGAGGATGCACTGATTTTGACAAGAAGGTTTAACTGATGATTCTTTTAAGTATTGAATCCTCCTGCGATGAAACAGCCGTGGCCGTGACCGACGGGCGGCGTGTTTTAGCCAATATTGTATCCACCCAGGTGGCCGAACACCGTCTGTACGGCGGTGTGGTGCCGGAGATTGCCTCCCGGCGTCACTGCGAAGCCATTTCGGCCTGTTATCTGAAGGCACTCAAAACCGCCGGTATCACCGAACGGCAGATTGAGGCCGTAGCCGTCACCTTTGCCCCCGGTTTAATCGGCGCTTTGTTAGTTGGGGTTAACTTTGCCAAGGGATTGGCATTGTCTTTGGGTGTACCGCTGATTCCGGTGCATCATTTGCGCAGTCACATTGCCGCTAATTATTTGGCAGATGAAACCCTTACACCGCCGTTTTTGTGTTTGGTTGTTTCGGGCGGTAATACCCTTTTATGCGAGGTTCGGGATTATACCGAATTTCTGATTCTCGGACAGACCGGGGACGATGCCGCCGGTGAATGCTTTGATAAGACCGCCCGTGCCATGGGGCTGGCTTATCCGGGCGGTGTAACCATGGACAAAATCGCTACCACGGCCGATCCGGTTCGTTATCCTCTGCCCACCCCGAAGCCGAGCACCGGTTCCTTTGATTTCAGCTTTTCGGGACTGAAAACCGCCGTTATCAATTTGATTCATCATGCAGAGCAGATCGGTGAGCCGCTGGATGTTCCGGTTCTGTGTGCCACTGTTCGTCAAAAGGTCTGTGATATTTTGCTGGAAAACACCATGGCCGCCCTGCAAAAAACAGGGCAAACAAAGCTGGCGCTGGCCGGCGGTGTTTCGGCTAACAGCGAACTGCGTCGGCGCATGGAGGAAGCCTGTATGAAACGGGGCATTTCGTTATTTGTACCGCCTCTTTGCTATTGCGGTGATAACGCCGCCATGGTTGGTGCACAGGCTTATTACGAATATAAAGCCGGCCATGTGGCAGATGCGTCTTTGAACGCCTATGCCACCATGCCGATTGATTTTAACAAAAAGGACGGTGGAACGCCATGAAGCATCGCACCTTCTTATTGGTCAATCCTCGATCGGGACGGGGAACCATTCGCAACCGTTTGTTGAATGTCATTGAGGTTTTGAGTGCCGCCGATCATCAGGTCACGGTGTATCCCACCAAAGCCAGAGCCGATGCAACAGCCGTTGTGGCCGCCTTAAGCGATGAGTATGACACCATCATCTGTTGTGGCGGCGACGGCACGCTGAACGAGGTCGTCACCGGTATGATGCACAACCCGAACACCTACGAATTAGGATACATACCGGCCGGCACGCTCAACGAGTGGTCAAGCGGATTGAAAATCTCCCGCAACGCCGAGAAAGCGGCCATGGATATTGTTAAGCGTCATATGATGCCGTTGGATATCGGTCGGTTCGGCGAAAAATACTTTGTCTACACCGCCTCCTTCGGTGCCTTTACGGAAGCCTCCTATGCCGCTCCCCAAGAGGTCAAAAACATCTTGGGTCAGGCAGCCTATTTTATACAGGGCATCAAATCGGTAGGCAATATCAAACCCATTCCCATGCGTCTTGTTATTGACGGCAAAGAGTATAAGGATAATTTCCTGTTCGGCACCATTTCCAATTCCATGAGTGTGGGCGGTGTGGTACACTTTGACGAAACAACGGTCAAGCTCAATGACGGTCTGTTTGAAATCTTTTTAATTCATAATCCGTCTAATTTACTTGAGTTCAACGATATTTTGGACGGTATTGTAAAAAAGGATTTGTCCCGTAAATGCCTGGACTTTATTCACGCTTCATCGGTTGAAATTTACACGAATTCGCCGATTAACTGGACCTTAGACGGCGAGATGGCCAGTGCCGACGGTCATATCACCGTGCAGAATCTGCACAGTGCCGTTTCCTTTTTAGTGCCGGAAGTAGCCAAAAACAAACATCAACCCACAAACCAATAAAGGAGTCAATCATTTATGTTTACCAGAGATATCGGTGTCGACCTCGGTTCGGCCACCACGCTTGTTTGCGTTAAGGGAAAGGGCATTATCATGCGAGAGCCGTCGGTTGTTGCCTATGATGTACGCAACGATGCGGTACGAGCCGTTGGAACAGAAGCCAAGAACATGATCGGCCGTACCCCCGGCTCGATTGTGGCTGTACGTCCGCTGAAGGACGGCGTTATCGCCGACTTCGATGTGACCGCCGCCATGCTGAAACGGTTCATCGCCCAGGCGCTCAAGGGTTCTCTGTTTTCCAGAGTTCGCATGGTCATTTGTATTCCGGCCGGCGTTACCGAGGTGGAAAGCCGTGCCGTTTACGATGCTGCCAAGCAGGCCGGTGCCGCCGATATTGATTTGTTGGAGGAGCCTATGGCTGCTGCCGTCGGAGCCGGATTGCCGGTTTGGGATGCCGCCGGTAACATGGTGGCCGACATCGGCGGCGGTACCACCGATGTGGCCGTTATTTCGTTGGGCGACATCGTAACCAGTCAGTCATTGCGTTTGGCCGGCGATGCACTGGATCAGTCGATTATCAACTACATCAAACGCAAGCACAATCTGCTCATCGGGGAGCGCACCGCCGAACAGATTAAAATCGAAATCGGCTCGGCCTTACCCTATGAGGACGAAAAAACGGTGGAAATCAGAGGCCGAAACCTGTTGGACGGACTGCCGAAAAACATCTCGATTTCTTCTGCCGATGTACGGGACGCCATGAAGGATGTGGTACGCCGGATTGTGGAAACCATCCGCCTGACCCTTGAAAAGACACCGCCGGAGCTGTCGGCTGACATCATTGACCGCGGTATCACACTGACCGGCGGCACTGCCCTGCTTCGCGGATTGGCGGAACTCATTGCCCGTGAAACCGGTATGCCGGTGCAGATCGCCGAGAACCCCATCGACTGCGTGGTGCTGGGTACCCAACGGCGCCTGGACAGCAGTAACGGGTTTGAAAACTATGTCTTTCGTCACGGAAAACGTTTCCGTTAATTCTTGGCCAAAGCCTTCAAACTCCATTGGCATTTTTCGGCAAGCTTTTTACGCTGTAGCATCGTTAATAGGCTCGCCAATAGGACAGTGTTATCTGTGCATTGTCCATGTACAGAAAAACATCATGCCTACACAATTCTTTAACCTTGAAGGTGTGACTTTTTGTGCGGGTTTCTGCGAAGCAATGCCGTTGGCTATCGCCTATGGGTGACAATACCGCCGGAAGCCGCCTAAAAACTGCCCCTTAAGGCCGATTCAAGTTTGAAAGCATTGGTTTTTTGACAGGGCTCTTACCTGTCCCACTAACCGAGAAAGGTGTTATTATGCGTTTTTTCTTCAAAACCAGAAAATTCAAAATCGGGGTAGCCGTTCTTTGCATCGTTCTGGTTGCATCGATTGTTGTCCGCATCATCTCGGGCGTGCTGTCGCCGGGGTCGGGCGTGCTGGGCGTCATTATTTCGCCCTTTGAGCAGTTGTTCCACTCAATTTCCGACAGCATAAACGATTTCTCCGAAAAGCTGAATGACGGACAGAACTTGATGCTTGAAAACAAACGATTACGGGAAGAATTGGCACAACTGCGCCGTGAATCGGTTGATTACGACGAAACCGTACGACAAAACCAATTCTATAAGGATTATTTGGAAATCAAGGAAGTCCACCCCGATTATCAGTTTTGTGATGCTCGGGTGATTGCCTGTGACAAGGATGATCCTTACCGTAACTTTGTCATCAACAAAGGATCTACAAGCGGGCTTAAGGAGCATGATCCGGTGATGGCGGGGCAGTATCTTGTGGGCTATATCCACAGCGTCGGATTAACCAGTGCCAAGGTCACCACCTTATTGAGTCCCGATATTACCCTGGGTGTGAATGACAGCCGTACCGATGATCCGGGGCTGATTACCGGAACCGCCGATTTGGCCGCCGAGAACAAAGTTAAGCTCTACAATTTGGCCCGTTCCTGCCGTGTGGCAGTAGGCGACTACATTGTGTCATCCGGTGAAGGCATTTTTCCGGCCGGGTTGCTCGTCGGCAAGGTCGATAACGTAAAGAACGATGCCGACAGCGCCTCAATCTATGCAACGGTAACGCCCTTTGCCGAACTGGATGATTTGAGAACGGTCATGGTCATCACATCCTTCAGCGGACAAGGTTCCTTAAGGGAGGCTGGCTGATGTTTGCAGAAAAACGAACACAACTGCCCCTGTGGCAAATAGGAATCGGGCTTTTGGCATTTTTGTGCCATTACACCCGTCTGCCGGATTTGTCCATCGGTCGTGCCTCTCCCTTTTTGCTGATACCTCTGACGGTATCGGTTTCCTTGTTCTACGGAGAACTGACCGGCTTGTTCTACGGGCTGGGCTTTGGGCTTTTGTGTGATTGCGTGGCCGGACAAACCATTTGCTTTAACACCCTGTTCTTTGCCTTTGCCGGCTTTTTGCTGGGTGTGGCGGTCGGCACCGTGTTCAATGTCAACCTGCCGTCGGCCGTGGCCCTTTGCGTGATGACATCGGCTGCCTATTTCGGCCTAAAATGGCTGATTTTCTTCTTTTTCCCCGATGTCCAGGGAAAGATCTTTTATCTTTTGCACTATGCTTTACCGTCGGCGCTGTATACCTCTCTCTTCATTTTCCTGTTTTACTGGATTCAACTGCGCTTAAAGAACCGACACAAAAAGCACTCTCATATTTTGTAAACGATTGATTCTTTTACAACTTAAGAAAGGAGATTGAACAGATGCCGTTCCAAAAAGAACAACATCTTCGTGTTCGACTGTTGAGTCTGATTCTTGCCGTGGCGTTGCTCATCTGCGGCGTCCGAATGCTCTCCTTGCAGGTTATTCATGCCAACCAATACATCTCACAGGGTAGCGGCATCACAGCGCGCACCTCGGTCTTAAAGGCGCCGAGAGGCGAAATCTTGGATTGCTACGGGCGTGAAATTGCCGTGAATCGAGACGGCTATAACATTGTTTTTAACAGTGCCTACTTAGATTGGGATCACCTAAACGACTTGATTTTGACGCTGTGCGACTATCTGTCTGCCGAGAATGTGGCGTGGGTGGACGAACTGCCCCTCAGCAAAACCGCTCCCTATGGTTTTACCGACGAAGATCCGGCCGCCTTCTTAAAAAATATTGGCCTGGCTCACTATGCCACAGCGGAAAACGCCTTTACCAAATTGACCGCTCTGTATCATATTGACGGGCTCTCATCGGAGCGAGCTCGCCTTGTGATGGGCGTGCGCTACTCCATGAGTAAGGCGGCCTTCTCGCTGGCCAACCCCTATACTTTTGCCGAGGATGTGCCGGCCGGCATTATGCAAAAAATCTCCGAAAACAGCTTTTGTCTGCCCGGCGTAACGGTGGAAACCGCTCCCTTCCGATCGTATGTAGACAGCACGCTGGCGCCGCATTTAATCGGCACGGTCGGTCCGATTTATGCCGAAGAATGGAACGGCGACCCGGAAAACGGCGTTGTCGGGCTTAAGGAAAAAGGTTACCATTATAACGATAAGGTCGGCAAAAGCGGTATTGAAGCCTATTGCGAGGACTTATTGCACGGTACTGACGGAGAAATCACCTATTATTTGAATGCCGACGGTATGATCATCAGCAGTGAAATTACCAAACAGCCCATTCCCGGAAAAACCGTTATGCTGACACTGGACAAACGGATTCAGCAAACCGTGCAAAACACCTTGTTAAAAACCATTGACCAATTAAACGAAAACGGCGGTCGTTGTACCGGCGGTGCGGCGGTGGTGATGAATGTCAAAACCGGCCAGATTTTCGCCTCGGCCAATGCGCCGACCTATGATCGGGAAACCTATCAAAAGCAATATGAAACCCTGCTGTCAAATCCGAACAATCCGCTGATCAACCGAGCCTTCCAAGGCATTTATCCCATTGGCTCCACCATTAAACCGGCCGTGGCCATTGCGGCGCTGGATGCCGGTTCTCTGACGGCCGATGAGCGTATCACCTGCCAGCATACCTATACTTTATTTAACGACTACCGGCCTTCCTGTATGGGAACCCACGGTCCGATTGACTTGAAATTGGCCTTGGCGGCATCGTGTAACTATTATTTCTTTGAGGTCGGCCGTCGAGTCGGTGCCACAACCATGGGCCGTTACTTTAACCAGTTCGGCCTTGGCGTAAAGACCGGCGTGGAAATCGGCGACAGTGCCGGTTTATTTGTCAAAACCGACGAGGGCACCGGCGACACTTTACAAATTGCCATTGGACAAAAGAACGCCTTTACACCGTTACAGATGGCTGTTTATACCTCCACACTGGCCAACGGCGGCACCCGTTACCGCGCCACACTCATTGATAAAGTCGTCTCTTATGATTTGAAAGAAACCTATCAAAAAAATGGCAAAGAGGTCTTGAACACCATTACCATTTCCGATTACGCCTTAAAAAGCGTTAAAGAAGGTATGTTGTCGGTGACCGAGGACGGTACAGGCAGCCGTGTGTTGGGTGATTATCCCATAAAGGTTGGCGGTAAGACCGGCACATCCCAGGTCAATTACGGAAACGGCGTGGATAACAGTGTGTTTATCGCCTTTGCCCCGTTTGATGATCCTGAAATTGCCATTGCGGTCATTTTGGAACACGGCAACAACGGATTTGCCGCCGGGACCATCGTGCGAAACGCCTTGGATGCGTACTTCTTCTCGGATGAAACTTCGGTAAACACAACCCCCTCATATACCGTGCTGGGTTGATTGACAACCTTGTGTGTTTGTGCTATACTGACATATGATTATAAGGAGTGAAATCATGACCGATAAGCTGTTTGCCGTCACCTCCGGCAAGGGTGGGGTGGGAAAATCCACCGTCGCTGCCGGGTTGGCCGCCGCTTTTTCAAAAAAAGGCCAAACGGTGTTGTTGTTGGATTTGGATGAAGGCCTCCGCTGTCTGGATTTAATGCTCGGCATCAGCGAAACCGTTGCGTTTGATTTGGCCGATGTTTTATCCGGCCGAGATGCCGAAAACGCCTTGTATTCGGTGCCGTGGTTGCCCGGCGTCTCCTTAATGCCGGCGCCCTCCGGAGACATCCCGGTGGACAGCGAGCTGTTCGGCGCCTTTGTCAGAGAAGCGCTTCAGAATTTTGATAAGGTGGTCATTGATTTCCCGGCCGGTTTGCCGAATGCCCTCTATGGCGCTTTGCCCGATTACACGGTGTTTCTCACGGTTTGCACACCCGACCCCATCAGTTTGCGGGACAGCTACACCGTGGGTTGCCGCTTAAATGAGCAGAAGAAATCACGGGTTATGCTGGTCATCAATCGCTTTGATTTGGCATATATCAAAAAAGGCGTGTACGCCGGCATTGATGATATGATTGACCGAAGTGCCCTTCAGCTTTCCGGCGTTATACCGTACGACCTCTCTATTCCGTTTGAACAGTCCTGTGGCCGTTTACCGCTTAAAGGACGGGCTGCCCGTGCTTTTGCCCGTATGGCCGATCGTTTAGACGGAAAGTCAGTGCCGTTGCCCCGCCCGAAAAAAATATAGAAAGGATCTCTTGTCTATGAATATTGCCCTCATTGCCCATGACACGAAAAAGGAGCTGATGGTTCAGTTCTGTATTGCCTATTGCGGAATTTTATCTCATCACACCCTGCTGGCAACCGGTGCCACCGGCAAAACCGTTGCAGAAGCAACCGGTCTGAATATCATCCGCTTTTTGGGCGGTTCGCAGGGCGGCTCGCAACAGATCGCCTCTCGCATCGGCTGTGATGAAATTGATATGCTGTTGTTTTTCAGAGATCCGCTGAATCCCAAACCGCACGAGCCGGATGAATCGGTTCTGTTAAGGTTATGCGATGTCCATAATATTCCGTATGCCACCAATATTGCTTCGGCCGAAATGCTCATTCACGGGCTTGAACGGGGCGATCTTGACTGGCGTGAGTATGTGAGGAATTAACACGCAATAAAACACTTTATCGGTGTCCAGCTCCACCGTCGGCGGGGCTGGATTACCCATTTTGAAGGGGGCGTTCTCCATGAACGAGATTAACCGGGCTGTCAAGGGGACAGCCGATGTGCTGCCGGATCAGAGCGACCGCTGGCAGTTCATAGAACGGCAAATGTTTGAAACCGCACGCCTGTTCGGCTTCAAGGAAATCCGGGTGCCTGTTTTTGAGCATACCGAGGTTTTCAATCGCAGTGTGGGCGATACCACCGATGTGGTGCAAAAGGAAATGTATACCTTTGATGACAAAGGCGGCCGCAGCTTAACCCTGCGTCCGGAACTCACCGCAGGTGTCATCCGCAGTGTGATTGAAAACGGTCTGTATGCCGGCACATTGCCGCTGAAATGTTGTTATTTGGGCGGTTGTTACCGCTATGAAAAACCGCAGGCCGGCCGCCTGCGTGAATTTCACCAGTTCGGGGTGGAATGTGTCGGTGCCGCCGCTCCGGCCGCCGATGCTGAGGTTATTTCCTTGGCCCACGCTGTGTTGGAGGCTATCGGTCTTAAGAATGTATCGCTCGAAATCAACTCCATTGGCTGTCCTACCTGCCGGGCGAACTATCATAAGGCTCTAAAGGACTATTTTGCGGCACGCAAAGAGGAACTGTGCGAAACATGCCTATCTCGCCTGGAGCGCAACCCCATGCGGATTTTGGACTGCAAGTCCCCCGTTTGCAAAGAGATTGCCGCCGGTGCGCCGGTTATGCTTGACTATCTTTGCGAAGATTGTCAGGCTCACTTTGACGGCGTGCAACAGCATTTGAATGCGGCCGGTATCCACTACACCGTCAATCCCACCATTGTACGGGGATTGGATTATTACACCCGTACCGTGTTTGAATTTGTCGCCGGAGGCATCGGTGCGCAGTCCACCGTTTGCGGCGGCGGTCGTTATGACGGGCTGATTGCTCAAATGGGCGGTCCTGCTACTCCATCGCTCGGCTTTGCCATGGGACTGGAACGCCTGCTACTGGTGTTAGAGCATCAGCAAACGGTATTACCGACTCCGGCACCTTGTGATTTATACATCGCCGCCATGGGACAGGCCGCCGCTTTGAAGGCCAGCTCCCTTTGCAGGGCTCTGCGTAAGGAAGGCTTTGCCTGTCAAACTGATTTGTGCGCTAAAGGACTGAAAGCGCAAATGCGGTTTGCCAATAAAATCGGTGCTTCCTTTACCTTGGTGCTGGGTGACGACGAAATAGCCGCTGATACGGCTAAACTCAAGCGCATGGCGGATGGACACGAGTTTGACTGCCGTTTAAGTGAATTAACAAAGGCACTGTATCAAGCCAAACAGGAATCAGCCATTGACAGTCTGACCGATTCCATCATCAAGCAAGAGGGGTCTAAGCAATGAAACTGGATAGAATGGATGGACACAAGCGTACCGACTATTGCGGTACACTGACCACAAAGGATGAAGGGCGAGCCGTTACGGTCTGCGGTTGGATTCAGCGTCAGCGTGACCTGGGCGCACTGATTTTTATTGATTTACGGGATCGCACGGGTTTGGTACAGTTGGCTTTTGACGAAACCACCGACCGTGCCGTATTCGATAAGGCCTTCGCCTGTCGCAGTGAATTTGTTCTCATGGCTGAGGGCACCGTTCGTCGCCGTTCCTCAATCAATCCGGACTTGCCGACGGGTGAAATTGAAATTGCCGTCAGCAGCTTACGGATATTGGGCGAGGCTCAAACGCCACCCTTTGATATCACCGATGATACCGGCGCCAAAGAGGAGCTGAGGCTTCGTTACCGCTATTTGGATTTACGGCGTCCTAAGTTACAGCAAAACCTGTTAATGCGCCATAAAATCACCAAATTGACCCGTGATTACTTTGATGAGAACGGCTTTTTGGAGATCGAAACACCGACGCTGATTAAATCCACCCCCGAGGGGGCCCGTGACTATTTGGTTCCCTCCCGCGTGCATAAGGGTAGTTTTTACGCTTTGCCCCAGTCGCCGCAGTTGTATAAACAGTTGTTGATGCTGTCGGGGTGCGACCGCTATATGCAAATTGCCCGTTGCTATCGGGATGAGGATTTGCGTGCCGATCGTCAGCCGGAATTCACCCAAATTGACGTGGAAATGTCCTTTGTGGAAATGGAGGATGTTTTTGCCATTGCCGAAGGCTATATGAAACGCCTGTTCAAGGAAATCAAGGGCATTGACCTCCAACTGCCCCTACCCCGTTTAACGTATACACAGGCCATGGACGCATACGGATCCGATAAGCCGGATACCCGTTTTGATATGAAAATCGTGGATTTGTCCGATTTGGTGGCCGATTGCGGTTTCGGCGTCTTTGCCGATACCGTAAAAAACGGCGGAACGGTTCGCGCCATCTGTGCCAAACAGGCGGCCGATGTCTACACTCGTAAGGAGCTGGATAAGCTGACCGAGGAAGCCAAGGGCATCGGTGCTAAGGGCTTGGCCTTTGTCCGCTGGCAAGAGGACGCTCCCTCCTGCGCCTTTGCAAAATTCTTAAGTGAGGATGAGTTTGCCGCTATCTTAAAACGCACCGGCGCCGAAAAAGGTGATGTGGTGCTGATTGTAGCCGACAAGAAGAAAGTCACCCTGCCGGTGCTGGGTGCGTTGCGATTGACGGTTGCGAAACGGCTGAATATGATCCCAAACACCTACAATCTGTTGTGGATCACCCAATTCCCGTTCTTTGAGTACAATGAGGAAACCGGTCATTGGGATGCCATGCACCATCCGTTTACCTCTCCGATGGATGAGTGTATTCCCTATCTTGACAGCGATCCCGAAAAGGTCTTTGCCAAGGCCTATGACTTGGTGCTCAACGGCATTGAGCTGTCGTCCGGCTCCATTCGGATCACCGACCCCGAGCTTCAGGCGCATATGTTCCGTGCTTTGGGACTCACGGAGCAGGAAGCTGAGGAGAAATTCGGCTTCCTAACCAATGCGTTCCGTTACGGCGCCCCGCCGCACGGTGGCATGGGTATCGGTTTAGATAGAATTTGTATGTTACTGTCCGGCAGTGACAGCCTGCGTGATGTCATCGCCTTCCCGAAGGTGTCCAACAGCAGCGAATTGATGTCGGGTGCCCCGGCCGCCGTTGACGAAAGCCAGTTGAGGGATTTGTCCATCGGCATTTTACCGGATAAAAAATCGGAATAAGCAATATCCGACAAAAGCTAAACAGATAAGCGAGGCTGTAAAGAATCGATCATAGCATTTTTGCAGGCTTTATACCACAAGACACTTCTGTTTTCGGCGGCAGGAAGCACCTTTTACGGGTATTTCCGGTTGTTCTTTCGGTTCGGCTCCTAAAAACGGTGTAAAAATAACTGTGAGAGGAAAGCCGCTTTTTTGGCACAGATCACGAGGTTTGTATGACAAGCTATGCTCACATTTTTAAGACGGCCGAGCAAAATGCCTCGGCCGTCTTCCTTATTTCTTTCTTTTGAGAATAATACCACTATGGGTATCGGATAAAAAACAAGGCAACCAATGGCTCAAAAACCAAACTTGCCGGTGTGTGTAACGACAGAACCCCGGCAAGGACAACCTTCAAAATATTATCAATTTTCAGAACGCTCGTCTTGGATGTTTTTTGTGCGCGGTGTTGCCAGACTCCACGACGATTTCTTTTGTCCAAAAGACACAGTCTTTTAAAACAGTGGGAAGAAATACGCATATACGCCGGGGGTTAGGTTCATTCATGCCTAACCCCTGCTTGATCGGTCTGGCGGTTTTTGGCTGACTCTGTTGATGGAAAAATGTCCGGAATGGGCGAACCGAATCGCAAATGCCGTATCACGGCATTTGCGACCTGCCCGAGGGTGTACAACAGTACATGGAGCAGTGAGGCTCGTTCATAGCAAAAAGCAATGCTTTTTCGATCCGGACATTTTTAACATTCCCCTTTATTCACGCTTGATATAGACGCTGTATCCCTCTTTTTTGAGTCGCTCTGCCAGGGCCTCGGCATTAGCCTTTTCCTTGAAGGCGCCCACCTGTACTCGGTATAAGGGGCCGGCCGGCTCGGCCGGCGCCGGGTCGGATGTCTTGACGGGTTGCAACTGCCCGTACTCGACAATCGCTTCGGTGATGGCTTGAGCGGCCTTCTCGGCAAAGGTATCTGTGATGATGATGGGGGCGTCAGTGGAAGAATCCATAAACCCGCATTCCAACAACACAGCCGGCATCACGGTCTGACGGCACTCAGCGAAGTCGGCGGTGGCCAGCGGTGTTGCTCGGTTACCGATTAGGCCGGTCTTTTCAATCAACTTCTCATATAACAGGCGTTGCAAACGACGGGTAGGTTCATCCACCGTCAAATAGGTGAACGCCATAATGCCGCCGCCACTCCCCCCGGCCACACCGGCGTTATGATGAACCGATACATAAATGTCGGCACCAAACCGATTTGCCTTGGCAGTTCGATCATTTAACGGGGTGGGTGTTTCGCCTGTACGATCGTCAATTCGTAAAAGGGTGTACCCCTCATAGGCCTTCAGCTTCTGCTCAACCTTTTCACAAATGCGAGCATTAAGCACCCATTCCCTTGTTTCGTTGCTATCAAAGGCACGGCTGACTCTTCGACCCGGTTCATAGAAATAATGGCCGGCATTGAGTGCAATCTTAAACATTTTCATTTTCCCCCTCTTTTAGTGTCTTAAAGAACTCGTCGGCTTTACGAGCGGCCGACGAAAAACTGTTGTTGTACCACCAGGCTGCCAAGATGGAGCCGAGTTCAATCACGGTTTCCACAACCTTCACGACCTCTGTTTCCTCAATAGGCAGAACGTTTACGCCGCAACGGCGCAGTAAAATGCCGAGCATAACTGCAAACAGCATAATGGTACGCACAATTGTCCCCTTTGTAATTTTCATGTGTTTACTCTCCTTTTTGTAAATGAATGGTGTCGGTAATCAGCCGACACTGTTGTACCCGATCCGGCTCATCCGAGAATAAAGAAGAGGCCGAAAAAAAGACGGCACCCGAAACAAACGGCTGTGCGTACAGTGCTTTCAGCTCATTTGCCACCACATCAACCCCCTGCTTCCATTCGGTTGTGTCGGGCGTTGCATCGGTTCCCAACTTATAGGGTGCTAAACCGATATACAATGCGGTCTTTGTGGGCGATACCAGATTCACCCATTGCATTAGCAGATTCTCAAAGCAGAAACGCTCATTCGGGTATTCAAAGCCGAAGTATAATTGCGGAATAACGGCATCCAAATAGCCACTCTGGCACCAAAGCTCTACATCCGCATATAGTGACGCATAATTCTTTTCAATGTCGGCCGCCGGGCTGACCGTAAAGGCTGTTTTTTCAGCTCGGCTGCGTGTCAAAGAAGCCACCGAGGCAATCATCACATTTACATTCGCTCGACGAAAATCATCCAGTGATAACGGCACGGCGGCCGTCTCACAGTAGGCCTTATAACTCGGTGCGTCAAAGGACGGCTCAGCCGTGGGATAAAAATAATCATCAAAATGGATGCCGTCGATCGGGTATGTATCCAATAATTCCCGAATACCGGCGGTAATCAGTGAACGAGCTTTCAGCGAGGCGGGATTCAGATACAGCCCTGCCTCACATCGACAAATATCGGCTTCACTCAATTGTCCTGCCAAAACCGTCGGCAGCACCGTTTGGCTGGACCGATCGATCCGATAAGGGTTAATCCAGGCATGAAAAGCCAGATTTTGTTGGTGACAGGTGTCAATCATAAAGGACATCACATCATAGTCGAGCGATGCACTCCACGCGCACTGCGGATAGACCTTTGATGCAAATAGGCTGTCACAAAAGGCACAGGTATGCACGAACAGGGCGGTTGCCCCCATATTGACCGATTGATTAACCAGCGCTGTAAATCCGGCCTTAAAATCAGAAGAAGCCATCTTGTTCAGCTCCGCATAAGTCACCCAAATACCGTAAAAGTAGTCCGGTGGTGTTTCTTGTTCTACCGGTGTTGGCGATGTTGTCGTACAACCGCATAACAGCAATATGCAAAGCAAAATAACCCCTATTCGTTTCATGTGATTTCTCCTTTATGCTTCAAATGTCAAGGTCAATCCGCCTAATTGAAACCGTCCTTGGCCCGTTAGGCATAGGCCTGCTAATCGACACCGTATATGACCCGGTCGCCGTATGATGCGTTGCCAATGCTTCTTTGATTCAACCGTAAACGGTTCAAGGTAACCGATTTCGGTTTTCAGACAAACGGTCACCGCATCATCGGACCGGAAGTCCACCGTCGCCTCGAAAAGTCGTTGCCCGCTTTGTCCGATGTCTCCCATCAAAGCGGTTTCCAATGTAAAGGGTATCGGCTGTTCCTTTAACACCTGGTTTGCGTCAAGCAGTTTGTCTTGGGTATCATCAAAGAACCCACAATACACCCGTCGGCCGTTTCTTTCGTCGATAAAAATACCGCCGAATTGATTGGCCGTACGAAACAAACGAATGGCCTTCAGCCCATCGGGGAGCGTCCACTTGTACCAGGACAGACCGCCGTTGCCGCTGGATGGTGCGCCCTTGCCGGATAGATATCGAAAACCGCTGATATGCGTATCACCCACATACATTGTATTTCCGTCCGACAGATAGTAAAAGCCGTCCTTTTCGCAACCGCTGATACAGCATAAATCCTCCGTCTGTCGATTTTTCAGTTGTGACTCAATATTGGGTGAAAGGGCGTACACGCTCCCCTCTGTATATCCGTTTGAACCGTAAAGCGTGTAAACCGTTCCATCGGTATGATACCAGACCAAGCGGTTTGAGCAAAACGCCAGGCTGTGCGGACAATCACAACCAATAGAAGAATGAACCCTTGTCATGCGAGCCGTTAATTTAGGCAGTGTAATGTCGGTGTAATCCTCCAAAGGTGCCGTCAGGTCATAGGCCTTTCCCTCATCCACGATAATGCGGTAGATTTCGTTTTTCTTAAAAACAAAAAAATAGCGATTTTGCAAAGCCAAAGCCGTGATAGGGTTGCCTTTTTCGCCGACCGACAGAAAAGCCGACACATGGAAATAGAAGGGCTTATCCTTTTCGCTGTAAAAAATCTTGTTGCCGTCGGCATCACCGCCGACTAAAAACACCCGTCCATCATACCGACGACAAAGCGTATCCACACAAAGTAGCCGGTATGCTGCCTCCTCATCATATATATATGCGGTGATTTCTAAACCATTCTCTGCCAGTGAACGTGGCAGGGCAAATTCTTTGTCCCCGCTTGTAAAAGATACCACGCCGGTTGTTCGATCCAAGTGTGCCTGCACCGACGAATCGCCTATCTGTTTCACCGCCGAATCCGTTGCGCCTGCCGCAATTGAAAAATCAATCGGCGTATCCATAATCCGTAAAAACCGAATGGTCATGGCTCCGCCAAAGCCAATTGTATCCGCCGGCATCGTAAACGCATCGGAATAACCGTCGGTTGTAAAATACATGGTACGGCCGCCGTTTAAGAGATTGTACTCCTCCAATACCTCGGCCTTTCGGGGCGTGATCCCCTCATAATCCAAAGACGAATAGCACCAGTTGCCCCTGCCGTATCGCAAAGAAACCGGCGTGTAAAATTGCTTACAGTCAAACGCTTTCCATGCATCCGTTTCGTCGTCCAACTCAAACCAATAAACCTTTTTGGTTGGGTTGCCGGTGTAATATACCCGCACCGCCACCGCCATGAACAAACCGCAGCCGGTTTGAGGCGCTTCCTCCAAAAGTGTGATATTGTCAACCGTCTCATAGAGGATCGACTCGGTGGGCAATATCAGTGACACCAATGATTTTATCGTTCCATCCGGCTTCATCATCATGCCGGCCATGATGGCGTGTCCGCTTTGGCGGCATTCTACCGTTACACCCACCTTGTTATAGCCGCCCGAGATGCTGTTGATGAGTTCAATTTCGTAATAACGAAGATGTAAAGAGGTTGTTAAGGGTGTTAATAATGACGGGTGTGTTTCACGCAAGCCGGGCCTGGTCTGCAAAATCGCATGAGGGCTCCACACATTTTCGGCCGCACAAAGCTGATCGGTGGCCATCAAAGCCGGATGATCCTGTGTGTTAAGGCCGTGAAAGGCCTGTCTTTTTTCGGTGCGTCTTTTAGGAAGCCGTCGAGTCGGATATTTCATAAAACCGCCCCCTTAAACCGGCAATCGGTTGATGCGGATCGCCGTGTGCGATCGAGCTGCCGCCCGTTTCCGATTGTATAGCTCAGTCAGCTCGTTTTGCACGGAGGTATAGCCACTCATAGCCGCCAGCAATCGCGCCACCCCGTAAACGGCTGCATCCGCTTCCTTAGATGTCAGGACGATGGGCGTATCCAAGGATGAAACAGTTGCCGCATTCAAGTCCCAAAGCACTTGATTGACCAAGAACAAGGACTTACGCAACAACTCCTCCTGCTCATATAATTCGTCCTCTCTCATATCTAAACCGCTTAAGGTATAGGCCATATCAATAATCGTTTTTCCCGTCATTCTGTTCTCCTTTCCGCTCGGCACGAACACAAAGTCGCAAAGATTCATAGCGGGCGGCATCAAAGGGAAAATACCACCGTCCGTTTTCATCCTCAAGGCACAGTGACCGCTCGGTATAGCGTGTCATCCAAAAATCCAACCACACAAGAGCGGTGTCCTCAAAAAATCCCAAATAGCGGTTGTTAAGCGGAGAAAGCGCAATTTCTGTACTTTGCTGCATCGCCTCAATGGCGGCCGTGTTGTTGTAGGCCAGCTCCTTGAACAACAAACCTCCTGCCGAGCAACCGCTGATGGTTTGCGAAATCAGATCTTTGATGTTCTCACGGAAATCGCCCGAAAAATCCGGCGGTGTGACATAATGTACCGCACCGGCCACATCCTCGTTACTCCCGTACACCTTGATAATCTGTCCGGGATCATTGGTGATGTCGCCGGGCACGGTATCCCCGTTGACTGTCATCAACGGCATTCCCATGCTCATGGATGCCCACACATTGGCCGTAATCAGTCGGTTGATGGCAATTTGGTTGGGAATTAAATTGGTGATTTCGCTTTCCCCCAACAGCCGTTCATTCTTTTTTTCCCAACGGAGCATGGTCACGGGATAGCGATGCAAATGCGTATCAAAGGCTGGGCGGACAACCGCCTGTTTGGTTGTGCTGATTGCCCAAACCGTCCGCCCCTTGACGGTGCTTTCCTTATATAAACGGGTAAAGACCGTCACCTTGGAAGAACCGGGATGATCCGGCTCAATGCGCCCCGCCTGCAATTTGCCGGCAAATCGAGCGGTCAAACTTTTGACTTGCTCGACCGGGCGACGCGTGACAATCAGCATATAGGGTTGCTCCTCTATGCTGTCGGCGGTGTTGTCACCAAAGAAAATCCGATCGGTGGACAGCACCTCGCAGGACAGTTCGCCGGCCTGCAAATCGGTCGGCTGATCCCAATAGGTGTACAAGAATCCGGTGCCGGTTATAAAGCTCTGACGAAGCACCTCATCGGTTTTTTGGCGCAGATGCAGTTTTTGCGATAGTGCATCAAAATAATGCTCCAGCGCATCGCAGACCAACCCGGCCTCCTCCTTTGTGTCTAAGCCCTGCAGTGTTTTCAAACTTCCCTCGCTAAGCTTTCTTTTCAGCTCGCCGGTCTTTCGACGGGTTGCCGGTGTATCGCACACACCGTCAGCAAAAAAGCGCACGGCAACAGGTCTTTTTGTCAGCATCCCCATTTTGTAATCGCCGATTTGCCGAATAATATTGTGGCGCACCAACGGCTTATCACGGCCGACGCTTGCTCCATACCATTGGTCACCGTTATAAAAGCGTGCATTCATGCGGTTCTGCTCAAAGCTCCCCCGTTTACCGAGTTGGCTTTTGTATTCCACGCCTTCACGGTATTCCCTGTAAATACTTTCCGGTGTATGAACCATCGTATTCCTCCTTTAAGAAAAAAGGGGCAGAAAGTGCCCTGCCCCTCCTGTTATCAGCCCACGGTCACGCAGGCAACGCCGGAGCAAAGAGAAGCCAATCCGTCAACCGTGATTTTGACGAAGTAGTAATAGCTACCCTTTTCCAACGAGGTATCCAAGGCCATGGAAGCAGCTGTAGCACCATTAACCTTAACGGCGTTCTTGCCGTCGGCATCACAGCGATACCACTGATAGGTCAAAGTAGAACCGCTGACGGTTGAAGCCGATACTGACAGATTGCCGGAAATGCTGCCGGCGGTAACACTCTTGTTGGCCGGCTGAGTGGATACGGTAATGGCCGGAGATACCCATGCCCAAATGCCATCCAAGCCGCTCTTTTTCACAAACACATCGTAATAAATGCGGTAATCGAACTTGTACGCATCGGCATCCAGATTCTGTTCGGGGGTAAAGATGCGCATTTTCTCGGTCTTTTTGACCAGGTGTGCACCGTTTTTGGGGCAGACCATCATGTAGACCTCACGGGCGTTGGCGGCAGGTGTAAAACCACCGACATTATCCGTGACAAAGGTATAAGCAGTCTGCATACGCTGGCTGACAACCGGAATCAAAGCCACACCGTTGAGCGACTTAACAGACAGGTTAATATCGCCCTGTTTAAAGTCGGAAACGGTCAGCATACGGGACAGTTCGGTGCTGTTCTGCAACTTTGCATACATACAGCTATCGATGAAGGCCACCAGCTCTTCATCATAGCCGACCTGTTCTTGAACCTTTTCAATCAAACTGCACAGCGTTTCAAACGGCTTTTCTATGTTACCGGTCACGGTGTTACTGCGAGTCATCGCCAAACCGGCCAGCTTGGAAATAACATAGGCATCACATTCCGGCACAACCTTGGTACGAACATACTCGCCCAAAATACTGCCGGCCAACTGGGCAATGCCGGCCTCGTCCAAATCCTCACGGTCGATCTGCAACGAACGGGCACGGTCCATCTGCATGGTGTAGGCCGTGTTAGCCACGGTGATGGCGCCTTTGGAAAAACCGGTGTCACGGTCATAATCCGCCAGACCCTGGAAATCGATGTCCGGAATCTTGACGGTTTTGGCACCGACAAATTTAGCACCCATAGCGTTGTCGGCAAAAAAGCCGGTAACGCTCTTCTGGGTAAACAGTTTATCCAACTCGCCGGAATAAGCGGTAATGGATTCAAGGGAATTAATAGACATAATGTTTCTCCTTTTTATGTTTTACTCGGTTGTATAGGCTCAACCGTTAGCCTTTTATCCCCATAGGCCTCTTAAAAAGGCCATGTGTTCATCGTCTGCTTCTTCGTTTTGATTGCCTGAAAGCGAACCGGGCGAAGACAGACGGTTAGCACGCCGACGGGCGGCAGTGCGTTGTTCGTTTAAGCGCTTAAGGGCCAGATACCGCAGGTATTCATCCACCAGTTCCCGTCGGTTTTCTTTGGCGGACAGGCGCACCTCGTCCGGGATCTCATTTTCGTCCGTGTCGGGGAAAAAGATCTGCCAATCGCTTGCAGGGCCGTCTTGCACCGCCTGTTCCAATTGAAGGACATGGTCGGCCATGGCTTCGTTTCCGCCACAGGCATCCACAAGCTCTTGTTTCCTTTTCTGCGTCCTTGTCTGCTCAATGTCATCCAGAAACGCCGCCACGCTCATACCACTTTGCTCGGCAAAATACTGAAGCCGTTTGACTTCCTTTTCCACCGCCGCATATTTAAGTCCGTCTGCCGCCAGTGCCGACAGTCTTTCCTCGTTTGAAACGGCACCGTCGGTGTCAGTTTCCTCGGCGGTTACGGTGTCCGGCTGTTCATTGGCCGGCTCTGTTTGCTTATTTTCTTTCATTGTTTTCCTCCTTAATCGGACATTTGAACGCCGCCGTCATAGCTTAAAAAGGCAGCAGTATCCTTTGAAAGTGACGGACTTTGCGTTTTGCCCACGGGGACGGGGTGCATCGGTTTCGGCAGCTGGCTTCGGCCGTATACATAACCAAGCCAAAAGCAAAGCCCACAGGCAATCACACCGATTATCCACATACATCCCACCCCCCAAGCAGTGCATTTTGATTCTTTTCGTTTGGCATAGTCATATTTCCTTTGAATAAACGGACATCCTCAAACGCATAGCGCAGAGCGTCCATCAAATGATTATCCCTGTCTTGTGGCAGTCGTTGACCGCGTTCGTTGACCTTTTGGCTGTAAACATAGCCCGACAACTCCGCAATGGTCTGCCGACAGCAGGGATGGACAAAAATCCGATACTCACGAATTCGTGCAATGCCGTTCAGCACGCTGTCACGACCCTTGGCCGACGGCATAATCCTTGACAAACCGTACCTTCGTAAATCCTCGTTTGATTTCGGCTCGGCGCAATCGGCACGGATTCGCTCTTTGGCGTACCCTTTTCGGATAATGGTCTGTGCGATAACTGAATTGAGCATCCCGGTCTGACAGAATTCATCAAAAATATAGATTTCCTTCTTGACCGGATTGGCGTAAAAAGCGATAAAGGCTGTCGGATCGTTGGTATATCCGTAATCCAGTCCGAAAAACGCACGCCAGTTCGTTTTGTCGGTTAAATAATGCGGATTAGGATCCACCTGCCAGTTATCAAAAACAAGCCCTTCCTCTACGCCCCATTCTCCCAATCCGGCCACGGCGTATTTTCGAGGATTGTTTTCTTTCATCTGCTCAAAAACACGCCGGTCGGTTTTATCAAGAAACTCGTTGCAAAGATAGTTGGTGGAAAACACCTGCACCCCGGGTGTTTTCTGATCGAAAAAGCGCTTTTTCAACCAATGCTCCTTGCTCCAAGGGTTAAAGGTCAGGGTCGTCTGCTTGAACAATCCGTCGGGCAGCGACCCTCGGGGAACCGATAAATCCAGTTTATCAAAGTCGGATTCATCTCCAATTTCAAAGGCCTCCTCAATCCAAACAAAATTGAGAGCGCCTCGGCTGACGGTGGTGGAAGCCAGCTTTAGTACATCGTCAAATCCACGAAAAAGAATTTTCTGCCCGGTCGGCAGATAGGTCATCTCCATGGGCGAAACCGTGTTCCGCCAAAAGCCCGATACCCCCAGACGTTCCTGCGCCCAACACAGTTGAGCAAAAGTGCTATCCCGATGGGTGTTCATCACCGCCCGTACCACCAGTAGGTTACTGCCGGGGTATTTCATTAAGCGGTAAATCAGATTCATGGCCGTCACGCTGGATTTTTTCGAGGCTTTTCCGCCTTTTAACACTCGATAGCGTTCCTCACAATGCCAGAATCGATTGTAGCCTTTACCGATAACTTCAGCTGTCTTGATCGGGCACATTGTCTATGATTGTCACCCCTTGGGTGTTGACGGATTCTTCCGTGGCGGTCAACGCACGGATTTCCCGGATGGCATTCATGTCGCCGGCAGCCGCTTTTTTATACAGCGCCACCAGAATAAGCGTCTCCTTTGTAGGGGCTGCAAAGCGAAATCCCTCTTGCAACAGTGCCTCTTGTTCCTCTTTGCTGACTCTTTGCTTTAGAATTCGTCGCATTTGCTTTCGACTTTTACTGTCCGTTTTCACTCACCTCCGTTGCCTTGATTGCTGCAGCACGCTTTATCATAACGGGTAAATTTGCGACATTCACCGACATCTTAACCTTTTTTCAATTTTTTTCATACAGCAACGCTTTACCAGTATTTGGCGGTCTTTTTCCTGTAAACAACTGTCTTTATGTGAAAGAATTGTTCATAACTCGGTGCATAACATCAAAAATGCTGATTCTTTCGGTGCATAAGTCGGTCGATAAGTACCATTCATCTTAAAATTATTGTCAAATAAAGACTTTTTGGTTGATTTTTTGTCATACCATGGTGGATATATTGAATAGCCGTTCTCTCTCTCAAAAACAGCCATATATATGAAACCCTGCGTGATATACACGCAGGGTTGTCTTTAGTCAATACGCATTGATTGACTGTTTCATTAAAAAAAACGGAAATGGCACGGTTCTCTTTTTTTGATTGAAAGAAAAGTGAAACATGAACGGCGTGATTTTCCCTACATATATGGGTATAATGGTTATAGATAGTCGAAATAGTGGTTAAACACACTATTTCGACACCAAA